>JBJOPY010000176.1:0-5184 GCA_046050405.1 Bacteroidota bacterium | reverse complement strand
GAGCTCGGGGGCATTGCGGCCATTGAGCCTGACATCGATCTCGCCGTTCTCCACCGTCAGCAGGAAGTCAGGGATGATGTACTCGTGCTTGGGGTTGGATTGGGAGCCCCCTGGCTTCGGATTCAGGTGCGTGATCTGGGAATAGACGTCCTTCATGCGCTCCTCGTCGATCCCGAGCATGCTTTGGAGGCGTTTGAAGTGCTTTTTGGAGAATTCCTCGAAGTATTCCTGAACGATCTTGAGGGCCCACAGGTTCTCCTGCGTAGGCTCTTTCCTGCGCAGCTGGATGAGCAGGCATTCCTGAAGGTCGCGTGCCCCGACACCCGGCGGGTCGAATCCCTGGATCTGTCGCAGGACAGACTCCACCTCGTCTGACGATGCGCGGAAGTTGTAGCGAAACATCATGTCATTGACGATGGCGGGAATCGGTCGGCGCAGGTAGCCATCCTCGTCGATGCTGCCGATGAGGTGGTCGGCGATCATCCGCTCGCGTTCCGTCAGGACCAGCATCCCCAGTTGCTCGTTCAGGCTTTCCGAGAAACTCTGCGTTTGAACGATGGGAACCTCATAGGAATCGTCGTCGTCACTGCTCGACAGCTGCTTCTCCTTGTAAGTGAAGGAATCCTGCTGCAGGTAGTCATCGAGGTTGAATTCGTGGTCTTCGGATTCGCTGGAGACACGATCACCCTTCGCGCTGTGACGAAAATCCTCGAATTCACCTGCCTTCTCAGATTCGCTCTCCTGCTCTGGCTTCCCCTCGTCCAGGGCGGGATTGATTTCCAATTCTTCCTTGACCCTTGCCTCCAGGTTGGCGGTGGGGATTTGAAGAAGCTTGATGAACTGGATCTGCTGCGGTGAGATCAGTTGCTTGAGCTTGAGCTGTTGTCTGATGTTTAACATGCCTCAGAGGTGCTATTCTGCAAGTTCTACGTCTTGAATTTCCAGGGGGTTGCCCAGCAAAGGCCTGCGACATCCACGCCTACCAAACTTAATCAATTTGCACCAGCGAACACAATTTTACCGTCGATGAGGGTGTAACTGACGCGTGCATAGGGCAATTGGTTTTCCGCCAGGGTGGCAAGGTCGGACTCGAAGATGACCAGATCCGCGAATTTCCCCTCTTCGATGCTTCCCTTGAAGGCCTCCTCGCGGTTGGCTTCCGCGGCCCAGATCGTCATTGCGCGCAGTGCCGCATCCCTTTCGAGGGCCTGTTCCTTGTGAAATCCCCCGTAAGGATTGCCTTCGAGGTCCACGCGTGCCACGGCGGCATGGTATCCGAGCAGAGGATTGATGTCCTCCACAGGGAAGTCACTGCCGAGGCAAAGCTTGTGGTTCTGAAGGTACAGGGTCTTGTAGGCATAGGCTCCCTGCATGCGCTCCTTGCCGAGCCTGTCTTCTGCCCAGTTGCGGTCTGACAGGGCATGGATGGGCTGGATTGATGGCCACACGGAGAATTCCTGGAACCTTCTGAAGTCGTTGGTGTCCACCACTTGACAGTGCTCTATGCGCCATCTTTCGTCGTTTCTTCCGCCCAGCATCTCACCGTAAATCCTCAGGAGCAGGCGATTGGCACTGTCCCCGATGCAATGGGTTGCCATCTGGAATCCAAGTTTCTTGATCTTGGCAGCAGTTTCGCGGAGCGCTTCCGGGCTGCGGAGCAGGTGCCCATGGTTGCCGGGATCATCCTTGTAGGGTCGGAGGAGGCACGCGCCCCGGGAACCCAGCGCCCCGTCTGCATAGACCTTGAATGCGCAGACATGCATCTTCCCCGTGAAATAGGGCCCCTTGGATTCGAAGTAGGCGAAATTCTCCGCGGTCGGATTGGCCATGGCGTAGACACGTATCCTGAGCTTTCCGATGCGCTGAAGGCTATCCATCAATCTGATGGTAGGCAGATCCAGCCCTGCATCATCCACAGTCGTCAGGCCGACCGCGAGGAGGTGCTGCTCGGCCTCGATGAGCGACTGGGCGGTCTCCGCAGCGGTGGGCGCGGGAATCACTTCCTCGACCAGCTGCATGGCGTTGTCGAGCAATAGGCCCGATGCTTGGCCATTCGTCTGGACGATTTGCCCGCCCGAGACTTTGGTGCGGGCGCTGATTCCTGCGAGCCTCAGCGCATGGGCATTGGCGATGGCGGCATGTCCGTCCACACGCTTCAGGAAGACCGGCCGGTCTGGAAACCGTTCATTGAGGAGTTTGTTGTCCGGGAATTGCTGCTGGTCCCATTGGGTATGGTCCCATCCCCACCCTTGTATCCACTCCCCTCTGATGTCCGGGGCCATTTCCGTGACCAGGTCCACGGCCTCCTGCCAGGAGGTCGTGCCCGTGAGATGCGCCCGGTTCAGGTTCATGGCGTACCCGTGGAAATGGCAGTGGGCGTCAATCAGGCCGGGAAAGACGTGGGCACCCATCAAATCCATGATCGTGTCTGCATGGTAGGAGAATTGCAGCGCGTCGTTGGTCCCGACGGCCACGATCTTGCCTTCACTGATCGCGATGGCCTGGTGAATGGAGCCTTTTGCATCCATTGTATGGACGACTCCATTGACCAGCAGGACTTGTGCATGCTTGTTTTTGCATCCGGAGCCCAGCCCGATGGCCAGTCCCAGCAAGACCTTCAGGAGATGTCGAACACTCTTCATTCGGCGGCGTCATAGACGATCTGGTGTACATAGGCCTGCCCCGGGGAGCTCCAGGGCTCGGTTCGCAGAACCATCGGGAGGGCTAGGGCCTTGGCATGGAGGGCCTCCCCCGGGTGGGCAGTCTTCATGAGGAGGAAGATCTTGCGGCCTGGTGGCCCAATGGCGGGATCGGCGAGGGTCATTGCTGGGTGCGAGCGGGTAAGCGGCTTCTAGATCATCATGGATATCGGTAGAAATCGGATTCCAATTTAGGCATTGTATCGTTTACGATGAAGGTCTTTGCCGGAGGCTCCCACAATTTCGCTTGGGAGGAAATGAACGTTCCTCTTGCGTCATCTCAATCCCGGTGGAAGAATTCCTTCAGATTCGTGGCCTCCTCAGGTTTCATTCTGCCCGCACTCACCAGGCGCAGCTCGCGGCGCCGAAGGGCGCCTTCGTAGAATTTCACTTCTTTTTCCGTCACAGGCTCCACGGGTATCACCGGTATCGGGCGCCCCGATTGGTCCACTGCGACGAAGGTGTAGTAGGCGCTGTTGCAGAAGCGCTTGCCATCCACCTGCTGCATGTTTTCAGCCCATACATCGATGCGCACCTCCATCGAGGTATGGAATGCCCGCGTCACGAAAGCCTCCAGCAAGACGATTTCTGCAAGCTTGATGGGGGATCTGAAATCCACGAAATCGACCGATGCCGTCACGCAGATGCGGTTGCAGTGCTTGCTCGCGGAGATGGCCGAGACGATATCCATCCAATGCAGGAGCTTGCCGCCCATGAGGTTCCCGAGAATGTTGGTGTCATTCGGGAAGACGAGCTCGGTCATCGTGGCAAACGAATCGCTTGGTTTTTTCGAAGCTGTCATTGCGCTAATTTTCGGCCAAATTAGCGCATATTATCGAGAAGTTCCGAAGGACTCTCAGTGCAGAACCGGGGGGACGGTATCCGGAGGTTGGGGTGGGAGAAGGGGGCGGAGGGGATCGTTGAGCGCGAAAGATGTGGCGGCCAGGTGCGATTGGTGGAAAAAGATGTTTTGCAAAATACTTGGGGTATTTTTGTAGGCTTTGTTGATGCACCCATGAAGACTTATCTGGATTTGCTCCGCCATGTGATGGACAGGGGCGTGGACAAGGATGATCGCACAGGTACCGGGACGCGCAGTGTTTTCGGCTACCAGATGCGTTTCGATCTCGCCGAGGGTTTCCCCTTGGTCACCACGAAGAAGGTACACCTCAGGGCCATCATTCACGAATTGCTCTGGTTTCTCAGGGGCGACTCGAACCTGCGGTATCTGCATGAACACAAGGTCACGATCTGGGACGAGTGGGCGGATGAGCATGGGGAGCTCGGCCCCGTCTATGGCGTGCAATGGCGCAGTTGGCCCGCCCCCGATGGCCGCAAGATCGACCAAATCTCCCAATTGATCGACCAAATCAAGCGCAATCCAGATTCCCGGCGGCACATTGTCAGCGCCTGGAACGTCGCCGATCTCGATCGGATGGCCTTGCCACCCTGCCATGCCATGTTCCAGTTCTACGTGGCGGAGGGCAGGCTCTCCTGCCAGCTCTATCAGCGGAGTGCAGACCTTTTCCTGGGTGTGCCCTTCAACATCGCGAGCTATGCGCTGCTCACCATGATGGTCGCCCAGGTCTGCGGCCTGGGCTTGGGGGAATTCATCCATACCTTCGGCGATGCCCACATCTACGCCAATCATTTCGACCAGGTGCGGCTGCAACTGGCCCGGGAGCCAAGGCCCCTTCCGCGGATGCTGCTCAATCCCGATGTCCGGTCCATCTTTGACTTCAAGTACGATGACTTCGAACTCGTGGGGTACGACCCCCACCCGATGATCAAGGCACCGATCGCAGTATGATTTGTTCAGTGGTGGTGGCGGTATCCGAGAATGGCGTGATAGGCAGGGACAACCAGCTTCCCTGGAGGCTGCCGTCCGATCTCGGCCATTTTAAGCGGCTCACCACGGGGCATACCGTGGTCATGGGCCGGAAGACCTATGAAAGCATCGGCAAGCCATTACCCCATCGCCGGAACATCGTCGTCTCCAGGAATGCTGAATTCCAGGCGATGGGAATCGAAGTGGTCTCCAGTCTGGGGGATGCCCTGAAGGCATGCATCGGAGAAGCGGAGGTCTTTGTCATTGGTGGGGCTTCGGTTTACGGGGAAGCATTGGCCATGGAGGTCGTTGACCGCCTCTACCTGACGATCGTTCATGCGGACGTCGAGGGGGACACCCGTTTCGAGATCCCGGACGGCAAGCACTGGCGGGTGACCCATAGCGAGTACCACCCGTCCGACGACAGGAATGCCTACGCCCATACCTTCCTTACGAAGGTCAGGCAGCGTGAAGCCCCGCCTCAGGCTGCCACCGGCACCGCATGACCCCTGTGCGGGATTCATGCGGGGAATCCTTCCTCCCCGGGTTGGATGCCTGCTTGCCAGCCTTTTCCGGGACGGCGCCGGTGTCCCGGGTTCCGGGATGCAGCAGCCACGGGGGCGCGGCAAGGTCATCGACGGGCAAATGGAGGCGCCT
>JBJOPY010000175.1:0-4878 GCA_046050405.1 Bacteroidota bacterium | reverse complement strand
CTCCGTGCAAGTAATCCAGGTAACTATACCTGCCATTGCGACCGATCGGCGGGGACAGGCGTATCGCCGGGATTTCCTGCTGCTCGTACGCATCGTAGCTCATCACGATCACCTCCGCGCCCGCCTTGGCAAGCGCCCTGACCCATTTCTGGGTATGGAAATTGTTTGGATCCGAGAGTACCGCGATACGCATCTTGCGAGGCAAGTTAAGCATTATAGTGGCTTCCAATCGTCCGGGGGCCGCAGCAGGGAATTGCGGTGGCTTCACTCCAAACCTTCTATATTCGCCCATGCTCTTCAATTCCCTGGCATTTGCAATCTTCTTGCCGCTGGTCTTCGGGATCTACTGGTGGATTGGCAGATTCAAGCATGGCTTGCGATTGCAGAACGGATGGATCATCCTGAGCGGTTACTTCTTTTATGGGTGGTGGGATTGGCGGTTTCTCGCCCTTCTGTTCACGGCCACCGCCGTGGATTTCTGGGTGGGGGTCAGGCTGGGAAGGATCGAAAACAAGCGAACCCGGTCGGGGGTGCTTATGGTGAGCCTGGTGATGAACCTGGGAATGCTCGGGACATTCAAGTACTTCGACTTCTTTTCCGAGGGCTTTCAGAATCTCCTTGCCACGATCGGCCTGCATGCAGATGTCCCGATCCTGAACATCCTGCTGCCCGTCGGCATCAGCTTTTACACCTTCCAGACCCTGAGCTACACCATCGACGTCTATCGCCTGAAGATGGAACCGACACGGGATCCTCTGGCATTCTTTGCCTTCGTGAGTTTCTTTCCTCCGCTGGTGGCAGGCCCCATCGAGCGGGCCTCGCACCTGCTGCCACAGATGCTGGCCCCCAGGAAGTTCAGTTACCCATTGGCAGTCGTCGGATTGCGGCTGCTCCTATGGGGGCTATTCAAGAAAGTCGTCATCGCTGATGCGCTGGCACCCTATGTGGAATATGTATTTGGGAGCAAGGTGCCATGCGCGGCAGTCGATGTGGCCCTGGCGGTGTTATTCTTCGGGATTCAGCTCTATTGCGACTTCAGCGGGTACAGCGACATTGCCATGGGTTGTGCGCGCTTGCTGGGATTCGAACTCAACTACAACTTCAAGCGCCCCTATTTCGCCCGCAGCCTCCAAGACTTCTGGCAGCGGTGGCATATCTCCTTGACATCTTGGTTTCGCGACTATGTGTACGTCACCCTCGGTGGCAATCGCCAGGGGCCGAAACGCCAGGCGGCAAACATTCTCATTGTCTTCCTGCTATCTGGGCTGTGGCATGGGGCTTCGGTAACCTTCGTGCTATGGGGTGCCGTACATGGGCTTTGGTTCGTGATTGAGCGAACCTTGAAGCTGCCGGAGAGGCTGCCGAGGTGGATCGTTCAGCCAGTGGCGCTGACCGTCGCCTTCGGAAGCTATGTCTTCTTCCGATCCGTGAGACTCGATGTGCTGGGAAACATGCTGACAGGGATCGGCAACTTCACTGGGAAGCCGCTGTTGTTTCACGGCATGGAGGCCGATTACTCCATGGTCTGGCCCACGGGGATGGTATTGCTCTATTTTTCTGGCCTGATCGGTTTTCTCTTCCTGAATGATGCACTTTTTGACTTTTCCAAGGTGGACGACCGATTCCAGCGTTTGCCACGATGGTCACGCTGGGGTTACTATTACCTCCTGGCCGGCTGGTTGCTGGTGTTGGGGGCCTACGGTACACCGCAGCAGTTCATCTATTTTCAATTCTGATGGGCAGGTTCCTGCGAAATATCCTGGTTTTTGGGCTTCCATTTGTCGGATTGCTCACTTGGCTCATGTGGGACACGCCGGACAGAGCCTATGCCTACCGCATGGTTCAGAAGGATTGCCGCACGGGAACCTGGATCCACCGAAGGTTGTTTGATTCCCGGGTACCCGTGGATGTAGCCTTTGTCGGCACCTCCAAGACCATGTGCGATGTCAATGATTCCCTGCTTGAACATCGCCTGCTGGTGGAGCGGGGCAAGCGGTTGCACATTGCCAACTTCGGCGTTTGCAGGCTGGGTGAGAATACGCATTGGCTGATCGCAAGGGATATTTTTGCAAGGAAGCGACCCCGCTATCTGGTGGTGGAGGTGAGCACAGCGATGGCCACCCACAGCCACTTCGACTTTCCAGACCTCGCACGCGCTGCTGACGCCCTGGGTGCCCCAGCATGGGGAAACGACGACTATCTTCCAGACATCCTGATGCTGTGCTGGAACAGGCTGGTATATCAGCGCGAAAAGCTGCTGGGGATCAAACGGAAATTTCCCGAGATACTCACCGACGAGGCGCACAGCTTCATGGTCGTCGCCCATGACGGGATTGCAGATTCCACTGAGATGGCGCGAATCAAGGCCAAGCGCCAGAAGAGCCTGGGCCAGGCCCTTCCGACTGGATTCCACCGCTGGCTGTACGATCTCAGGGTCTATGCCGCCAAATCCTATTTTCGTGCCATGCATGCCATATGCGCCGGTAACGGGGCAAAAATCATCTTCCTCTACCTTCCAGATTATGGGAGCGCTGCACGGTCCCCACAGGAAACGGATTTTTTTCAGCGGATGGGGCCGATATGGACACCGCCCGATTCGGTGATGGGAAACCCGAAGCTGCACTTCGATCCGAGCCATCTGAACCAGAAGGGGGCCACGAAGCTGAGCGATTGGTTGACGGAGAAGCTTTCCACCTTGGAATGACTTTGAAAATAAGCTAAATTGCCGAGGTATCATTGCCCATGAAATCCCCCAAGAGTAGGATAAAATCCTTCAGAGTGGACTGTAGTAATTGCCACTCGACGCAATCCAGCCTACGATTCGCCTGTACCCAGTGCCAGCAACGGCTTTATGCAAACATGGAGGCGGACGAGCTGGCACAAATCTCCGCAATGGTCGAGAGGATGGAGGCGCTTCTGGATGGATGGGTGTCTCCGCAGGGTACGGGTGGCAACCCATACGAGCCGATGGACAAGGCATGGACAACCTACCGGTTCCTGAAAAGCCATCATTACCTGCCTGGAATGCCAGCGTACCTGGACCGGACGCTGGAAATCCTGTTGCCGGTCAAGCTGCACTTGATGAAGCGAACCGTCAAGGCAAACTGGATCTTCCTGGGGGTGATGCTCCTGTTTCCCCTGGTGACGGCGATCACCGGGATGGGCGCAACCGTCACCGGCCTGCTGGCATTGCCGGCGGTAGCTTGGACTTTTGTGGTGGTGAAGGCGCTCAATGACCTGAAACGTACCCGGCAGAGAATCACCACACCCACTGCTTCATGAGCGAAAAAAGCTGGAAGGACCACCAGGCGGTTCATGTCATCCTGGTATTGCTGGTATTTTCCTGCACCGGGCTCAGTGTGGCCAGGATCGGGGGATGGCTGGCGCAGTGGCTCGGCCTGGAGCACTTTTCCTTGGCCTATTGGCTGATGTGGATCGTGGCCTTGCTGCCCTTGTACAATGTGCTGCTACTCGGGTTTGCCTTCATTTTCGGGAAGTTCCGGTATTTCCGGGACAAGCAGCGGCGCATGGTCCGAAGGATCGCTGGATGGTTCAGAAGAGAGCGATAGCCGCCCAACCCTGCCGGTAGGCTTCGGAGGGGCTTGTATTTGGATGGCCCCGGACTTGGCGGCTCCCCGGCGAATGCTATCTTTGCGCCATCCATGGATTCACCATTCGTTTGAGGGCATGAAAATCGACGGTGTCCACCACCGCAGCATCTCCATCCGCGAGGGCGATCCCGCCACCGTATGGGTCATCGACCAACGGCACCTGCCCCATCGCCTGGTCTGGGAGGCCCTGCATACCGCAGACGAGACCGCCATCTCGATCCAGGAAATGCATGTCCGCGGAGCCCCGATCATCGGAATCACCGCCGCCTACGGCCTCTACCTCGCCGCCCTCGGGATCGGCAATGCCCGGGACTTCGACCGCCAACTCATGGCCAAGGCAGAGATGCTGAAGGCCACCCGTCCCACAGCCGTCAACCTCGGGTGGGCGATTGATCAGCAGCTCCTCTGCCTCGAGGGCGGCGGCTCCAACGCGGACAAGACCGCGCGGCTCCTCTCCAATGCCCACATGCTCGCAGATGACGAAGCCGAGACCTGCCGCATGATCGGCGTCCACGGCCTCGAACCCATCCGGGCGATCTCCAAGAAGAAAGGCGGCGCCCCCGTGAACATCCTCACTCACTTCAATGCTGGATGGCTCGCCTGTGTGGATTATGGCACGGCGACCTCGCCCATGTACCAGGCGCACGATGCAGGCATACGCATCCACGTATGGGTGGATGAGACACGCCCCCGCAACCAAGGCGCACGCCTCACCGCATTCGAGCTCGGACAGCACGGCATACCCCATACGGTGATCGTAGACAATGCCGGCGGCCACCTGATGCAACATGGCCTCGTGGACATTTGCCTGGTGGGCAGCGACCGCACCACCGTCACCGGCGACGTCGCGAACAAGATCGGCACCTACCTCAAAGCCTTGGCCGCCAAGGAAAACAAGGTTCCGTTCTACGTCGCCCTGCCCGGCACGACCTTCGACTGGAACATACGGGACGGTGTGAAGGAGATCCCGATCGAGGTCAGGAATCCCAGGGAGGTGACATGGATGGACGGCAAGACGGCCGCTGGACAGGACGAGCAGATTCTGCTCACGCCAGAGACGAGTCCTGCGCTGAACTATGGATTTGATGTGACACCTGCACGCCTGGTAACGGGCCTCATCACTGAGCGCGGCATCTGCCGCGCCAATGAACAGGAGATATTGCGGTTGTATCCGGAGTTTGCCCCGATGGCTTAGCCTGCCGAAGACTTGTATCATCTTCTGATTCGGGGAACCCTAGAAAGGACGGGGGGATTGGTCTCCTCACGA
>JBJOPY010000174.1:0-6468 GCA_046050405.1 Bacteroidota bacterium | reverse complement strand
AGGACACTTTCTTCCTCAGCCATGGCATGCTCCTCCGCACCCATACCAGCAACGTGCAAATCCGCGTGATGCGGGACCAGCGGCCGCCCATCCGCATCCTTGCCCCGGGAAAGGTTTTCCGCAACGAAACGGTGTCCGCCCGCGCCCATGCTTTTTTCCACCAGGTGGAGGGCTTGTATGTGGACCAAGACGTCTCCTTCCCGGACATGGTGCAGGTGCTTGATTATTTCGCAAAGCAGATGTTTGGTTCTGAAACCAAGGTGAAGCTCCGTCCGTCCTTCTTCCCGTTCACGGAGATCAGTGCAGAGATGGACGTCTCCTGCATGATCTGCGGCGGCGGCGGCTGCAATGTCTGCAAACATTCCGGCTGGGTGGAAATCCTCGGTTGCGGGATGGTCGATCCCGCAGTGCTGGACAACTGCGGCATAGATTCCAACGTTTACAGTGGCTACGCCTTCGGGATGGGTATCGAACGGATCGCGATGCTGACATACGGGGTCAACGACCTCCGTATTTTCTCCCAGAACGACCTTCGCTTTTTGCAGCAGTTCCAGGCCTTGAATCCCTACTGAGATGAAAACAATTCAAGACGTACGGCACATCGCCGTGACCGGTGCCGGTGTCATGGGGCGGGGGATCGCCTTGTCCGCAGCCTTGGCTGGTTACAGAACGACCTTGTATGACATTCATCATCAGGTGCTTGAGGATGCTGGAGCCTATTTTGAAAAGTTTCTGAATGACTCCATCGGCCGGGGCAAGATGGAGGAGGCGGCGAAGCAGAAGGTGCTGTCCAACCTCGTCATGACGCGCCACCCCGGCGACCTCAAGGCCGACGTGATCGTGGAGGCCATCCGGGAGAGCCTGGAGCTGAAGCAAAAGGTGCTCCGCGAGATCGAGGAGATCAATGCGGATGATGCCATCATTGCCAGCAACACGAGCACGATTCCCATCACGCGCATCGGGGCCGGGATGAGGCTCCCGGGGCGGCTGGTCGGGATGCATTTTTTCAACCCTGCACCGGTCATGAAGCTCGTGGAGGTGATTTCCGGGGCGGCGACCGAGGCCTGGGTGAGGGACACGATCTTTGCCCTGGCGCACCAAATGGGAAAGGTGCCCGTCCATGCACAGGACGAGCCCGGGTTCATCGTGAACCGCGTGGCGCGCCACTACTACCTGGAAAGCCTGAAAGTACTGGAAGAGCGTGTCTCAGACCACGAAACCATTGACCGCATATTGGAAAACGTCGGTTTCAAGATGGGACCCTTCAAACTCATGGATTTGATCGGGGTGGAAACGAACCATGAGGTGACCAAGTCACTCTATGAGGCCTTTTTCCATGATGAGAAGTTCCGTCCCAGCCGCATCCAGCAGCAAATGGTGGACGCAGGTCACTTCGGCCGCAAGGCCGGGCGCGGGTTTTACACCTATCCATAGTCGATATCTCGGTGCTGTTCCCTTTAGCAGCACCTCGTTGGTCGTTTGTATCATCCTTGAAGATTCCCATGAAAGCTAAACATTATCTACCCATCATTTTCTCCGTCGTGATCCTTCTGATGATGGGTTGCCCGGTCGGATTGTCGTACCCCCTGGGTGAACCTGGAAAGGAAAAAATCGACAAGGCCTTGCTAGGTACCTGGCACTGTGCCTCCGAAGACAGTGAAGTCAGGCGAGTTAAAATTGACAAGGGACAAGACAACAGTTATACTGTGGAGGTACTGGAACGCGGGGAAATGTATGCCTTGGAGACGGACAAATTTGAGGCCTGGGTCACGACGGTGGAGGGAAAGAATTTCTTCTACTTGAAACCAGACCAAGAGGACAAGTACTACCATTACTACTATCACATGGATGGCTCGACACTTGTGTCCACGGATGTATCCCTGTTGGATGGCGGCGTGGATGCCGTCACATCCACGGAGACCCTCCGCAGCCAGGTCGCCACGTCGATGCGAAAGACCGAATGGGGCGAGGAAACCTTGAAATGGACGGCAGACTGACGGCCTTTCGGAGCCCATCCGCAAGGCTTCGTTGCCCGACTTAAATCTTTCCGCAAACGACTTCCAGCAAATCGTCCGGCCGTAGGTATTGACCTGCAAGGCGCTGGATGTCCCCGGGGGTGAGTGCCATCACCACATCGAACCTGCGGTCCATTTCCGTGAAGTCAAAGTCATTGACCAGCGCATTCTGGATCAAGCCTTGCAGCTGTGACGGCGTTTCCCGGCCAGATGCAGATTTTCCGAGGGTGTAATTTCGTACCAGGTCCAGCTCCTCGGGGGTGACCCCCCTTTCAATGAGCAGCGACATTTCCTTCCTGATCTCGGAAAGGGTGTCATGGGTGTACGCGTTGCTGACATCGGCCTGGATCACAAATAGGCCGTCGTATTTCATGGCGAGCCAAGCGGAGGAGATTCCATAGGTGTAGCCTTTTTCCTCGCGGATGTTGTTCATGAGCCGCGACCCGAAATAGCCCCCGAAGATGGTATTCACCACCTGCATCGGATAGTAATCGGGGTGGCTCCTGGCAAATGCGAGATGCCCGACCCTGACCGTTGCCTGCATGGCCTCTGGTTTTGCAAAACTGTGCAAGCCGTTTGCAGGCGCAGGAGCGTCCCAGGCTTGCTGTGCCCCCGCCAGGGAAACCCTCTGGCCGGGGTCGCCCTGGCGGGCCTGCCCGATGGTGGATTCGAGCGATTGAAGAAGCTGCCGCTCATCAAATCTACCGGTCGCCACCACGGTGGCATTCAAGGGATGGAAGTACCTTGCATGGAATTCTTGAAGCTGCTCCTGCCGTATATCCGCGATGTCGGGCTTTTCGGAGGAGGAACCATAGGGGTGATGCGCCCCGAAGAGGAGTTTGTTGAACTCCCTGCGTGCCACGTAGCTGGTCTTCTGCTCCTCCACATCAAGGTGCTGCATCGTGCGTTCACGCAGCTTTTCAAGTTCTTCGGAAGGAAAGGCAGGCTCCATGATCATTTCCGCCCAGAGTGGAACGGTGGATGGAATGTGCTTCGCCAAGGAAGTCAGCCCCACGGAGGCGGCCTCGTAGCCTGAATCCACATGGATGAAGGCACCGAACCGATCGACTGCCCTTGCAAATTCCAGGCTGTTCCTGTGCAGCGTCCCCTCCTGGATCATCTTTGCGGTGAAGCTTGCCACCGAGGCCGCTGTCTCGAAACTCTTCCCGGCAGGAAACAATGCGCTCAGCTCCAGGATTTCCTGGGTTCCAAATGGAAGGAGATAGACAGGGATGCCATTGGAAAGGTGGGCGATGCGTACTTGTGGAAAGAGGATTCTCTCCAGCTTCGCCGGGGATGGCGGCAGGCTACGGTCAGGCATGAGCTTTTAAATTCGAGGGAAGGTAATAAAGTGTTGAACAGTTCTCGGGCCGCAGATAGGCCCGGGTGGCTTTGACAAGGTCTGCAGGCTCCAAGGAAAGGTACTGATCCAACGAAGTGTTGACGAGGTTGGGGTCGCCGAGGGAATCGCAGATCGCCAGGTTCATCGCCTTGTTCAAGAGTGTGACACGGTCCATGACATATTGGCTCTCGATGCTGTTCTTCACACGTTGCACTTCGTCCTCGCTGACGATGAGCAAGCCATCCAGCACCTCCTGCAATGCTGATTCATATTCCTCCACGGTCTTTCCCTTGGCGAGCGTTCCGTCGATGCTGAGCGCCCCCGGGTCATGTGCACCCCAGGAAAATGCACGGACGGATGTGGCGACCTGCTTTTCCTTGACCATGTGTTGGTAAAGGTGCCCTGCCTTTCCACTGCTGAGGATGTCCGAAAGCATGTCTGCCGCGAAGTAACCGCTCCCGTTCTTGGCGGGGATATGGTACATTTTGTACACTGCAGGAAAAGGCACGTCCCTATGGACGGTTTGCATCCGTGCCTCCGTCTGTGGCGGCTCCACGGGCAGGGGTTTCAGGCGCAGCTCCCTGCGCGGGATGTCCCCGAACCATTTCTCCGCGAGCTCCCTCACATGAGGGACGGTCACATTTCCTGCGACGACCACCGTGGCATTGTTCGGGGCGTAGAACCCGAAGAAGAATTCCTTGACGTCGTCCAAGGTTGCTTTCTCGATGTGTGAAATCTCCTTCCCGATGGTCGGCCAGCGATAGGGGTGTGTGGTGAAGTGCAACCCGCGCAAAATCAAGTGGGCATCACCGTAGGGTTTGTTCAGATAGCGTTGCTTGAACTCCTCGGTCACGACACTTTTCTGAATGTCGAGGCTTTTTTGTGAGAAATCAAGCTCCAGCATCCGGTCACTCTCCAGCCAGAACCCCGTCTCGATCTGGTTTGACGGCAAGGACAGGTAATAGTTGGTGATGTCATTGGTAGTGAAGGCATTGTTTTCGCCACCTACCATTTGAAGGTGCTTGTCGTAGTCGGGGATGTGCTTGCTCCCCCCGAACATCAAATGCTCAAACAAGTGGGCGAACCCGGTTTTCGCCGGAGACTCGTCACGAGCCCCGACGCGGTAGAGGATGTTGATGACAGCCGTGGCGATGGAGTGGTCCTCATGCACAATAACCTTGAGGCCATTCGGGAGGAAAAAAGTGTGAAAGACGATGGGAGACATTCGGGAAAACCAAGATGAGACGTTACGTACGAGTGGTACTGAGAACCAAAGCAAGGCTGCAAAAATAGTCAGGAATCATCACAATGCGAAGCCTTCCCGGAGATGGAAGAAGCGGGCTGCTGTCCCTACTATGCGTCGCGATGAATCCCGGGAGGCACTGCCAGGATTCACGATGTCCCTGCAGGAGGAAAACAACACGGCGGTTCGGTGAATAATCCGGGATGCGCGGCTATATTCACTGCCCAATATGGATCCACGTCCCCGCGCCTACCTGCAGATTCATACGGCAGTCCTGTTATATGGCTTGACCGGCATCCTGGGTGACCTCATTTCCATCCCGAAGCCAACCCTGGTTTGGTGGAGAATGGGTCTCACCGTCCTCACGTTCCTCTTCTGGCCGGGCGTGCTGCCGGACATGCGAAGGCTCGATAAAAGGGTCATGGCGAAAATGATGGGGGTCGGAATCCTGGTGGCGATCCATTGGGTGACTTTCTTTGTCGCGATCGCCCTCACGAATGCCTCTGTGACCCTGGCCATGCTGGCCAGCGCCACATTCTTTACAGCCTTGATGGAGCCGATCATCAGGCGGCGAAAGTTCAGGGCGTTCGAGCTGCTCCTGGGATCGGCGATCGTGCCCGGGGTCGCACTGGTGGTTGGCAGCACGGACTTCCAGATTGCCGGGATCCTCGTGGCGTTATTCTCGGCCGCCGTGGCGGCGATCTTCAGCATCCTGAACAAAGACCTTGTCGGAAAGTACAATCCGCTTACCATGACCATGGTAGAGCTGGGATCAGGATTCCTTCTCCTGAGCATTGCCGCTCCATTGTACTATGGATTCACGCCCGGCATGGCCTTCTGGCCTGTGAAATTGGACTGGCTTTACCTCGCGATCCTGGCCTTTGCCTGCACGTCGTTTGCCTACGTGATCACTCTCCGAGCCCTGCGTATACTCCCGGCCTTCAGCGTAAACCTCACCATCAGCCTGGAGCCTGTCTATACGATGGTGATTGCCTATTTTGTCCTGGAGGATGGCAATGAGCTCAACCTGGGCTTCTACATCGGGGCGGCAGTGATCCTCCTCTCGGTGTTCTTGCACCCGTTCCTCGCCAAGGCCTACGGCAAGGAACCAGAATCCTGATCGCCTCTCATGCGCTAATTTCGCTGCCTCCGTGAAAGCATCGCTGTCATCATTGTTCGCCGCCGCTGTACTCTGCAATCCGGCATGGATGGTCGGCCAGGCCGACTCAGCCGCATCCTCCAAATCCCTGCAAGTCCACAAAGCCACGTCGCCAATCGTCATCGATGGCAGGGTAGAGGAGCCCGACTGGAAAACAGCGGAGGTCGCGACCGATTTCGTGCAGCAGTTCCCCTACGATACGGCAGCAGCGATCTCGCGCACCGATGTCCGTGTCACGTACAGCGACCATTTCCTGTACATCAGTGCGGTGTGCTGGGACGACAAAGCCGGAACCTACATCGTGCAATCCCTCAAGCGCGACTTCTCCTATCCCGTGACGGATGCCTTCGGGGTTTACATCGATCCCTATGACGACAAGACGAATGGCTTCAACTTCACCGTCTCCCCATTGGGTGTGCAACGGGAAGGCATCATCGAAGGCGGCGGTTCGTCCGGTGTCACGACGAGCTGGGACAACAAGTGGTTTTCCGAGGTGACACAGTTTCCCGACCGCTGGGAGGCTGAGATGGCGATCCCCTTCCAGACGCTCCGGTTCAATGAAGGCATCGACCACTGGCGGATCAACTTCTCGCGCAACAATCTCAAGTGCAACGAGAACTCCTGCTGGATTCCCGTACCCAGGGCCTATAACATCGCCACGTTGGCGTTCACGGGAGAAATGCGATTCGATACGCCCCCGCACCGCTCC
>JBJOPY010000173.1:0-5405 GCA_046050405.1 Bacteroidota bacterium | reverse complement strand
CAGGGCAATAACGCACTCCGCATGGCGCTCCAGACCCGTGAGCAGCACATCAAGCGGGAGAAAGCCACCTCGAACATCTGTACGGCACAGGCCCTGCTGGCCATCATGGCCGGAATGTATGCCGTGTACCATGGCCCGGATGGCCTCCGTGCCATTGCCATGCGGGTACACGCACTCGCTCGCCTCACTGCAAGTGAGCTGGAGAAGATCGGCTTCACCCAGGTGAACAAGCTCTTTTTCGATACCATCCATGTGAAACTAGGCGGCGTATCGGCGGACAGGCTCCGTTCAGAGGCTGAATCCCGCCGCATCAATCTCCGGTTCATCAACGATTCAGAGGTCAGCATTGCATTGGATGAAACGCATTCCCCGGACGACGTCCACAGCCTCCTCGCGGCTTTCGCAGCCGCCGCAGACATGACCCGCCCCTCCACCAACCTGCAGGAGGCTGTGGCAGATCTGCGCCTGATCTACCCTGAGCATCTGGAACGCGAGAGCACCTTCCTGACCCATGAAGTCTTCCACCGCTACCACAGCGAGAGCGAACTGATGCGCTACATCAAGCGTCTGGAAAACCGGGATCTGTCTCTGACCACCAGCATGATCCCCCTCGGCAGCTGCACGATGAAGCTGAATGCGGCGGCGGAGCTGCTTCCCTTGACATGGCCCCAGTGGGCGGGAATGCACCCCTTCGCTCCAATCGGGCAAGCGGCGGGCTATGCGCAGATCGTCCAAGAACTCGAAAAGTACCTCGCCGAGATCACGGGATTCGCAGCCACTTCCCTCCAGCCAAACTCGGGGGCACAAGGTGAATATGCCGGCCTCATGGTCATACGAGCCTACCATCTCGACCGGGGTGACAAGCACCGGAACATCGTTCTGGTTCCTGCCTCGGCACATGGCACCAATCCTGCCAGTGCTGTCATGGCCGGCATGGAGGTGGTCGTGACGCCATGTGATGACATGGGAAACATCCAGGTGGAAGCCCTCCGCCAGAAAGCCATCGAGCACAGGGATCAGCTGGCAGGACTCATGGTCACCTATCCTTCCACCCACGGTGTCTTCGAGGAGAGCATTCGTGAGATTTGCCAGCTCATTCACGACCATGGCGGCCTCGTTTACATGGATGGCGCCAACATGAATGCCCAGGTGGGCCTCACCAATCCCGCCTCCATCGGTGCCGACGTCTGCCACCTGAACCTGCACAAGACCTTCGCGATCCCGCATGGTGGCGGCGGTCCCGGCATGGGGCCCATCTGCGTGGTCCAGAAGCTCGCACCTTACCTCCCGGGGCATGCATTCCAAGAAACGGGCGGCGAGAAGGCCATTTCGGCGGTGTCCGCAGCGCCATGGGGCTCCGCCCTCATCCTCCTGATCTCCTATGGCTACATCCGCATGCTCGGCCCGGACGGCATGACCAATGCCACCAAGTATGCCATCCTCAACGCCAATTACCTCAAAACGCAGCTGGAAAAGGAATTCCCCATCCTCTATGTGGGATCCAACGGACGTGTCGCCCATGAATTCATCATGGACTTCCGCCAGTGGAAGCAAGCCACGCACATCGAGGCAGGGGATGTCGCCAAGCGCCTCATGGACTATGGCTACCATGCCCCCACCGTGAGCTTCCCGGTCGCGGGGACACTCATGATCGAGCCAACGGAAAGTGAAAGCAAGCATGAACTCGACAAGTTCATCGCAGCCATGCTGGGCATACGCGAGGAGATCCGTGAGATCGAGGAAGGAAGGGCAAGCCTGGAGGACAATGTCCTCCTGAATTCCCCGCATACGATGCAAGTGGTGACAGCCGATGCGTGGAACCATGCCTACTCGCGTCAGAAGGCAGCCTTCCCTTATTCCTATGTCACCCACAACAAGCTCTGGCCCTCGGTGGCAAGGATCGACAACAGCTATGGCGACCGCAACCTCGTCTGCACCTGTCCGCCAGTGGCAGAGTACGCGGTCTGATCAACGTCATTCTGTCCCTGAACCTACGGCCATCAGGGCCGAAGCATAACCCGTACCCTAGGAAGTCCGTGGGAGATTGCCGGCCGGAGATCACTCCACCGAGGGCGAATCAAATGGGCAGCCCATACTAAAAATGGCAAACTCCTCAGCATGGGACGCCGCGATGGTGGGAAGGTAGGGCATACGGTGCCTTGCTAGGCTAGAAGTTGTAGGGTTGTATGCCGAGGGATGGCTTGAATGTCAGGGATGCAGTACGTCCTTGACGGAGATGGGATGTGTAGAAATCATGTATTCCTGAATTCTAGGGAATGTACATCGGTATAGCTCCCCAAGGATCCGTACCCCGAGTGTCCTAGATACCCCGCCACTGCCTCGCGTAGCTGCCCTTCGTCTGCTTGGTCTGAGAATCCGCCCTCTGGGAGCAACCTCTGGCGGATACGCCCCAGGTGAATCTTCCCGGGGTACACGTTCACTCCGAAGTATTGCAGAATTTCCTGAAGATGATGGATGCCCGCCTGATTTCCATTCCTCCCCGCTGCGATTCCGATCAATGCAGCGGATTTTCCCCGGAAGCTTCCCGGATAATCACAGGCATCGATGAATATCTTGAGGATCCCCGGGATGCTCCCATTGTATTCGGGGGCTACGAAGACGAAGTGGGTACTCTTGTCCACGATTGCTTGGTAGGGCGCGAATCCCAAGGAATTCCCGGTATCCAGGTACGAGAACGCAATGTCTTGCGGCAGCTGGCAAAGATCGATCAATTCAGAATGAAGGCCTCTCTCTGCCAACAAGTTCCGAATGATTCCTGATACCTTCAGGCTCAGGCTGGCTGGCCGATTGGTGCCAGAAATGACGGTGAAATTCATATAGGGATGACTTTCCAAGGGCCTTGATTGTTTTTGAATTTTGCAGAAATCGGTATTTTTACATCCCTGAATCCGAGTCTTGCCAGACTCAAGGGACCGGGAACCAAGCTTCTTTCACTCATAAGGTACCTCAGATGATCTTCAAATACTACGGACACGCGTGCTTCGCGATCGAGGTAGGTGGACGAACCCTTCTCTTCGACCCCTTCATCTCCGGCAATCCGCTTGCAACGGGCATCCAGCTGGACACCATCCCAGCGGACTACATCCTCGTGACGCATGCACATGGCGATCATGTGGGCGATGCCCTCGTGATTGCCAAGCAGACGGGGGCGACCTGCATCTCCAATTATGAAATCATCACCTGGCTTCAAGGTCAAGGTGTCACGAAGGTACACGCCATGAACCACGGTGGCCAATGGAAATTTGATTTCGGTTCGGTGAAATACGTCCATGCCATCCACAGCAGCAGCTTTCCTGACGGCGCTTACGGTGGAAATCCGGGAGGCTTCGTCATCGATACGGTCGATGGAACCTTCTACTATGCAGGTGACACCGCACTGACCCAGGACATGAAGCTATGGGGCAAGCATCATGAATTTGACTTTGTGGTGCTCCCCGTCGGTGACAACTACACCATGGGCTTCGAAGACGGTGCAAGAGCCGCCAAGATGCTTCGTTGCGAAAAAGTGGTTGGCGTCCATTTTGACACCTTCCCTTACATCGTCATCGACCATGCCGCTGCAAAGGAGGCCTTCCGGAAAAAGGGAGCCACGCTGATATTGCCCGAGATCGGGAAGTCATTCGAGATCTAGTGCAAGGATTCCACAAATGGGTGGACTGGATTTGCGGTTCTGCTTCTTCGGCTCGTCGTCGAAGAGGAGGATTGCGAAAAAGGGATCGAGAGCTGTTCTCGCAAAGTGGTAGTAAAGCCCCTTCTCCGCCTCCGGGTACTTCCGGGGATCCCGGAAAAGAACCAAGCCTGGATCCCCCTGAAGCAGCGAATCTTTCTGTGGCTGTCCATCCCGCACTGCCAGTTCGCAGCACCCTTCCATCTTAGGGTAGGAGTGGGATTTCCAGGTGGCCGGAGACGGATGCCTCGTTGGAGGCGGTTCCGAAGGTCAGGTTAAGCACCTTACGTTGAAAGAAGCAAGGCATATTCGCTGGGGGATAGAGTGATCCCTAACCATTCTGCTGTTTTTGCCGTAATCCCATTGATGGACGTACAGCATTGTCTTCGGTTCAGGATGATTTCAACACCACTGGAAGTTAAAATTCCTGCATCGGACAGTTGGAAATGTCCAGCTATGAGTTTGGTGAAACGTGAGAGCAAGAGGAATCATGGCACTCGATGAAGAATTTCGTGGATCAAAGCCAAGTCGAATGAGAAACCATGTCCTGCTGTTCATCCTTGCCTTGATTGCCTTTGGGAAGCCTGAATGGGCAAATGCCCAACGTTCGGACGAGAGCGTGCGTAAAATGTCGCACCAGCCGATCGATGGTCATTACCCGGAGCTCCAGGAAGGAAAACCTTCCTCAGAGGTCGTGGATCCATCGCTTTTGTACAGCAAACCAGGCGATGGTTCCATTCTTACAACCCCGATGGAGGGTCGGGAAGCGAGCGTGAATCACAAACAGGCGGACGAGAACGGTAACATCGTCAATTCACAGGCAATCTCCGATCCTACACCACCTTCCGCGGAGAGGAAGACGGCCTTCCTGGGCGTTCACTATGAGATGGTGTTCGGGCCTGCTGTCGGGAGCCACATCACAAAGGTGGAACCGGGTACTCCAGCCTCCAGGGCTGGCCTGAAAATGGGAGACATCATCACACAAGCTGACGGCAGGGAGTTATTAAGAATCACGGACTTGACGGAAATCATCAGCCGGAAGAAGGCAGGGGACAAGATCAAGATCACCTATCTCCGTGGGGGAAAGAGTTCTACCGTTTGGGTCATCTTGGCCGAGCGTGACGAGAACTTCTTTAAAAACGGCTAGGATCCGACCTATAGCAACGAGACCATGCCGAGATGTCCGGCTCCCGCTTCTCCCAGACCGCCTCTCATCTTCCCGCCCTTGGGTTCTCCTGGCTACCGCTCATGATGGGGAGTAGTACGGGTTTCATACGAGAGTTCCTGTTTTCCCGGCATCGTCCTTCGCCCAACCTGACTCCGACGATGGCCTCACCGTCCGAAGGAGTCAGGGATTCAGGTGCGGAACATAGGGCATGCATTTCGCTTGCAGCCAAGCCACCTCGGGTTCATTCAGCAGTGGACTGAGCCGCCGCAGCACCTCCTCATGGTAAGTGCGAAGCCACTCCGCCTCCCCTTTCGTCAGCAGGGGCCAGTCAATCATCGTGGCCTCGATCGGAAACAGGCTGAGGGTCTCGAACTGGAGAAACTTCCCGTTGGCCGTGGTCGGCCCTTCGGTACACAGGAGGAGGTTTTCTATTCGGATGCCGAACTGGCCAGGCGCGTAGTAGCCGGGCTCGTTGGAGATGATCATCCCAGCCTCCAAGGGCACACGGCTCTTCCCGTTGGCGAGGGGGGAGATGCCATGCGGCCCTTC
>JBJOPY010000172.1:0-5295 GCA_046050405.1 Bacteroidota bacterium | reverse complement strand
AAGGAAGCTCGTCCAACCATTGGTCAATGATTTCCAGCCCGTGTGCGCCCCGGAGGTCGGCAAGCGTGTCAGGACTCAGGAGCTTCTGCTTCTCTGAGGGCAGAAAGGCACCGAGCCATAGGGTGAAAACATGCTTCCGCTCCATTTCAAATCCGCGCAGGAATTGTTTGATTTTGAAATCGAGGCTGATGTTTTCGTCACTCACAGGCAGGAACCTCGCAAGTTTTCTGATCGACCTGAGCACGAATCTGGGCATGGCAACAAAGGGTCCTGACACGCGGTCGGAAAGGAAAGTGGGATAGCCTGCCAGCAATTCATCGCTTCCATCCCCGCCCAAGGCCACCGTCACCTGCTGTCGTGCGAAGCAGGATAGGAGGTGTGTGGGAATCAGGGAGGCATCGGCAAATGGTTCGTCGAGCCTCTGGTAGAGGCCTTCCAATAGATCCAGGGTGTCGGTGGCGGAAAGGATTTTGGAATGGTGCTCCGTGCCCAGATGCCTGGCGACTGCTGAGGCGTAATCGCTCTCATCATAGGACTTTTCGCTGAATCCGATCGAAAAGGTCTTGATCTTTTGCATCGAATTCTTTTGTGCGTAGTAGGCCACCAGCGAGCTGTCCAGCCCGCCGCTGAGGAATACACCCAGTGGAACGTCGCTGACCATTCTCAGCTTCACGGAATCGTCCAGCAGGTCATCCAATCGGGATGCGGCTGTCTTGGCATCAGATTCCGTAGGGTGGAAATCGATGCGGTAAAATGGTTTTTTCTCAACTATTCCACCCTTCTCCCACAGGAAGTAACATCCAGGCTCCAGTTTCTGAATTCCCTGAATGATGCTGTGCGGAGTGGGGACGTACTCGAATGTGAGGTATTCATTCAGCGCCTCCAGGTTGACCTCCGATGAGACCAGCGGATGGTGCTGAATCGCCTTGAGCTCGGAGGCAAAGATCAGGTTGTCCCCGACCTGTGCATAAAACAGGGGTTTCTTGCCCATGCGATCCCTTGCCATCAGGAGCCGTCGCTTGCGGAAGTCCCAGATTCCGAAGGCAAACATTCCATTCAGCAGGCCTAGCATCGCGGTGCCGTACTCCTCATAGAGGTAGATCAAGACCTCGGTGTCCGAGCGGGTTCGGAAGGCGTATCTGCCCGTTCTCAGGAGGGTCTCCCTCAGTTCTATGAAGTTGTAGATTTCACCGTTGAAGGTGATGGCGATGGAATGGTCTTGGGAAAAGAAAGGCTGGTGAGCCTCAGGGGACAGGTCGATGATGCTCAGCCGGGCATGTGCAAGTCCGACCCCGTCTCCGAGGAAGGTTCCCTGATGGTCAGGGCCACGATAGGAGATGGATTGAATCATCGCCTTCAGATCCCGCTCCGTCCCTTTCCCGATGAAACCTGCTATCCCGCACATGGCTTACTTCAATTTCGCACCAAATTTCCACGAGTTTCCGTTCCGGAAAATGATGTAGGTGCTGCTCCCATCGATTTTCCCAGATGATCGAAGCCATCCCTCGATGGTCGCTTTCCGGATATAGGTGGTTTGGGGTGTGACCAGCTGGTCAAATGCCACATGGCGGAAAAACAGGAACCCTCTCCGGGTGATCCACTTGCTATAGGCGTAGATCGGCATGAATGAAAGCCGCAGCGCAACGATCAAATGGGCGTACAAGAAGTAAAGGAAAGCCAGCGGTGTGGCGATGAAGTATTTGTTCAGCCACCAAGGCAGATGGGAAGCCACCCTGCGGATGGGATCCACGACATATCGGATGAGAACGTTTCCTTCCCGCGCATAGACCCAGCAATGGAAACGGCCACCTGGTTTGGTGTTTTCCAGCACGGCAAGGAAGCCCGCATGGGGTTCCTTCAAGTGATGGAGCACTCCGATGGAGTAAACCAAGTCAAATTTGCCTTTGGAACTGTAGGTCGTCAGATCCTCCTGGACAATGG
Source organism: Bacteroidota bacterium (assembly GCA_046050405.1). Lineage (GTDB taxonomy): Bacteria > Bacteroidota > Bacteroidia > J057 > JADKCL01 > JADKCL01. Next base: position 3,354 of record JBJOPY010000172.1, on the reverse strand, counting down.
AGAAGGCGGCGTAGCCAGTCTTCTCCATATTGGCTTGGGCGGTGCGAACACTGTCACCCAGATCGACACCCGTCATGGATCTCGGCTTCCATAGGGTGCCATGCACCATCAGGCTTGCATTCCCGCATCCAAGTTCGAGCACATCCTTGTCCCTGAAGTCAAGCTCGGTCAGCGGAGCAAACCAATCGACAAATTGATCGAAGTCATAGACAGAACCATCCGGGAGGTTGTTCCAGGAGGCAGCAAATGCCTGGGCTGTTTTCTGGTCTTTCATTCAGCGTCTTTTATTGACCCCTCTTCAAAACTGCGAGAATGGAGCTGCCCCATACTGCCCCGGGGATGACCAGGTAGTCCATGTACAACCACCAAGAAAGAAGCCGATGGATGCGAATGGCACCCCGCGTCAGTGGCGGCCTTACCACATGATTGCGCTTGCCACTGGTCATGGCTGCGATCCATGCCGGAAGGTAGAGGAGGGTGAAGAGGTAGTTCATCTTGTGCAACCGATAGGGCAAGGGTGCGACGGTCTCGCGCATCTTCTGGAAATCATATCGGCGGAAGTGCCGGTATTCCACATCGTACGAGCTCCAGAGTTCGCTGCGGGAGGGCACGGAGAGGATCATGTGCCCGGCATTCGGATATGCTTCGGCGACTGACTTCAGAAATCCGGCCGGATCCTCCAGGTGCTCGATCACATCCAGAAGCATCACCACCTCGATGGATTTCCTGAACTCCGCCGGCAGGTCGAGACAGTCCTGGCGGGTGAATATGAAGCCCTCCGCCCCATCCAAAACCACGGGATCCCCCGATTCGGCACCCCAAACTTGAAGCCCATGTTGCCGGAGGTAGCTCACCACCAAGCCGGTCGCACACCCGATTTCCAGAAACTTCCTGCCTGAGAGCCCCTCTTTCCGCAATTCACGCAGCAGGATTCTGTTTCGGGCATGGGTCCAATAGTAATTGTGCATACCGGGCGGGTAGTTGGTGCTGAACTCCTCTGGCGTGTAGGACGTGCCGCTCATCTAGACAAGGGAGAAGCTGCTTTTGGGGAGATGTTCACCGCTTCCTTGACCGAGTAGGGGAACTTTCCCTGGCTTTCGAAGTAGGTGCGCATGACCATCTCGGAATTCACCCCGATCAGGACCATGAGGGTTCCCATGATGAAAAACATCACGATGAGGATGGGCAGCGGGGACTGGATGAAGTCTCGGTGAAGCCAGTGGTGCTGGGGGAACAGCTTGAGTACGATGGACAGCACCGCGCATAGGAACCCGCAGATGAAAGACAGGATTCCCGCTCCACCGAAGAAGTGGATGGGGCTGTTCATGTACTTTTGCAGGAACCTTAGAAGCAGCAAATCCAAGATCACCTTGTAGGTTCGAAACAATCCATAATTGCTCTTTCCATGCTTGCGGGGCTGGTAGCCCACTTCCATTTCGCCGACCTTCCCCCCCCACCAGGAGCAATAGACAGGGATGAACCTGTGCATCTCGCCATATAGCAGCACTTCCTTGATCACGTCCTTGCGGTATGCTTTCAGCGTGCAACCATAGTCGTGCAGCCGGACACCGGATACCATGGAGATCAGCTTGTTGGCCATTATGGAAGGCAGTTTCCGGGTGAGCCATTTCCCCTTCCACCGGTTCTTCCGCCACCCGCTCACCACATCGTAGCCTTCCTCCAGCTTCTTGAGCAGGCCGAGGATGTCGGCAGGGTCGTTTTCAAGGTCACTATCGATCAGGACTAGGATTTCCCCATTTGCCTCTTGGATTCCGCAGGTGATGGCGGCCGTTTGCCCGTAGTTGCGTTTGAAATTGACAGCCTTGAGCCGATCATTCGTTTCACAGTAGGATTGGATCACCTCCCAGCTCTTGTCTCGGGATCCGTCATTGACGAGGATGACCTCATAGTGATGCCCTTCGAGTGTCGCCTCCAGTTTCTCGATCAGCGGACCGAGATTCTTTTCCTCATTGTAAACGGGAACGATGATGGAGACCAGTTCCTTCATAGCACTTGGTAGAGGTATACGCTGGGATAGGGATCATCATCCGGGCTTCGGTAATGGGCAACCTCACGGATTCGATCCGTTCCGAAGTCTTCCACCTTGTATATGGAAATGAGAAACGATCCATTGAGTCGACGGATGGCACCCGGATCCAGCAGCAGTTGGTGAATCGCCTTGGTCCGATTGACAAAGCCCTCGACATCTTGCCGGTACAGTTCACAGCTGTAGAGATAGGCCCAACGATAAACCTTAAAGAAAGGACGCTTCTTGATATCCGGACACTTCTCGAGTTCCCTGGCGATGATGTCCATGAAGGCTTTTTCGTAAGAGAGCGGATAAACGTTCTGATAGCCGTCGAGTGTGTTGAAATCATTGTATTGCAAGACCGTGGGACTAATCCAGAAACCAACCACATTGTAGTTTTGGTTGCCGGCGATCCTGTCGCAGTCGCGCTTGACCTTCCGGAACAGTTCCTCGCTGAAGAATTGGCGGTATGTCTGCAAGTTCGAAACATCGGACAATTTTCCGGGAGCTCCTCTAAAATGGTGAAGTTCATGATAAAGCTTGCAATGCCACCCCACTCCTGCGACCATCATGGCGACCAGGAGATAGCGCGCCTTCCGTTGGTCGAGCTGAAGGCAGGAATGTGTCAAAAGCACGAAGCCGGTCAAGGGGAGCAGATAATGGAAGCGGCTGAAGTTGATCTGGGTGAACAAGGAGCCCGGAGCATAGAGGAAGCCCATCCCTTTCCAAAACCATACGGTCGTCAGAACCCCGATGAAGAAGAAAAGGCCACCTATCAGGAACATCCGTTTGTCCTGGAGGATCGGTTCCTTCCGGATGCCCTTATGGGCGAGTACGACCAGCGGGGCCATGGCAAAGACGATGCCTGCATAATTCGCGGAATGACCGAATCCAATCAGTGCATTGAAAACCCCCATGGCCAGCACCCCTTTTGCGTTGTAATCCAGTGCAATCTGATAATTGACGCGATTGTTGATGAAAAAACCGGACGGGTTCAAGAACATCATGATGAGCTGATGGTCGGCAATGACATAGAAGATTGCCAGGAGTGCCACCGCAGACACAAAGGCCAGCGATCGTCGAATCCCCGAGGTCAGCAAGATGTAAACACTGGCAACGAGGAGAAAGATCAAGACGAACATTCCGACCCAAACCAGACTGCTGTACAAGGGATAGGCCACGATCGGAATAAGATCCTTCCACCGGATCCTTCCCGAGGAGCGAATGTTCATGAAGGAGTTGAGCAGAAGGGGCTGCAGCGCGACAGCCCCGCCGGTGACGGGGAAGAAGGGCATCGTGGCGAAAAGGAGGGCGGCCAGGTGGCG
>JBJOPY010000171.1:0-7753 GCA_046050405.1 Bacteroidota bacterium | reverse complement strand
GAAATCCCGCCAGATGAGTTCATTCAGAAATGTTGCATTGAGGGCGGAAGCCCGTCGGGCGGTTTCCCGAATGCTGACCGTCCCAAACCTAAGGTGGATCCCCAAACGGGAGGTTCCGCGGATTCCCGGGAAATCCCGTGTTTGGTCGTAGTGCTGGATCAATTCGGAATCAACGTCTCTGCTCGGCAGCGCAATGCTCGACCTTGTAAAACCCAGGTCTTCCAGGCTTGGAAGCCCAAAGGGGATCCCCCTGTGCAACTGGTCCAGCAATGATTCTGAGGGAAATGCCGCCAATGGGTTCCCGGCCCCCAGCCTGGCTAGCCATTTGCGGCTGTAGGGTGTAAATACCGTATAGGGCTTGCCATCGTCCTTGACCACCTCGCTTCCCGCGAATACCACGTGGTCTTTGTAGGTATGAAAGGCGATACCGCGATTCCCAAGAATCTGCTTCACGGCCTCGTCTCGCCTGACCGCGGCAGGCTCATAATCCCGGTTCGCGAAAACGGCCTCAATCTCAAACTCATCAATCAGTTCATGCCAGACCTCTGCAGGCTTTCCATGGCGAACGAGCAAGCTGCTGCCCATGTCCAGCAGTTGCTGGTTCAAGGCACTGAGCGTGTCGTGAATGAAGGTGACCCGGGGATCTGCCGCATCCAATAGCAGATCGAGGATGTCTCTGTCAAAGATGAACATTGGAACCACTGGGAATCCGGTCTGCAACGCTTGAAACAGACCATGGTTGTCAGCCAGCCGCAGGTCGCGGCGAAACCAGAAGAGAACGACTCTGCTCGGTGTTTTGCGCATGGTTGAATAACCCCGCCCATTCCGCAATTGTTATCGACAGAAGTGCAAAATTCGCTTGCAATGTCTGGCACCCCTTGCCTGGTGTGGAATCCAAACATGCCTGGCATGGGTTGAAGAAAATTGCCAGCGAGCCTGGAGCGATAGGGAGGAGGCCATGGATTCACCAGCCAAGTGGCTGGCTTCCACACGAATTCACCCGGGAGCATCCATGCTTGCTGTTTTTGGGTAATTTTGGGATGCTGGATGCTTCCGATGATCACGGCTTACACCAAAATTCGCCTTCCCAATTCGCGAATAAATGGTTAGATTTGATCGGTCTTGTGTAAATTCATCGAGACGCTGAGAGGATGAAAAAAAGAATAATCGCAATGTTAGCAGTAGCAGCCCTCGTGCTTGGCGCATGTGGTGGCGGCGGTCCCAATCTGGACGACCCCAAATCAGTGGCAGCCTACAACTGCAAAAAAATGAAGGAAATGATGGAACTCATCAAGGATCCAGCTGCCAACGGCAGCAAATTGGAGGCCATGGCCAAGGAAATGCAAAAATTGGAAGACGACTTCAAGAAGCATCATGGCGACAAGGCCAGTGAAATGGAAGGCAAAGTGGAAGAGGCCATCAAGACCGAATGCGGCGACATTGCCAACGCATTCTGATTCATGCCTACTTCCGTGGCACTTCCTCCATGCTCCCGGCTTGGCGGCGGTTCCCCTCCAAGGCCACGAATGGATCATTGCACGTTTCAGAAATGACAACCTGCAACCTTCCTGCGCGTGGTGCGTATCAGGGGAATTGATCATCTCGGCATCGCATGGATCCTAGCACTCTTTCGGGCACATTTCTGGCAGCATTGCTGCTCATCGGGCACCTTGTCGCAGCATCCGTGATTGCACTTGGGGCTTATGCTGTGATGAAAGTGGCAAGGCTCATGCCTGATATCCGCTACCTGTTTTGGGCCACCTTCATCGGCGGATCGCTTGCCTGGGGATACACTGCGTATAAGCTACTGAGCTACTCCGTTCCGTTCAAATGGTGGGCGGACAAGGCCTTGATGTGGTATGCATTGCTGGCGATGGGAGGGCTCGTCGTGGGTGTCCTCATCCAACGCAGCAAGCTGTGAATTTGCGGATAACCTGATGCGGCCTCGCTGCGCTCCCCCGTGTCCTTTCCGGTTGACGGATCTCGACCTGCAACGGAGGGGGTGCCTGCGGACGGGGAGGGACACGCTTCGATGATCGGCTACAGCCGCTGGCGAGTGGCCCGGTTCCCTACCCTATCTCCCGAAGCCCCTTGGCCAGGATCTCCAAATCGAGCCCGGGCGAATAGTACCGCGCATAATGGCGGTCAAGACCCCTCGAATGCTCCTCCGAGGCATCCCCATGCGTCCGCGTCCGATAACGCATGTCCAGCAGGCCGGGCTTCAGTCTCGGCAGGCCCGTCGGATTCGCCTCGATGTACCCCACCAGATGCAGCTTGCCATTCAGGACCTTCCAGAGATTTTGGAAGGCGGCCATCGGCCGGCGATAGACAAAAAAGGTCAGTGGAAAAATCAACAACAAGGCTAGACTGCCGAAGACATCGACCATTCGCTTCTGGAACCTGAACTCCTTCTGCGACAGGTTCAGCAATCCGCCCTCCGCATGGAGGGTGTCATGAATGACCTGGGGGCCCACCAGGTAATCCGCATCGGGGGGGACGATCTTGTACCGCAGCGAGGGCAGGTGCAAAGCGGACATTGCATTCAGGATTTCCTCCGTGTCGAAATCCTTGTTTGCAAAGATCACTTCATCTATTTTATAAATGTGCACGACCTCGCCCAGCTGCCGCAGCGTACCAAGGCAATCGTCCCGAAGACCCGGACGGTCGTCGGAGATCCGCACCGTCCCCTCTATTTCCACGGGATAATCCAGTTCCGAGCGAATCAGTTTCACAATCCTCGCAGTCTCACTGTCGTTCCCGACAATGACCACCCGCTTCTTGGCCTGCTCGCTGAGAAACAGGCTCCCCGTCCGCCAATAATTCCAGAGGTTGCGATTGATGAGCGCAATGACCGCCATGGCGATCGAACTCAGGCCGACAATCATGCGTGAGAAGTTGATGCTGGGGAAAACAAAGCTCACCGTAGCGATGGCTACAAACCCGGAAATTGCTGCCATTTGGATCGGCTTGGCCCGGTAGGGCCGCTTGTATCCTCCGGCGATCCATAGGAAGGAGATGAATACGAAGGCGTAGATAGGTGCAGCGATGTAGTCAAATTCTCGGGGATAAGGAATCTTGTCCTTCTGAATCTTGTGAATGTATTCCCAGTACTCCTTGATCGCGATGGCAGCTGCCCATACCAGCAGCCCTTCTGCCACAGGGAGCGCAAACCGCCTGGCAATCCTGCTTCCCACGGCCATGAACGCCCTCAGATAGATCGCAAAACGGATGATGAACGTATAGAAACTGGCACCTCCTTTCGAGAAATGCTTGTTGGCGAAGATGATCATCGCGTTGTAAAACACCTTCACATAGTTCAGGCTACCCTTCTTGGTGCTTTCCCCCTTGTAGTGGATGATCTTGGTGCCAGCGAAGTAGTAGTTTCGATACCCGCCAAGCGTGACGCGGTAGCTCAGGTCGATGTCCTCGCCATACATGAAAAACGTTTCATCCAGCAGGCCGATGGTGTCCAGGCAGGCTTTGCGCATGAACATATACGCCCCCGAGAGGACATCCACCACATGGTTTTCCTCCTTGTCCAGGTAGCCCAGGTGGTACCTGCCAAAGACCTTGCTCCTCGGAAACAGGCGGCTCAGCCCGCAAATCTTGTAAAATGCCACCCAGGGCGTCGGCAGTCCGCGCTTGCTCTCCGGGAGATAGCTGCCTTCTCCATCGATCATCTTGACACCCAGCGCACCTGCATCCGGATGGGCATCCATGAACTCCAGGCACTTCTGGAAGGTTGTTTCCTCCACCACCGTATCAGGGTTCAGGAGGAGGAGGTACTCCCCCGTGGCAATCCGAAGGGCCAGGTTGTTGCCGGCTGAGAACCCCAGATTCTCCTTGTTCTCGATCAGCTTGACATCAGGAAACCGATCGCGAAGCATTTGCTGGCTTCCATCCACGGAATTGTTGTCCACCACGAAGACCTCCGCATCGATGTTGCGGATGGCGGCACGGACAGAGAGGAGGCATTGCTCGAGGAAGTGCCTGACATTGTAATTGACGATGATGACGGAAAGCCGCATCAAATGCCGTTGCCAGTCGTCTGGGTCAATGCCGTGCGATTCATCAGCGACCGTGCCAGGGTGATCTCGTCAGTGAACTCCAGGTCGGAGCCGACCGGAAGTCCCCTGGCAATGTTGGACGTTCGCACGCCGAACTCCTCCAGCTTGCGTGCGATGTAGAAGCTGGTCATGTCTCCCTCCATGCTGCTGGGCAATGCGAAGATCACTTCTTCGCACTCGGAATGCCGAAGGCGCTCGATGAGGCTCTCGATGTTCAGGTCGCCCGGGCCGCGTCCCTGCATCGGATGGATGATCCCATTCAGAACGTGATAGGTCCCGGTGTATTGTCCGGTATTCTCGATGGCGATCACATCCTTGCAATCCTCTACCACACAGATCATTTTCTGGTTTCGGCGGTGGCTGTTGCAGATTTTACAGATGTCTTCGTCGCTCAGGTTGCCACATTGGCGGCAGTACTTGACCCCCTTGCGGAGGGCGATAATGGCACTTCCCAGGCCTTCCGCATCGCCTTCGGAACCTTTGAGAATGTGCAATGCCAGTCGCAGTGCCGTTTTCTTCCCGATCCCGGGCAGCCTGCTCAGCTCATTTACACTGTCTTCGATCACCTTGGAAGGGAATTCCATGCCAATAAAATCAGTATTGAGGCGGTAAAGATAAGCAAACGGAAGGGATGTTGGCACATGGCGCGGACCGATTCCATGCAACCAGACGAAGAACCTCGGAAGCAGAGGCCGCGTCCGATAGGCAGCATGGCGCATTCTGTCCCTCGCCTGGATGGGCCGGCGCAAGCGATCATCAGCTATCTTTGGAAAAAGTCCCGTTCCGCAGAGATGTCACAGCCTACGATTTCGGTTCAGGAAAGTCCGTATTGGGAACGGAAGTGGTTTCCATGGGCGGTGTTCGGATCTCTTTCCCTGATTTACCTCTTGAACCGCAGCCCTTATGTCGGGTTCCATGACGGACTCTCCTTCCTCTATTCGGCGTCCCGCGGCTTTGACCTTGGGACCAATGCCACGAGTCATTTCCTGTACCACAATCTATTGCATGTCCTCCTGAGGATGTTCTTCTTCCTGCCCGATGTCCTGGTTCTCACGGTGTCTTCCATCTGCTGTTCCTTGGGTACGCTTCTCCTTGTTTACCGTACCGCAGGCTTGCTGACTCCTGGCAGGGGTGCAAGGTTGCTTCTTGTGATCACCCTGGGGTTGTCCTTTACCTTCTGGCAGCAGTCCGAGATCATCGAGGTTTACGCCTTCAACAATTTGTTGTTTTCTGCTTTTTTGTACATTTCCCTGAAGGACATCCTTGCACAGCATCGCAGCAGGTACATGCTCGCCAGTTTATGGCTGGGTTTGGGGCTCATCACACACATTCAGCATGTGCTCTCGATTCCATTCTTCATCGCCTATCTCTGGTGGGGAAACTGGCTTCGGCCTTGGCAAAAAGTCTTGGGGATGTTGCCGTGGATGGGCTGCATGGGCATCCTGGTGGCCATGCCTGCACTGACCCATGCCCACCATTGGACGGCGGTGTTCATCGAGACGAAATTCCAAAACAATCTCTTCGGATGGAGCCTCCCGGCTTTGCTGAAAGGAATCGCGCTCGGAGTCGGCATGCTGCTGTACAATTTCCATCTGGCACTGCTCCCGGCCGTGGCAGGCTGGTGGGAGATGTGGGCGGGCCGTCGGTCACTGTTCATCTGGCTGGCCGTGCTGGGATTTCCTTATTTGGCCTTTGCATGGAAGTATACCGTGAATGACAACCATGTCTTCTACCTGTGCTTCCATATCGTCCTGGTGCTGCCGATGGTAGGGTGGGCGGAGAAAATCACCCAATGGAAGGCAAGATGGATGCAATGGATGATCCCCGTGGCTGCCTTGGCACCCATCACGATGTATGCCGTCGTGACGGTCGCCGCCCGGCAGGTGCCCATGCTGGAGAAGTATGACCGGGACAAGGCCTACAAAGGAGGTCTGGTACATCTGCTGTGGCCGGGAAAGGCATGGGCCAGGGATCCCCTGGAACTTGCCAGGAAAATCCATGAAGCCAAGCCATGCGGGAAGGATTCCGCGATGCCTGAATGGAATTACCCCGTGGCGGAGCGGTATCTGTACGGGCAGGAGCCGGCTGGCGCCCTTCCGTGCATCCATTTTCAATTGTAGATTCCGCAAGGAAGTTGTAATTTTCCTCCCAAAGTGAATCGGAATGCACCTCAAGTTGCTGAAACACCTCTTCGTTGCACTGTTGGTAGCCGGTGCGAATTTTGGATTGACTGCCTGCAGGACTTACTGCCCGGGAGTGGACGGCACGGGCAATACCGCCTCACGTGGATCACGGCGCACATTCGGACGAACGGATTGCCCTGCGATTTCTGGAACTGGAAATTACAAGCCAAAGGTGAAAATAAAGCGTGAAGTTGGCTTGATGTCCCCCAAGATGGAAAGGAAGTTGGCCAAGGCCAACCGTAAAAAGGCTGATCCCATCGAAACGAAACGCTTGAATTTCGAGTGATTTCTTGACGCATTTGCCCTGACAGACACCGAGATTGCCTCGGATCATTCCATCGCTCCGCACTGGAAACAGGGAGGGGCTCCCTGGGGATTCCAATCAACCCCCTGCGGCGCTGTTCACAGCCGCATCGGCAGCTGCAACATGGCCCGAAACCACCGGAGATCCAGATGACCGCCTCTTGCGGATTTGCCGGGATGGCTGGAAAGGGCGAGGGAAAGCGGAAACCATACAGCGTGCCGGACCCAAGGGGGCGATGACCCAAGCCACCATCAAAAACATGGGATCCGCTTTTGGCGGATCCCAAGGCAGTCCTATAAGCCGGATTCTGTGTCCCGCCACTTGGGCGGGCTCACCATCATTTATCTAGACCCGTCGTCACCGACGGGTTCCATCGGCCTACCCTCCGGCTTGGGCGGGCACCCTTCAGCCTGTCGAGCCGCCACTGACACCGGTCGCCAGGATGGGAGACTCTCATGACAGGCAACGCCGGTTTACATGGCCTTTCAGCTCCCGGGGTTTACCCAGCTGCCGATGTCGCCACCGGCACTGGTGGGCTCTTACCCCACCCTTTCACCCTTACCCCGACAACCAACTGCCGAGGCGGTTTACTTTCTGTTGCACTTGCCGTCATTGCCTTGCGGCAAATCCTACCCGTTAGGTAGCGGGAATCCCTGTGCTGTCCGGACTTTCCTCTTTGGCGGGCGACATCCGCCACAGCGATGGCGCAGATTGCAGGACAAACGTACCGATTTTTTTGTGATACAAATTTGTATCTTTGAACAAATGTGCTTAACTTCACGTACTGGTTCTAAAAAGCATTCGACTGAAATGAAAAAGTTGCTGTTCATAGTCTCATTCTTGTTGGTGAGTTTGGGTGTTTCCGCGAATCTCCCGGCCTCGGTGACAGATGAAGCCTATGCGCCCCCTTTTTTGAAGGAGTTCAATGTCTTCCCGAATCCCACCTCCGGGCTGCTGACGCTTACGATGGAGACTTTCGGGGAAACCCAGAGCTTGGAAGTGAAGGTGTACAGCCTCATCGGCCAAGAAATGTACCATGAATCGATTTCTCCCTTTGCCGGATCCAAGCAGGTTTCAGTTGACCTGGCCAAGTTTCCGAGGGGGATTTACATGTTGGAAATCTCCAATGGGGAAAAATCGAAAAGCAAGCGCATATCCGTGATCTGATTCTTGGAGGCGAGAAGAACAGGAGGGGGTGA
>JBJOPY010000170.1:0-12442 GCA_046050405.1 Bacteroidota bacterium | reverse complement strand
CGCTTGACGACGTCGTCATAGTAAATGTTGATCCCACCGAGCGTGGAGACACCCTTGCTCTTGAACTCGACCTTGCCGACCGGGAACTTTGTGAGCAGGTTGCCCCCCGCATTGCGCCCCTTGATGGCCAGTTCCGCAAAGTCGAAGTCGAAAACAGGCTTCCGCAACTTGTTGTCGGGGCGCATTTTCACCACCACGGATTCCCCCTCCCCGTTTGGCAGGACACTGAAGTAATGCACCTTGCCCGGCTGCTCGCTCTTGGTCAGGAAGTACTCCTTGTCGCGGGTGATCCCTTGCACGTGGAAGCGCTTGGCGTAGGTGCGGCTGTCCTTCTTGTCCGTATAGATGAGATGGTAGGTCGTGCGTTCGTCGCCCTTTTTCCAGATCCCTGCATGGATGATTCCCTTCCCCACGAACACCTTGTCGGCGACCTTCATCACCTTCATGCTTCCGTTCTTCAAGAAGACGATCATATCGTCCATGTCCGAGCAGTCGCAGATGAATTGCGCGCCTTTCAGGGAGGTTCCGGTGCCGACGAACCCCTCCTCGAAGTCGGCATAGAGCTTCTTGTTCGCGATCACGACCTGGGTCGCATTGATCTGGTCGAAGGTGCGGATCTCCGTTTTGCGCTCCCGTCCATGGCCGTATTTCTCCAGGAGATGCTCGAAATAGGCGATCGCGAATTCGTTCAGGTGGTCGAGGTCATGCTGAACCTGGACGAGGTCATCCTCCAGTTTCCGGATGGCCTCGTCCGCCTTGAAGCTGTCGTACTTAGAGATGCGCTTGATCCTGATCTCCGTGAGTCTCAGGATATCCTCCTCCACCACTTCCCGGAACAGGAGGTGCTTGAAAGGATCGAGGCCCTTGTCGATGGCCTTGATGACACCCTCCCAGGTCTCCTCCTCCTCGATGTCGCGATAGATGCGGTGCTCGATGAAAATCTTCTCCAGGGATGACATGTGCCACTTGTCCTGCAGTTCCCCCTTCTTGATTTCCAGCTCGCTTCGGAGCAGCTCCTTGGTGCGCTCCGTGCTGAGCTTGAGCACATCCCTGACATCTGTGAAGACGGGCTTATCGTTCACGATGATGCAGCAGTTCGGGGAGATGGGGACCTCGCAGGCGGTAAAGGCGTAGAGCGCATCGATGGCCGTATTCGAACTGACACCGAGGGGCAGGTGGACGACGATCTCCACGTTCTTGGCCGTGATGTCCTCCGCCTTCCGGATCTTGAGCTTGCCCTTTTCATTGGCCTTCAGGATGCTGTCGATCACCGTGGCAGTGGTTTGCCCGTAGGGGATGTCCGTGATGACCAGTGTCTTCTTGTCCAGCTCCTCGATGCGGGCCCTGACCCTGACCTTGCCGCCCCGCCTGCCTGCATTGTAATGCTCCACGTCGATCATGCCCCCCGTGGGGAAGTCAGGGAAGAGCTTGAAGGGGCGGCCTTTCAGGTAGGCGATGCTGGCCTCGATCAATTCCCGGAAATTGTGCGGGAGGATCTTCGTGCTCAGGCCGACGGCGATTCCCTCCACGCCTTGCGCCAGCACGAGCGGAAACTTCATGGGCAGCGTCACAGGCTCGTTTCTGCGGCCATCGTAGCTCAGCTGCCAGGTTGTCGTCTTGGGGTTGAAGGCGACCTCGAGGGCGAATTTCGTGAGGCGCGCCTCGATGTACCGGGGCGCCGCCGCGCCGTCGCCAGTGAAGATGTTCCCCCAGTTCCCCTGCGTTTCGATCAAGAGATCCTTCTGGCCGAGGTTGACGATCGCGTCCCCGATGGCTGCATCGCCGTGCGGGTGGTACTGCATGGTGTAGCCGATGATGTTCGCGACCTTGTTGAATCTTCCATCGTCGAGCTCATACATTGAGTGCAGGATTCTGCGCTGCACAGGCTTGAGCCCGTCCTCGATGTAAGGGACGGCCCTGTCCAGGATCACATAGCTGGCATAATCCAGGAACCAGTTTTGGTACAGTCCGGATACAGCCAGCACCTCCTGCATCGTCCCGTCTTGCAATTCACCGCCTTCGTTTTCAGTTTCGTTCATGTCCATCTGCCCCGAATGAAGGGCAAAAGTAAAGCAAGACCCATTGCCCCCAAAGGCAATCCATCAGGATCCGCCCTGTAGCATGAACAAAAAACGGGCAGGGGGGAATGGGCGGGAATCAGGAAGGGGGGCTGCACCCGGAGGATCACCCCTGCTCCCTGAACCTGTCCGCGATCATCCGCGAGAGCTGCTGGTAGATGGCTGCCAGCCCGGGATTCCGGCCCTGGAGAACCTGAAGGTGCCTGTCCATGGTGACTGCGTCCCCTCGGCGGGCCGGCCCTGTCTGTGCATTCGCAGGCCCGTAACGGAGCGCCTTGTCCATGCACTCGCGGATCAGCGGGGCATAGACCTCCAGCCCGCTCTGCCCGAGCCCCTTCAGAATGTCTTCGGAGAGCAGCCACATGTAATTGGCGAAATTGGCGGCAAACACGGCGCCGAGATGCAGTTGCAGCCGCTGGGCAGAGTCGATGACACTCACGCGCCGGGAAAGAAACCCGGCGATGGGGCTCAGCCGCCCGAGGACATGCGCATTGCCTTCCAGGAAAATCGGCACGACGCTGAAATCTGCCGCATGCCCCTTCGTGAAGGTCTGCAGGGCATACAATACACCGATATTCGATCCGAACGGGGAGAGGGCGTCCAGCGGAATGGAGCCTGAAGTATGGGCCACCACGGTGGACGCGGCCTTGAACGGAGCATAGGCCGCCGCGATCTCCTCGATGCCATGGTCGCTGCTCGCCACGATCACCGCATCCAGGTCTTGCCGCATCTGCGACGGGGCAAATGCCGCCTGCATGCCCGGGAACTCCCTGGCCATCTTGAACGCTGAATCCAGGTGGCGGGAAAAAACCTGGACCACCTCGAAGGGAGAATCCTTCAGTGCCGCCGCGAGGTTCCACGCGAGGTTGCCTGCTCCGATGATTGCAAGTTTTTGATCAGGCATCTTCCGGTTCTTCTGAGGCCCGGGCCAGGGAATCATGGTCGCCGGCTGGGCTTGCGCCGGTCGCCTCGCCCTCCTCGGGCCTTTCCGTCCTGCCTGCGCGGTTCTCCCGGATCCTCCGCACCATGGCCATCCCGAATCCGAACGTCAGCACGAAAGTCCCCAGCCAAAGGAGATTGATCCAAGGCTTCTGAATGGCTTGAATCACCACGACGTCGTCGGGCGGGTTCACCTGTTCCTGCACCTGGAGATTGACCTTGCCCGTTTCCGTATTCACCCCGACGAAGGCGATGGAGGTATGGAGGTCGTCGATGTAGTGATCCTTGACGGATACGCGGTTTTGCCGGTCGATCCGATAGACCGGCGTGGCCTCCACCACTGTCCCGATATCCGTCACCATGCGGATGTGCGCCTTCGCGATCAATTCGTATTCCGTCCCCGCAGTCGGGTCGGAGGTGATACGGTCCAGCACCAGTTTCGTGCGGCCTGTCTGTGCCGTGTCGCCGACGGCAAGGTTCAGGTTGTAGAATTCATATTTGGGCTCATCGTCCTCCTTCATCACCGTGGAAACATGGACATAGACATCGCGATCAAGGAAGATTTTACGGGATGGGTGGGCCAGCAGGCCCATCGTAGGATTCACCTCTGCCTCCGGATACAGCGTGAAGGCGCGACTCGGCCAGCGCAAGTCCTCGTTTGTCCTGGGGTCACGGCTGCGGGGAACGAATCGGAGGCCGTAGAGCGTCCGCTCATTGATATGCTGGGGCTTCAGGAAATCGAGCTTGTCATTCATGAAGGCCGAGACCGCCTGGAGATCGATCCGGCCCGTAGCATCGACAAACACGTCCTTGGGCAGGACAAACGCGAAAACGTCGCCCGTGGCGTCGCGGAAGCGCACCTTGAAGGAGGCGGAATCCTCCTGAATGACGCTCAGACCAGAAACCGGAGCCTGTGCCTCCTTTTTGCCGAGATAGGTGACTTCGAATCCCTTGATGTTTCTCGCGAGCCTCCTTTGCAGCAGGACATTGTCGTTCCTGGAGTCCGCTGACAGGGCGGCAAGTTCATTCGGGTTGGAATTGAGGGTCAGCACCTGGTCGTAGCCGCTGGAAAAGAAGATTCCCAGCAGCATCAGGCCGAAGCCCACGTGCGCGATCGAGCCCCCTGTCACGCTGCGCGTGCGCTTGCTCAGCGTCAGCAAGCCGATCAGGATGTCCAGATTGGCCAGGATCATGAACAGCGCGGAGAAAAGCAGGATCTCGTCTGCGAAAATGAAGAGCGCCCATGCGACGTAGCGCATCCCAGCACGCACAAGGCCCGGTGCCTGCCCTGCCTCCGTCAACCAGGCTGCAAGCTCATCCTCCAGCGAAAACTGCCAGTCCGTGAAAAGCACGATCGAAAAAAGGACCGCGATCGCCAGCAGGATCGCCAGCACATAGGGGCGCAGCAGTGAGTTCCACTTCGTCTCCCCGCGTATCTTCCGCCAAAACATGAACTGGCCGATCCCCGAGAGCAGGGCCAGTCCGATCGCAAGGAATACCGTCCACCGATAGTAGAAAAAGCCAATCTGCGCAGGTGGGGCCCAGTTGGTCCCGAGAATCTTGTTCAGGACGGGAACGGACGTGAAGTTCGTGATGACGATCCCTGCAAACAGGAGCGAGAGCACCCCGAGGAAGATCATAAACTCGGCGGATTTCATGGGGATGCCCCTGACCGCCTGCGGAATCTCCTTGCTCCTCGCCGTGAACAGCGCCAGGATGTCGAATACAAATGCGAGCAGCAGCACCAGCAACTGCCCGCTCAAGCCCAGGTCGGTGAAGGTATGGACGGAGGTGTCGCCCAGGATGCCGCTCCGCGTGAGGAAGGTGCTGTAGAGCACCATCAGAAAGACGCTCACGGTGAGCGCCATGGTGAAACCCAGGAAGGCTTTGCTCTTGCGGTAGGCGATCACCCCATGCAGGGCTGCGATTCCGAGGATCCAGGGCACGAAACTGGAGTTCTCGACCGGATCCCAGTTCCAGTAACCACCGAAGTTCAGGGTTTCATAGGCCCAGTAGCCGCCCATGATGATCCCGATTCCGAGGACCGCCACGGAAAAAATCATCCACACCGACGCGGGCCGAATCCATTCCGTGAACTTTCCTTGCAGCACGGCCGCCATCACGAAGGCAAACGGCACGGTGGTGGACGCGAATCCCAGGAACAGCGTCGGCGGATGGATCACCATCCAATAGTTCTGCAGCAGGGAGTTCAGGCCTTTGCCATTGACCGGGGTGAAATTCGGGTCGGACTGGAAAATGGGTGCGTCCTGGAAGGCATCGCGCAGGCTGATGAAAGGCGATGAACCGATCTTCCAGGTCCCGAACCCTGCGTGCATCGCCACCAAGGCGAGTGCAGTCACTGTAAAGAGGGACAGCAGTTCGCCCCGGTCCCCCATGATCTTCTTCTCCTGGACGAAATGCCAGACGATGGCTGCGGCGACACCGCCGATGGTGAGGCCAACGAGGAGATAGGTGGCGATGTACCCCGGATCCCCGCTGCGGAAGAGCTCCCTCCATCCCTCCTGCACGAATCCCGCCTTGCCGGACAGTGCCAGATAAGCCGAAAGCAATCCGACCATGACACCCGCAAGCAGCAGGGCACCCTTGGTTCCCCGGCTGTCCTCCCCCCGGAAAAGGCGCGTCGCCAGATATCCCACGGGAACCAGAACTGCCGCCAGATAGATGCACTTTCCCCCCCACGCAGGGAGATAGACCCCCAGGATCATGGAAGCAAGGATGAGATTGACGGCGGCGATGATCGAAGTGACCAGGGAGCCCCATTGCTTCGCACCGTACAGCGTGATGGTCCCCAGGATCGAATGCCAGAATGTCCACAACAGAAAACTACCCTCCTGGCCTTCCCAGAAGCAGGAAATCATGTACTTGACCGGCAGCTCATTGGAGCTGTGGCTCCAGACGTAATGGTAGCGGTAGTCGTGGGTATAGATGAGGTAGAACAGGGTCGCG
Source organism: Bacteroidota bacterium (assembly GCA_046050405.1). Classification (GTDB taxonomy): domain Bacteria; phylum Bacteroidota; class Bacteroidia; order J057; family JADKCL01; genus JADKCL01. The sequence goes on along the minus strand of JBJOPY010000170.1, from coordinate 6,458 downwards.
ATGACGCCGAATACGCTCAGGACGTGGACCAGCCAGAAAGAGGCTCCGATGGTGCGCCATGCGGCGCGCCCCTGGTCAGTGCCCAGGGCAGCCCCGTACAATGAGATCGAAGCCAGTAGCGCCCCGGTGAAGGAAAGCTCGGCGAAGACCATCCCGATTTGACCGCCGATCATTTTTGCTGGGGCTGCGAGGTGATTCTGTGCATGATGCGCCGCTTAGCGGGCCAACTCCATCGGTTTGGAATCCCCGTATTTGGAGGGGCACTTGAGAAGGATCTTGTCTGCGACGAATGCACTGCCTTCGAACTTCCCTTGAACCGCGATGCGGTCGGCGGACTTGAAATTGGCAGGCATGGGGTCGTAATAGTTCACGAGGTCCGTCCCTCCGGTCGTGTCTTGCATGTAGAAGGTGAAGAGGTCCTGGCTGTTGTCATACCTGGCACGGTCCTGCAGGACCCACTTCCCGACGATATGAACCTCCTCCCCGGTTCTCCTGGCCTCCGCGAAGGAGGCATACCTGGTCACGCTGGCACTGGAACCCCAGGTGGAGAAGGCCACCATGCCCGCCATCGCCACAGCGGCGATTCCGATGAGAAGACCGAGGTTGATCGTTTTCATACTCCTTGACGTTGGGGGGCGGCATGCCGGTCGCACTGCCCATCCCGATGGCCGCTACTCGCCGCGCCGTTTTTTCAGCTCCTTCAATTGTGTTTCAAGCCTCCGCAACCGGCGGCCTGCTATCAGCAAATATACAACTATTCCCAGCCAGACCACGACCATGATCGCGATCACCGTGTTCATCTTCTCGTTCTGAAAGAGCCATTTCCGCACCGCAGGCACATTTGGAATCTGGCTTCTCAGCAGCAGCCGCCATCCCTCGGCCTCCTTGACAGAGACCTTCAGGAAATTGTTGCCTTGGCCGATGTCGAATTGGTCGAAGACCTGCATGGGGTCGGCAGGCTTTCCGAACCCAATCGCAAACCTTGCCAGGCCATTGCCGCCGGTGGTGATGGAGTGGGTTTCAGCGTACTGCGTTTGCCCATCGATCGATCCTGTGGTCAGCTCCACGAGGAACTCCACGGGCTTTCCGGCCATCGGGCGGCCGAAGCTATCGGTCACCACGAGCGAGAAGTTCGCGGCACCGTCGCTGAATGCCATCGTGGAATGCGGGATGGCGAGGAGCGCGAACATTCCCACCCAAAACAGTTTTCTCAGTGAAGTATCCCGGGATTTCATGTCTTCTTCCATTCGGTTGATGCCTCCTCCTCCATGCTTTCCAGTGCCGATTCCACCGTGCGGTAACGGACACGGAGGTCGAGAATCCACACGGCGAGGCAGACCATCGCCAGCACGGCTATCCAGAAGATCTCAAATTGGGAGGGGTGAAGGCCCTTGAGCGCCGTTTGGTCCGTGCCTGTGTTCGGGTGCTGCCCTCCCATGGCCCTGGGGATGGCGTAGAACAGCGGATAGATGGATGCCGCTGCAAAAATGTTGTAAACGCTGGCGACTTTGGCCCGCTGCCCGGGTTCGTCAAAGGACCGGCGCAGCAGCAGGTACCCCCCATAGATCAGCACGCAGACCATGGCGCTGGTCTGCTTGGGATCCCAGGGCCACCAAGCCTGCGGGTCGAGGTCGGACCTGTCCGCTCCCCACGTCACCCGCGACCAGATGACCCCCGTCGCCAATCCCAGCAGTCCAAACAACAGCATCAGTCGCGCCGACTCGTGGGCACGGATATCCCACTTCAGATCCTGCCTGCGCAGGAAAAGGATGCTGTACACCACGGAGGTGTAACCCATGAGCATCGCGGCAAACCATAGCGGGACGTGAAAGAAGAGGTTGCGGGCGGTTTGCGCATTCATCGGATTCTGGTAGGGGATCTTGGTACCCAGGCCCATGTAAATCACATAGGTGCTGCCTGCCAACACTGTGACTCCCAGCAAAATCCTTCCAATCGACTTCAGGCTCCAATCCATCAATTAGTCCCTCCAAAGAAACGGGAACAAAATAACAGAGACCATCGCGATGATGACAACAAAGACTGCGGAAAAGATGATCTCGCCCAGCGAAGCGGAGAGGGGCATGCCCTGGATGGCCTTCCCCGAGGCATTGATTCCCACCAGCATTTCGGGAACCAGGATCGGGAACCCAAGCACCGCCAGGAGCGTGGCTTGGTTGTGGGCCTTGGAGGCAATCGCGGAGACCAAGGTCAAATTGGCCGCGAATGCCAGGCTTCCGATCAAAACGACCAGGCCATACTGTGCCGGGTCGATGATTTTGCCCGATCCACTGAGCAGAAGGAAGAAGCCCAAGGTCACCATGGCGATTCCAGCCAGCAAGAGGCAGTTGTAGAGCATCTTGGCGACGATGATGGCCCTTGCACCTGCCAGGTTGTAGAGGTAGAGCAATTGCCCTGCACGCTCACCCATGAAGCTCTTCGCGACGGAATTCACCGAGACAAAGAGCAAGATGATCCAGAAAATGACATTCCAGGCTTGTGCAGGCAGGTTGCGTTGCAGGCCGATGGAAACCACGAAAACCATGCTCAAGGCATACAGCAGCATGCCATTCAAGGCATACTTCTGCTTCCATTCCAGCAGGAGTTCCTTTTTGAACAAGGCAATGGTTTCTTTTGCAAAACTCATCCGGACAGCATCGGAGCCTGATTGGCACTGGGCGCAAATGTAGCCCAGCCAGCCGCGATTGGGAAGACAATTTTTCCCTCGGGGGGATGTTCCGATCCCACAGGCACTCATCCCTGCATCCTGGTGGAAACTTTCTTCCTTCGCAGAATAAAGTGCCTCCCCGCAGGATGGGGAAGTCAACCACACGGCCATGTGCCGGCGACCTGCTGGGTGGATCCATGCGGAAAGATGCCCGAGCGACCCGCTGCATCGGCGGGAACGATGATGTATGGGGTCAAGCACCCCCCTATCAGGATGCGAATGGATGTCCATCGTAGCCTGGTCATGCAATAAAAAGGAGCGGGAACGCCCGAGGCATCCCCGCTCCGAATTTCAATCCCATAGGCGGGTCACTTCATGACCTGCACCTTCGCGCTGTGGCTCTGGCTGTCCGTCTGGACCCGGACGATGTACATGCCATCGGCCAGGCTGGACACGTCCAGCTCCAGGCTGTTCGCCCCGGCCACCAAGGTCACCGGACGGCTTGCCACCATGCGGCCGGAAAGATCCATGACCATCATCCTCGCTGCACCATCGGTGCCACTGCGGTAGCCCACCGAGAGGTTCCGGGACGCCGGGTTCGGCCAGACCTTCAGGACGTCCGCGCCGACGGCGGCGGCTTCGCCCGCTGTCTTTGCATTCTCCCTGTAGCCGATTTTTTGATTTCTGGGCATGGGCCAGTCCGTACTCCGGGCAAATACTCGCAGGGTATAGGGTTCGGTGCTGTAAGCACTTAAGTATGCGCCAGAGACACGCACCAAGTAGCTATTAGCATTGGTGGCGTTGTAGACAACGGTGTCGGGGGTGAGCCCACCGTTTCTGGATTGAGCATAGGAATTGCTGTCACCGACATATAATGTATAGTCCGCGGGCAATTCGGTCAGGATGGCCATCAACTTGGGTTCCGCCTGGGTGGTGGTAACCCCATAGTTGTCCGCGTCCCCGGGGCAAATCAGGGCTTTAATCTCCGCGTTTATAGGTATTGGCAGGGGCTCAGAGGAGAAATCATTAAACTCGTATGCGTCAGTGCACGTTCCATTTGTACTGACGTCTTTTCCCACTGCAAACATGCTCATGCCGGTTCCGCCGTTGCATACGGCCCGCACCTTCCATTCGTAGCGGTTGGGATCTAGACCATAGGGAATGCCGTAGGAAGTGTCATTGGTGGTCACGGAAGTCCAGTCCAACTGGCTGGCGTACTCCCGGTAGGCAAACTCGTAGGAGGTGGCGCCCGGAACCGGTCTCCAGGTCATTATCGCCTGTTGAGCTTCTGGGGAATTGACAGCCGACACTATTACGGGTGTATCGCAGGTCTGGGTCAGGTATACGGTATAGTCCTCCACTTCGCCGAGTTCGAAGGTTCCGCATGGGTCAGGTGCTTGGTCGGCCCTCATGCCGATGCGCATCCTTGTGGGTTCGGTCGTGGTCAGTCTGGTCAGGGGAATATTGAAGCTGTCTCTGAGATCATAGAGGTTTGTCCTTCTTGGGTCATACACCAGTTCGCCTGCATCGTAGAAATCCTTGTCCCCGTTCAGGTCAATCCAGATCCTCCAGTATTCTAGGTTGACACGTTGGTCCTTGGCGCTGTTTCTGAGCAAGAAGGGGATGTCCCTACCTTTCTGAATGACTACGCTAGTGTCAGTGTTGTCAAGGTATCCGCCGTTGTCGAAGGTGCGCAACAGCAGTTTGCCGATCTTAATGGTATGATTAAAATCGTCAACCGAGAACTTGCCGCTGCTGGTGCAGTAGCCTCCCGGAGTAGTGAAGTTGCTGCCCGCCACATAGTTACCGGTTCCGAGGGCGCAGGTGGACGCCACCTGCCATTCGTAGGTCGTGGAGGGTAACAGCTCATTGATCGTGGAGGAAATCTGGGTCGTTGTCACCTCATTCCATGTAGACGCCCTGACCCTGCGGTACCGCACTTTGTAGCTTGTGGCATCCATGGCGGCACCCCAGCTAAGCGTCGCACCTGACAGTGTGACGCCTCTGGTTGTCAGTCCGCTGGGGCTGCCGCAGGAAACCAATGTTACAACATAGTCTCCTACATCGCCGCCCTCAAAAACTTCGCACTCTGTCTGTGCTGCACCAGGCTTCATGCTGACGCGCATCCGTGTGCGGGTGGCCGTGGCAGTCATGGGAATCGTGAATCTGCCGGTTTGGCGGGAGGGGACTGCCCCGTTTGAAGCGTAAACCAGTTCGCCTGGATCGCTGAAATCTATGTCCCCGTTCAGGTCGATCCAGATCTTCCAGGAAAACGAATAGCCAAAACGGATAGAAGGCACGATATCGAAAAGGAGGGGAACGCCCTTGTTGAGCTCCACATTTGTAGCGGTGTAGTCACCAGAGCCGCTTCCGTTCTTGTAAGAAATGGTCTGGGTGCCGATATCAATATTCTCGGTGTATACCAGGCTGCTAGTGTTGCCAGTGCTGGTGCAATAGCCCGTGCTGAAGTTGGGTCCTGGCACAGTGGCGCCGGAGCCGACGCTGCAATAGGATCCCACCATCCATTCGTAGGTCTTTCCCAGCGACAATCCGCTGATATTGGCACTATTTACGGGCGAGACCATGGTGATCCACGTGGTCGTGCCGGTCTCGCGGTAAGACACAGGGTAGCTCACGGCACTCGGGACCGGGTTCCATGTCAGCGTGGCACTGGAGGATGTGGGGATGCTGACGGACAGTCCGGCAGGTGTGCCACAGGCACTTCTTGTCAGGTTTACACCATATTCCTCCACTTCCCCGAAGTGGAATTCCCCGCATGCGTTCGGTGCAGCACGTTCATCACTGTACCGCATGCTGATTCTCATACGGGTGAGGGTCGCCGTAGCCGTCACGGGGACGGTTATCTTGAAATCTATCTTCGAGGTGTATGACCCGTTCGAACTGTACACCATTTCGTCCGCATCATCATAGTCCTTGTCGCCATTCAGGTCGATCCAGATTCTCCAGTATTCAGGATAACTTTGGAATCTGTAGCCTGGGGTAAGGGCGCAGCTGACTTCCACTCCCTTCGAGATGTTTATCATTTGGGGGGTGAAATCGCCGTAGCCACCGTTGCTGCCGGAAATGTTCAGGTAGCTGCCTATCGAGACTTCGCCTATCCATTCATCGAACGAGGAAACGCCTTTGGAGGTGCAATAGACTCCCTCAGGGGTGGTGAAATTGTTCGCCGCCACATAGGCGCTGGTTCCGCTGCCGCAGACGGCCTGCACCTGCCATGCGTAGATGGATAACTGGGACAATCCACTGATCCTGAACGAATTACCAGTGGTGTTCGCGTTAATCCATGTCGCAGAGCTATTCCGGCGGTACCGCAGGTTGTAACTCGCTACATTCGGGACCGGGTTCCAGCTCAGGACAGCATCCGTTGTCGTGACCCCGCTGGTGGTTAATCCACTGGGGCTGCCGCAGGAACTCAATCTAACACCATAGTCCTCCACCTCCCCGTAGCGGAACCCCCCGCAATCTGCCTGCGCAGAATCGATCCTCATGCTGACGCGCATCCGGGTGGTGGTGGCTATCGCAGTGGCGGGAACAGTGAAGGTGCCTGAACGCATGGCATTGGTTGTCACGCTTGCATTGTACACCTGTTCGCCTGCGTCTCTGAAATCCCCGTCGTTGTTCATGTCGATCCAGATCTTGCAGAATCCCCGCTTGCCGGAAGTGTTGAACCGGGGGGTGAGGGTGAAGCGGGTGACCTCGCCTTTGGAGATGATCACATCGGCGGCCTGGTAGTCGCCGTAGCCACTGTTGTTGCCGGACATGTTCGTGTAGC
>JBJOPY010000169.1:0-4629 GCA_046050405.1 Bacteroidota bacterium | reverse complement strand
CCGGCGGGAAGGCCCATGAGCCCGCCGAGCAGGCCCATGGCGACCCCCGCGCCCTTGACGGCCAGGCCGGCAGGGGTCTCGCCGGCCTTCTGCGCCTCCTCGGCCGCGTTGGCGAGGCGGGTCGGGAGGCCGCCCGGTCCGTCGCCCAGGCTCCCGTCCGGGAGGAGGAGGCCCGGCACCCCGCCGGCGTAATGGGAGAGCAGGGTCTCCTCGCCGTCCCCGGTGTCCGGGGCGTCGGGGGAGGGGCTGTCCGCGCCGTCGTTTTCGGCGGGGATCCGGGGGTTCCCGGTGTCTTCGGTGTCGGGGGCTTCCTGTGCCATGGTGCCAACTTACGGGGTTCCCGGGGATTATGCAAGGAGGATTTTTCCCGTGGGAGATGTAAGGGCGGAAGATTGCGGAGCCTTGTCCAACCTAGGAATGGTCGATGCGGTTCATCGGATTCCCCGCAGCCAGCCACCTCGCGAGACGGGAACATCGGACGGCAGGGGATTTTTCTCCCTGAGCGTTGTCGCATATTGGAAAGGAAGATCGTTTCGTGCTTATTTTGCAATGGAATGTGAAGGTGAAGGAACTCGAATGGACAATGCAGCAAAAGCACCTCGTAGAATCCATTGCCTTGGAATTCGCAGAGGAGAAGCAAGACTTGATCGAATTGCCGGACAAGAACCCCGTGTATGTACATCTTTCATCCGATGATCCAGATTTCGCCGTTTCAGAAGCAGAAAAGCAGGTGACAAGGGATTTTTACCGGCTTCAGAAGTGAACAGGATGGAACAAGATATCAGATGGAAGCAGCGATTGGCGAATTTTGAAAGTGCCCTCGCACGGTTGGCGGAAGGCATTGCCCACAGCGAAGCCCATCCCCTTGCGATCGTGAAGGAGGGTGTCCTGCAGCGGTTTGAATTCACACATGAATTGGCCTGGAAAGTGATGAAGGACTTTCTGGAATATGAGGGGGTGACTGGGATCGTGGCATCAAGAAGTGCCACCAGGGAAGCGTTCCATCAAGGCCTGATTGCCAACGGACAAGAATGGATGAATATGATCGACAGCAGAAACGCTACCGTACACACCTACGAGGCCAAGATCTTGGAAGACGAATTTTCAAAGGTAACCTCCATTTATTTCCAATTGTTGAAAGACTTTCACCAAAAAATGAGCACCTACCTATGAAATTCGGATTGGACGAGAAGACCATCGACAAAATCCATTCGGTATTCAGAAAGTATCCCGAAATCGAGGAGGTGATCCTCTACGGATCAAGGGCAAGAGGCAATTACAGGGAGGGGAGTGACATCGACCTCACCCTGAAAGGCAGGGACGTGACCGAAGCAACGCGATCCAATGTGGGGTTGGATTTGGACGATTTGAACACGCCTTATTTGTTTGACCTCTCGGTGTTTCATACGCTTCACACGGATCATCTCCTGGATCATATCCATCGTGTGGGGCAAACCTTTTACAAGAACGAAAATTAACCTGGCATTGGTAGTTGAAAACCGCCTGCGCACCGTACCCATGGTTTGCTGACCCCGGAGGGGTGGGACGAACCCTCGCCGATCCACTGTCCTCTGGCATGGACAGCGGATGGGGGAGGGGAGAGGCGAATGAAGATCACCCCACCAAGAACCCACGGACAATTCAGAAGGACTGTCCTGAAGACCCCCTAACAAAACTGAGAAAGCAATGAAATTCGAGAACCGCAAGCAAAAGGTCACCCCTTTCCCCCGCTTCCTGTACCGGCTCTGGCGGTATGCCTTGTTTGCGCTGGCATTGGTGGTGTCCTCCGTTCTGATCGGGACGGTCGGATACCATCATTTTGGGCAAATCCCTTGGCTGGACAGCTTTCACATGGCCAGCATGATCCTGACGGGCATGGGCCCCGTGGTGGAGATGACCTCATCCGACGCCAAGGTATTTTCCTCCCTCTACGCCTTGTACAGCGGGGTTGCCTTCCTGAGCATCACGGCGGTATTCTTCGCGCCCATCATCCATCGCCTGCTGCACATTTTACACGTGGAGGAGGAGGACGATGAGAACGATGAGAACTGAGGCCCGGGGAGGGAAAGCAGCCCGCAGCATCCGAGGGGTGGCAGGGGCGCGGGCGTGCGGGGAAGGAGGCCTCCACTGGCCCGGCACAGGACGCAGGATGAAATTGAAAAAGGAGAACTAAATTCGCCCTGGAATGGAGCACAACCGTTTCCTGGCCCATGCGTGGAAGGGGGATCCAGACCCGCTGCGGCAGGTCATGGCCATCCTGCTGACCTGGGCCATCTTCATCCTGCTGGGCGGCAGCATCCTGATGCTCCCGGTGGCCTACCTGCTGGTGAGCAATCCCGCCCAGGCAGAGGCCTACCTGGCCGACCCGATGAATTTCAAACTGCTGGGAATGGACCCGATCCTCGTGTTCATCCTCATCATGTGCCAGTTCGTGGTGGGCCTGGGCGGCATCTGGGCCACCGAGCGGCTCCTCCTCCGGAAACCCTTCCGATGGGTGGTCACCGGATACCGGCGGTTCCGGAAAGGGCGCTTCCTGGCCGGACTGGGGGCATGGATGGGGCTGATGTGCCTCTATGAACTGGCGGCCTACGCCATGGATCCCCAGTCATTTCGGCTCACCCCGGACATCGGGCGTTCCCTCCTGTTCCTGCCCATCGCGCTGCTCCTCGTTCCGCTGCAGAGCGCCTTCGAGGAGGTGGCGACCCGGGGGCAGCTGATGCAGGGACTCATTCGGCTCGCCCCCGCCAAGCCCTACCTGGCCTTGCTCCTCACCTCCGGCATCTTTGCAGCCATGCATCTCATGAACACTGAGGTCCAGGCCTACGGGGCCGGGCTGATGCTGCTGCACTACTTCACGTTCGGGGCAGTCCTGGGCGCCTTCGCCTTGATGGACGAAGGGCTGGAGCTGAGCATCGGGATCCATGCCGGCAACAATCTCTTCTCCCTCTGCCTGGTTTCCTACCCGGAGTCGAGCCTCGAAACCCCGGCCCTGCTGCATCAGCAGGCCATGTCGGAGGGCATGGACTTTCTCTTCATGCTCCTCTGCGTGGGGGTGATGTACGCAGTCTTCTTCGGCAGGCGCCCCCAGGCCTGGAGGGTCGTCCTGGAAAATCTGCGGACAGGCTCCGCCGAACCCCAGGATTCGCCTGAAAAGGCCGGCTAGGGACATTTCCCCGGGAAAAAGTCCGTCCGCCGCCGCGGTGGATGGGAGAGGAGGGGGGAGCCGCCGCAGCGATCCGCCTCCCCAGCCATTGTCTCTCACGCCCTTTCTGTTAATTTTGCCCGGTGATAACGCTGGAAAACATAGGATTTGAATTCGGAGGCCGGTGGCTGTTCCGAGACACCACCCTGCAGCTCAAGCCGGGAGACCGGATCGGCCTGGTCGGGCGCAATGGGACGGGGAAGACCACGCTTCTGAAGCTCCTGACGGGGCAGATGACCCCCGTGGAGGGGAAGCTGAGCATGGCCAAGCGGATGAAGATCGGCTACCTGGAGCAGGAAATGCTGAGCGTGCCGAGCAAGCGGAGTGTCTTCGAGGTCGCGATGCAGGCCTTCGGGGAGCAGCTGCAGCTGCGGGCGGAGATCGACGCCCTCCTGGCCGATCCGGCACTGAACCATGACGAGAAGCTCATCCATCAGCTCTCGGACAAGCAGCATGCACTGGAGGCCATGGATGGCTACCAGATCGAGGCCAAGATCTCGGCGGTGCTGGCCGGCCTGGGATTCGACGAGGCGGCACAGATGCGCCCCTTCGACACCTTCTCCGGCGGATGGCGGATGCGGGTGATGCTGGCGCAGCTCCTGCTCATGGAGCCCGACCTGCTCCTGCTGGACGAACCCACGAACCACCTCGACCTTCCCGCCATCCAATGGCTGGAGGACTACCTCAAGGAGTTCAAGGGTGCCTTTGTCATCGTCTCCCATGACCGGGAATTCCTGGACCGCCTCGTCAACGCGGTGGTGGAGATCGCGGTCGGGAGGTTCCACCGCTTCAAGGGCAACTATTCCTTCTACCTGAAGGAGAAGGTGGTGCTGCAGGAGCAGCACCAGCGGGAGTACGAAAACCAGCAAAAGGCGATCAAGGACACGGAGCGCTTCATCGAGCGCTTCCGCGCCAAGGCCACCAAGGCGCGCCAAGTCCAGAGCAAGGTGAAATTGCTGGACAAGGTGGAGCGGATCGAGGCCCCCGAGAGCGATGGCCCCCCCATCAACTTCAAATTCAAGCCGGACACGGTTCCGGGCAGGAACATCCTGGACCTGAAGGTCAAGCGGAAGGCGTACGAGGACCGTGTGATCCTCCATGACAGCGAGCTGCACATCTACAGGGGCGAGAAGATCGCCCTCATCGGTGCCAACGGCATCGGCAAATCCACGATCCTGCGCATCGTCGCTGACGTGGAGCCCTTCGAGGGCGAGATCACCCACGGGCACAATGTGAAGCCCGGCTTCTTTGCCCAGCACCAGCTGGAGGCACTGACCCCTGAGAACGACATCCTGCAGGAGATGAGTAAGGAAAGAAGATGCGCTCGAGTACCATCGGCGCGAGCCCAAAGGCAAGATTGAGGTGACCTCCACCAAACCAGTTTCCACACAACGTGATCTTTCCCTGGCTTACAGCCCTGGTGTTGC
>JBJOPY010000168.1:0-6478 GCA_046050405.1 Bacteroidota bacterium | reverse complement strand
GAAGACCTTCGCTTCCGGGCTGAAACCATTCTCCCCCAGCACCTCGAATCCTACGGTGCTCATCGTGATCACCGTCATGTACGTGGCATCCAGCAATGAGTAGCCTTCGATGAAATGGAATCCCGTGATCCCGAAGACGAGCGTAAGCGTCAATATCAGCAAAGATGTCAAGAATCGCCGTGCAACCTTAGATTTCTGCATGGCCATGAAGGTAAGGAATTTTGCAGATAGAGCCATGTTTCATTATTTTTGAGTTGAGATGTTCCATTGTATGAAGAATACACTTGTTTCCCTTACATTGTTGCTTTCGGGAGTTCCCTTGCTCGCCCAGACTGGCTTGCACATGGGTTTCGTCGCGGGAGGCCAATACACGATGATGCTCAACGATCAGCCGTTGGATGGCGTGGGGAAGGGCTTCGCGTATGTTCCGAGCTTTGGAGGCACGGGTATGTTCAGGGTTGGGATTAACTTCTTGCACCAGGTCGGCATCCATACGGGTGTGGCGTACGCAGAGCAAGTGCAGGCCTATAACACGGTGGACGACTTCGGTGTGCAGACCAAGACGAGCCGGCACGCCTCCTACTTCAAGATACCCCTTCTGCTTCACCTGTCCAGCATACCCGGCTCCAAGATGTTCATCATGGAAATCGGCCCGCAGATCGGTCTGCTGAATCGTGCCAGGATCGATGTCAATGATGTACAGCAGCAATTTCCCTTCGGGACGGAACTCCTCTGGAAGGCAACCGATCTTGAGATCGCATGGTCACTCGGGGCAGAGCTCGCCGTGTCAGAGTACGTTCGATTCGTGGTGCAGCACCGTGGCGACTATGGCATCCTTGACTTCGAGAAGAAGGACTTCGTCTCAAACGGTGTACCGTTCTACCCTGTGAATCGCGGCAAGTGCAACAACTTAAGCCTCGGCCTCGTCGGCGGGATGAACTTCCTGATCAAGGGCACACGCTCGAAGGTGACCAGGCATTACAAGGGCCGCACTTGGCGCAACAATTGGCGGTGAAAACTTTTTTGGAGAATATTTGGCTTGAATCTAAAATTCAGCCTACCTTTGCCACACCAACGGGGGATTAGCTCAGCTGGCTAGAGCGCTTGCATGGCATGCAAGAGGTCATCGGTTCGACTCCGATATTCTCCACGAATACATCCACACGAAACCCCTTGAAAACAAGGGGTTTCGTCTTTTCTGTAGCGGTCATTCCCTCGGTTGACCCATGAACCAGGATTGAAAAATGTACCGTTTTGGGCCACCAACTTCCACTGTCCTTGCCCCCCGCTGACAAGACACACCACATGGCGTTCTTGGATTGTAAATGAGCGCAAGCAAGGGCAGTTTTCAAATGTGCTGACTGGCAAAGTTCCCCCCGGGCGTGCATTTAACTTACCAACCGTACTCGGGCATGACACCAACCCTCCCCCTGGCATTGGATTCGCTAAATTTGTGGCATGCAAAAGACAATAATGGTCGCTGGTTTCCTGGTGATCTGCATGGCCGGTAGCGCCATCGCACAGGATCCCTCCATCCGCAAGCGGGCCTGGGAAGGGGATTCCGTGGCGATGCTCGAGCTGTCCGAGGCCTTCACCTTCGGCAGGGGGGTGGAAAAAAAAGCCGATTCTGCAATGTTCTACCTCAAAAAGTCGGCGGACAAGGGACATCCCGATGCACAGTTCCTGCTGGGGACAGAGCTGCTGGTCAATGTCTTTTCCGCATCCATCTATGCGAAGGGGGTGGCACTGCTCAAGAAGGCTGCTGACAAAGGGCATGTGGATGCGCAGTACCGGCTCTCGGAGGTTTACAGGTCAAAAGGCCGTGGAGACGTGAGCGATACCTACCATGATCCCAAGAAAGCCTACCAATATGGTGAAATGGCCGCAAGGCAGGGACTGCCCGAAGCACTGATGTATTGTGCCGAAGCCAGATTGGCAGGCACTGGAGCCCCCGTCAATGATTCGCTCGCCTGCGCATTTTTCAGGCGTGCAGCCGATGAGAATGGTTACGTCCCTGCCGTGATTCGCATGGGAGACATGTATTTCGAGGGGAAGGCCACCGGGGAAGCGGAGCCCTTCATCGCAGTGGAATGGTATGGGAGAGCACTTGGCATGCCGCATTCCAACATCGACCAGCGTGGCCTGGCCCATGCAGGAATCCATCGTGTGGATCAGTTCTTCAAGAGGATACAGAATACCTACCTTGACGCCAACCCGGCCATGCCGATGGGCATGTTCTGCTACAAAATCCGATAGGAGGATTCACCCGCCCGGGGTTCGGACTTGACCGCCAGCGGGAAATCCCGCTGTAGGGCGTGACGGTGGGCGATGTCGCTTTTTTTCGGGAGGCGATCGAGCCAGTGCGTTCATTCAAGCCGGATCGAATCCAGAGGAACGGGGATGCCTGAAAGCAAGGAATCGGATTCCAATGAATCCGATTCCCAGAGGCGACGAGCGGATTCGAACCGCTGTACGAGGTTTTGCAGACCTCTGCCTAGCCACTCGGCCACGTCGCCGTTTTTCAAGCGCGGATGCAAAGCTAAGGAAGAAATTTCAATTTCTCAACCAATAGACAGGATTTTTCTGATCGAAGAAGTTCCCAGAAGGCTGCTGCCTCCTCAGGATCGGGGCGATCAGCCATCAATGCCGCGGCGAAGGCATCCCGAATCCGACCGCTCTGCCGAACCCTCTCAAAGCCATCCGGCAAGGAGGCCGCGAAGTGGCTGGGCACATAACCTCCGGGAACCCAGCCCAAGCGAAGATAATCCGCCGCCTGGGATTGGAAATTGGCGATGATCACGCATCCCGGACCACTGGCAATATCGCCGAAGGATCTCTCCGCGTAGATCCTGGAGGGCCGGTCGCTTGCCTCCACCATGGAACACCCCCCCGTGGCAAACCGCGCTTGATTGGGATGGGGGGGGCCATGAACCTCGAGGATCCGGGAATCCGCGATGGGGTGAACATGCGCGATACGAGAGCGGAAATCTGCTCCCTGGAACATCTCCAGGCCGTAGCAGAGGAAGACATCCACCGGCTGTCCGTAGCGTATGTGCTGCACAGCCACTTCGCTCGAGACGACCTTGAGCTCGACGTCCACATCAGGGTGTGACCGACCGAACAGCATCGTCAGGCTGTCCGCATATTCCTCCAGCCAGGGGTCGGCAAACAGCACCAACCGCTTCGAGGGCTGGCATGCCTGGATGCTGAGGACGGCGCATGACATCCAGATATGTCCCAGAAATCCCCAAGGAATCCGCCGCAGCTGCTGATGGATGGACTTCACACCTGGGATGGATGGAACTCCGCCTCGACAAATGATCTCCGGCAAGGGGCATCCACGATCGGATTCTCCTTGCTGACCCTGACCCTGATGGATCGAACCTCGGGGAACTCGGACATGAGCCTCCTGCCCATTTCATTCACCAGCGTTTCCAGCAGATTCCTGGGAACGCGCATCACCTCCGCCGCCACGCGACTGATCTTGCCATAGTCGTATGTGTCCTCCAATTCATCTGAGTCAGGGAGGGCCGCTGAGCCGCAATCGACCCATACATCGACCTCAAAATGGTTTCCATCCCGACGCTCAACCTCTAAAACTCCGTGGTGGGCCAGAAAGCGCATCCCCTCGAGCGCGATGATTGCCATGGTCAGGAAACTTTAGGGTTGAAATGGTCCCTGAGGGCTCCTTCGAGGGTGATGACATCCACGTCTCGGCTCAGGTGCCCCTCCTTGACGATGGAGACCTCGTTTCGTTCCTCCGAGACGACGATCACCAAGGCATCGCTCGCCTCCGCCAACCCCAGACCCGCCCGGTGGCGCAACCCCAGCTCCGGGGCCAATTTGTTGCTCTGCGACACTGGAAGGATGCAGCGGGCGGCCGCTATGCGGTTGTGGTCGATCACCACGGCACCGTCATGGAGCGGCCCATCCTTCAGGAATATCGAAAAAAGCAACCGCTCACTGACCTCCGCCCCGATCGGATCCCCGGTTTCCTTGATGTGGTCGAGGGGATCTGCTCCTGTGATGACAATCAAGGCGCCAAACCCTGCTTTGGCGATTTCCTCGATCCCCTTGACCAGTTCCTGGTAACTGTGCTGCGTTTCAGCCTTGTTAAAGAACTGCTCCCAGGCCTTGGCGATGATGCTGTTCCGACCCAGGAGAATGAGGAACCTGCGTATTTCCGCTGAAAAAATGACGATCATCGCGATCGCTCCCACGCCGATGAACTGGTCCAGAATGGTCCGGAGCACCACCATGTCCAGCAGGTCCACGAGTTTTCCCATGAAAAATACCACCATGATCGCGATCAGGATGCGCATGGCGATGCTCCCCTTCAGTAGATGATAGAGCTGGTAGAACAGAACGGTCACGACAGAGATGTCGAACAGATCCACCAATCTCACGGTGAGAAAACCAATGCTAAACAGCTCCATGGTTCAGATGGGTGTGAAGCTGTACCGCTTGTGCGGCTTCCCTTACGTCATGCACCCTCAAGATGCGTGCGCCATTCTCCAACGCCTTGAGATGCAGGGCTGTGGTAATGGGAAGGACTTCGTCCGGGAGGGCGTTCAATAGACGATAGACCATTGATTTGCGGCTGATGCCGATGAGGACCGGGTGTCCAAACACTTTGAAATCGTGCAATTTACGAAAGAGTTCCCAGTTGTGCGCCAAGGTCTTGCCGAAGCCGAAGCCCGGGTCGAGAATGATGTCCCTGATCCGGGCGGCCCTTGCCTCGCGGATTCGCTCCACGAAATACTCGCAGACCTCCCTGGCCACCTCCTGGTAGGCGGGTGCCGCCTGCATCGTCTGCGGTGTCCCATGCATGTGTACCAGAATGTATGGGGCATCAAACTTCCCGACCGTCGGCATCATCTCAGGATCCAGGAGCCCTGCGGAAATGTCATTGACAAGATGAACCCCCATCTCCAGCAGCGGCTTGGCGACTGCACTTCGAAATGTGTCGATGGAGATGATCGCTTCCGGAAACTGTACCAGTATCCTGGACACGATGGACTCCACCCGGGCGAGTTCCTCGGCAGCCGAGATGTCCGGTGCACCCGGCCTTGACGAATATCCCCCGACATCGATGATTGTGGCCCCCTCCAGGAGCATCCGCTCGACCCGTGCCAAGGCTCTGTCCGGCGTATTGTACTGCCCCCCGTCGCTGAACGAGTCGGGCGTCAGATTGAGGATGCCCATCACCAACGGCGTTTCCAGGCTCAGCAACCTGCCTCGGCAATTCAACGTGGTGTATTCTGGAACATTCAACATATCCGCAACGGCAAATATAATGCTAATCCTTCACCTTTGGCGGCCACCCATTGGCAGGGCGCCCCATGCGGAGGAAGGCCGGGGTCTTTTGGGATGTCTTAGAAATGCCATTGAAGGCATCGTTTCGTAGTCACTGGAAGATGGTTCCCTGAATGGCGCCGTCCTGGTTCCACATTCCTTGTCGCGAACGAAACCTTGCAAATAGGCACCTGCCACTGGGCATCGGCCCAGTCCATGCCCGCCCAATGCGAGCGCCCCGAAGGGGCTGACCCGGATTCCCCCGGCAACCTCACCATGGGCCGGTCGCCAGGCCAAGGTCGCACCTTCAGGGGTTGGTCGGTGGAATGGATCCCGGCCAATCATCGTCCCTGTTCAAATGCGGATGGCAGGTCTTGAATTTCTGGAGGGAATTCGTAGTTTTGGCCATCATCCGCGAAATTCACGCAGTGGATTTCACATCGGAAATTCAATGGAGTGTAAAACAAATAAGGATATATGAGTCTCACGAAACCTGATGGTTTGAAAAAGAACAAAATCCTGGACTTGGTCTCGCTGATCTGGGTCGGCGGGGTCTTGCTTCTCACGCCGGTGATTGTCTCGATGTACCATGCGGCGCCCGCCAAAGGCCCCGACAGGAATCCTACCATCCTGATCATATTCCTGGTGTTCCTGGGCATGATCGTCGCCCTTTCATTGGTGGCAGTGGCCGGGATGGCGATGCGACGAACGCAAGCCCCGGAACCGGGGGGGGGACTGACACCATTCGGAATCAATCTTTTCAATGTACTGGGAAAATCCGTCGCTGGACTGTTCCTCATCTCGGGCTTCGTGAAGCTCCAGGACCCGGTCGGATTCGGCTACAAGCTGGATGATTACTGGGACTTCTTCAGCAAGGTGGCCAGTTTCTTTCCCAGCGAGATGATGAAGGCGTTCTCTGTGCCGATCGCAGCATTTGTCAGCGTCTTCGAGGTTGCCCTGGGATTTGCCCTGATCACCGGCTACAGGATGCGGGTCACGGCATGGCTGCTGCTGCTCCTCCTCCTCTTTTTCACGTTCCTGACGGGTCTAGCGGCATTTACCGGCGAACTGCAGGACTCTTCGAGGCAGCCAATTTTGAGTTCATGGAGTTCTGGCTGATGGATCCCTTCATCTACGAGCAAAACAATGGCGGTCAGTTCTTCCTGGACTTGGGTGCGGTCAG
>JBJOPY010000167.1:0-17353 GCA_046050405.1 Bacteroidota bacterium | reverse complement strand
GTTCCTTCGTCTCAGGATCACTGTACTCGTTCACCAAGGTAGGGAACCAGGGCCGCACCTCCTGGGCAATGAACCCGACGGGCTTCCGCTTCGCATCGGCCTTGTCCTTCCAGTTGTAGTTGACGACCTTCAGGTGCATCATCCGATCCAGGATCCCTTCCTCCTTGACGATATTGGTTTTGAACATGCCATCGGAGAGTTGATCCCAGTTATTGTCTCCGTCCCAGAGTATTCTTCTATTGGTGCCCTGATACCCACGAGCCAATTCAAACACCATACCAGTGCCATGATTAACCCCACCTGTATTGGATCCCACATACATTTTGAATACGTTCCCATCATTAGCACTTTGGGTGTACACGCCAGTTACCTCCAAGTTGCCATTTACGGACAGTTTCGAACCAGGGCTCGCCGTCCCGATGCCGACGTTGCCATCCGAATGGATTCGCATGGTTTCTCCGCCATCGGAATTAAC
Organism: Bacteroidota bacterium; assembly: GCA_046050405.1. Classification (GTDB taxonomy): domain Bacteria; phylum Bacteroidota; class Bacteroidia; order J057; family JADKCL01; genus JADKCL01. Next base: position 16,878 of record JBJOPY010000167.1, on the reverse strand, counting down.
AAACCGAACAATATCATCTCCACTCTTGTCCACATCAGGATGGAAAATGAGTTGACCCCAGCTTTGAATTTCTCCCTCGTCCACTCTCAGGTTTCCTATCACGTGGAGTTTCTCCGCAGGGCTCGCCGTCCCGATACCGACATTGCCCGTGAGTGTGGAGTTGCCTGCCACGGTCAGGTTGTTGCTGCTCCCACCTTGGATATTCAGGTTGCCTTTGAAAAGGGAATCACCCTCCACATGAAGCTTCTTCGTTGGGCTCGCTGTCCCGATTCCGACATTGCCCGTGAGTGTGGAGTTGCCTGACACGGTCAGGTTGTTGCTGCTGCCGCCTTCGATATTCAAATTGCCTTTGAAAAGGGAATCACCCTCCACCTGAAGCTTCTTCGTTGGGCTCGCTGTCCCGATTCCGACATTGCCATCCGAATGGATTCGCATGTTTTCGTCTCCAATCGAATTTAAAAACCGAACGATATCATCTCCAGTGTTGTCCACATCGGGATGGAGGACGAGAGGCCCATTGCTTTGAATTTTTCCGCCGTCTAGCCTTATGTCTCCTATCACATGGAGTTTAGTCGAAGGGCTCGCAGTCCCGATTCCGACATTGCCCGTGAGTGTGGAGTTGCCTGACACCGTCAGGTTGCTGCTGCTGCCGCCTTCGATATTCAGGTTGCCTTTGAAAAGGGAATCACCCTCCACCTGAAGCTTCTTCGTTGGGCTCGCCGTCCCGATTCCGACATTGCCGTTTGAGGCTATGCGCATCCGCTCCGATAGCGAGCCACTGGTGGCACTGGTGGCACCAGAAAGTGTGGAGATAACAAAATGGCTTGAAAAGTTCCCATCATCCAAACTTTGCAGACGGAGGGTGGGCGAAACACCCGAATTCCTTCCATAACCATTGAAATCAATGGCTCCTCCGGATCCGGATCCGCCCCCGCTGTTGTTCAAGAGAAGAACGGGGCCAAGGGATGTGCTGGCATCTTTCCTGATTTCCAGCAAGGCATTCGGGGAGATCGTCCCAATGCCGACGCCACCGCTCCCCCGGGGCATGAGATTGAGATTCTGGTTTGCATTTGACCCAGTGGCATAGATACTGTTGAATCCAAAACCGATGCCTTGTGTTCCATTCGTATGGCGGAATTCGACCCCACCGGCGGCATCGGAACTGTCTGCGGTTACATACAGGCCCTTGATGGCGGCAAGATGCGTATTTCCTGTGCGGGTCGTACCTTGGATGTCAAGCTGCTTGGCGGAGACTGACTGTCCAACCATTAACTTCGATCCCACGGTGACATCGCCGTTGAGCTTGGTGTTCCCTTCCACATTAAGCTTCTGACCTGCCGTCGTATCGGTTCCAATGGCTACGCTCCCATCATTCCCGTCCAGGAAAATCGACTTTTTGCCATCCCAGGATTCCCCGGGAAATAGCTTGAGTCCAGGATTTCCCGAAGGCTGCAAGTCCACAGAAAAATCCACTGGCGTTGAAACCGAGGTCTTCAGGAATTGGAGCAACTTTCCAGCCCCATTTGCGGTGATCCTCAGGGGTGAGTCCCCTGCCTTTTGGAAGCCATCGTCCGTGTCATTCAATGCCGAGTCGATCAGATCCACAAAATTCGCCTCTGTCGGGATGCTGTTCTTTCGGAAATATGTCTTGAGGATATCTCTGCCAACCTTTGCCATAATCGATCTGGATTAAGTATTAACTAATTTTATGATTTTTATCTGATTCTGAGATCCAACTCCACCTTCATGTAGCCAATGCCCTCCCACTGGTCATCGGTATCACCTGAGCCAATTGCATACAATTGATGGGTTTTGGCAGAGGTTAGGACGGTATCGGACGACGCAGCAACGTAGGCGCTGGTATCTGTGGCGGGTGGCCACACCATTTTGAAGCTGCCATTCGCTCCCTCAATGCCGATGGATGTGCGGCCCACGAATTCCACGTAGGGAAGACACTCGATCCATGAAACGACATCCCCCACCGTAAGGTGGGCACCCAGGGACAGTTGTGCCGAACCCTCGAAGGCCCAAGGCGCAAGGAGCCTTTTCAACTCCTCATTCAGCCTTGAAATCCCTTGCTGGGGGGAAACAACCGGGCTGAACTTAACCATTGCCCGCACAGAAACCGCAATGAACTGAGGGTTTATCACCTTCACACCTGCGAACCTTGGTGAACGCTGCCGCAAGAAGTCCTCGATTCGCGTGCAGGCGGCGCTATCGAAACGCGGCTGCAGGGGATCGAAAAATAGTCGCCCTCCTATTCGTGGGACAGCCAAGACCTCCAAGTCCCCCGGGCGGCGGTTGAATCTGGGCATGCCCTGGATCACCTTTACACCATATACTTCCGGAAACTCACCCAGGACGAGGTGCTCGTAGTCCCAGGCAGTGAGTGCGCGATTGCGGTGCCGAAGGCGCTCCCGGCTGCGGTAGTAAAACTCTTGCTCCGATTCAGGAGACCGCCCTCCATCGGAAGGATAAGGCTGGGATACGCTTTCTACACCCTCGATCTCGGTCGCAAGCCCAGTAACAGAACCCGCAGGCAGAAACCAAAATCCTTGCAGGTTCATCTCCTGTACATCTGCAGGCGATGCTTTGACGGCATTGGTGTTCAGGGAGATCCAGTTGGGGAGTGCGCCAATGTGTCGAGGGACATGGATGTGCAGCCAGATGCCTTCATTCTGCATCAAGGCGGTATTCTGTACGGCATCCTCGGGAATCTTCAAATGGATGGTGCCGGACTGTGTCAAGGCTCGGGTGCCATCGCCGAGGAAGGCATCATCAGGGACTCTGAGCCATCCTCCCCTGCCGAGATAGCGCCACGTGACAATGGGCAAGGGGGAGAGAGGATCGCCTGTCCCTTCTTCCAGCATGATCATCAGCGACAATACTCTGCCCGGAAGGTAATTCTGAATTCCCAGATAAACACCATTGGCCTTTGCCAAGTCTGGAATCATGGGAAAGGGAACACCCAAGCCAAGCCCTTGCTCACGGTGTCCAAAGGGCGACCAAGCATATACCTTGGATGCCGTCGACGGAGCCTGCCAAGTTGCAAAGTTCAGCGCAACTTCTGCAGAGTAACCCACCTCAAACTTTTTGAGCTTGGGGATATAGGGTGCCCTCAGATGGACGGCTGAGTCAGCATTGAGCTTATCACTTGCAGCCTTGATCGCGGCGGCATTGTCGTTCGTGGTCGTTTTTGCCGAGAATGCAGTGGTGAACGCATTGGCACTCACATTGATGGCGGTGGCAAGCTTGCTCTGGGCTTTTTCGTATTCGCCCCTTGGGGCAAAGTTGCAGAGCCAGGTCAGCTGAAAATAGGAGTCCCAGATCCTGGGGGGCTTGATGGCATCGATTTTTACCGGAGTCCAGCCGCTGCTGTAGTCCTCAGGCATTGCGACCTGAACCCGCTGGGGATCGTGGAAGGTTTTGGAAAATAGTGCAGGGCTTTGAGTGCCAGACAGCTGAGTGCGGGAATAATACCTGAATTGATCCACCCGAAATGTGAATGTCCCGTTTCCAAGTTTGGCTACGCCTTCCGGCAGGAGATTTGTGAAATTGCCTTGGCTGCCATCGCGGTAATAGTCGCTGTAATAGTCCCCGAAATCCGAAAAGTCCTGCGGCGGCTGATGCCATGTGAATGCCAGGTTCAACGCTGTGAGCTTCTTTTCGCACAGCTCTGGATGGCCGAAGACCATGGTGGATCCCCTGCCCGGCTCGTTGCCAAAAGGATGGAAGGGAGAACTCGTGTCCACGACACCGGCCTCGGTCTGCGCCTGAACACCTGGGAGATCGTCAACCTTTACGGCAATGAGGATGGCCCTGAGCCGAAAACCCGAGAGCAATGCGATGGGGTCGATGGGAACATTGCCCCCGCTTTCGAATGAAACTGAGTAGGATGGCCGCAAGCCAATTCGGAGAAGCGGCAGGTCGGTGGGTATCCCTTTCTCTGGGAATTCCTGGCCAGGTGCATCGATGGGAGGGGAATCTCCGGAAACCTCCAAGGTGAAAACCAATGCATCTGGGGACTTGCTTGTCCCCTGAGCGACACCCTTGACCCCGAGCGACACCCATCCCTTGCGTGAACTTACGCTGAAGATGAACGGTTGGGTCTCGATTGTCAAGAGGGATTTCGGGGTGCGACGGTCCAGTTTTACAAGCCAACGGTCGGGACGGATAGGTTCCGCTGTGTCCAAAGTGACCGTGATGGTGCGATAACCGCCTTCCATTTTGAGCACGGAAGATCCCAGCATCAGCAGCGATGGCAGCCATGCGATTTCCGAATCCTGGGGGAGGGTAGCTGGGGCAAACGGGAACCATGCCTGCTGATCCGGGGTTCTCGGCCCTGTACGGCCATAGGATTGTGCATCTCTGCTCACCCCCATCTCATTGGCCACTTCATCCACGAGCCTAAAATCCAGCGTACTGGCCTTGGCAATCACAGCAGCCTGAATCAAACGAAGGTTGTCCTTGGTGTTCAGGTTGCGTTGACCCGCAGCATGGCGGAGTTTCAGGAATGTCTCCAACCCCATGAACAACACGTTCTCCAGATAGGCCATGGCAGCTGCACGGACTCGGTCATCCCCGTCAGCCAGATCCTGAGCCAGCACATCATGGCTGAATCCCTTGTCCCTGTAGGACGGAAGTGCCGCACCACCCATGAGATAGTTTTGGAGCACCTCATTCAGGTCACTGGTGTCGGGTTCCAGCCGCTGGCTCGGGGGAAACAGTTGTTCCGCAGACAGCACCTTCAGGGAAAAGAAGGCATCCTCCGCATCGATTGAACCTGAGCTGTGGCGATCCAAAACGTTCTGGATATCCGTCAGATTCGCACTGTTCAGGTTGTCTGGTTTCGCAACCTCCAAAATGCCGTTGGCATTGAAAATGCTTCGCAGTCCACTCGCAACAAAATTTGTCCTGACGGCGAGGTACTCGGAGGCGACCGCAGGAGAGAGCTCCATGTCTTCAAGGGTCACCAGGGTCAGGATATCCTCTTTCCCAGGATCGGTAGCCAGAAGCTCTGTACCCCGAGGAAGGAAAATGGGGCTGGCATCCGGCCGCAAGGAAAAAATGACATCGACCACTCCCTTCACCGGTCCGCCAGGTCGCAGACCCAGCCGTTCCCGATAATAATGATCCAGATGCCGCCGCGTGAATCCATTCAGCAGTGCCTTGCTGGGCTCCAGCATCTTAAGAAAGGCCACGAACAGGGCCCTATGCGGCTCGGAAAGCCGTGCAAGATTCAATTCTTCACGGTAAGCACGATCCGAATCCTGAAGGTAGAAATCAATCGCCTCCGGATCGGAAGGAATCTCAGTGGTCGATGTGAGGGTAATGAAATCGCTCCAATCTCCAGCCTCCCTGCCACTTCCATCGATGTATTTAAAGTAGGAGGAGATCGCATGCACAAAGTAAGCAAGGTCATATCCTGTGCTGTCATCCACAGGGATGTTTTCAGGATCAAATGCCGCATCCACTCGATCCATTCGGGTGCGTCCCTGACTGATATTTTTCCGCGTTTCCATTAGCAGCTATTGGATCAAAACCTAGCCGCCCCATCTCAACCGGGCAGCTAAGTCGCTTTGCATTTTACATTGGTGGTGATAAAGCTCCCCTGTCCCGGGTACATGACCACAGGATCGGGCGTGCTGGCAGGCGGAGGCATCTGTGCAGGAGCCGTGACTTGGAATACTGCGATGAACTTCATCCCCTTCATGAGGATGGCCTTCCCTTTGAGGGTGCTTTTCATGGTTTGCTGATCAGGCATCAAGGATTGAATCTTGATCGTGCCCACGCCCGGAACCGAGAACGCACCTGATATGTACGAGCACCCTGACACCATCACCTTTTTTTCATCCCCCAATATACAAATTGGTTTTCCATTTGCAGTATGCGGCCCCGAGCCCTTGAGATCTCCCGGCTGCACAGCCACCATCGCCGCCCCGAAAGCCGGCTCGAACATCGCCTGGTCTCCTGTAATCAGTATCGAATCCGACATGGTTCCTCCTTTCCTCTCTGCAGGATGAATGGCTTTGAGACCAGATTTCTTATTTGTTGATTTTCCATTCTCCCTTGTCTGGTGCCAATCGCACATTATCAAAATCCATCACTGACCAGCAGTTGCTTCGATCAGATCAAACGGATGCACAAAATTGAGCCGCGAATTCGTCCCCTTGATGCTGAACTGCATTTCGATCATCACCCTTCCCCTCCAGGCATCCCGCGCGCTGACGCTCAGTCTGTCAATCCGAATCCTCGGCTCAAACTCCTCGACTGTCTTCCGCACCTGCTGGTCGATCGCCTGGCAGAGGGCTTCGGTGATTCCTTCAAACAAGAACGGTGTCAAGTCCAATCCATAATTCGGATGCATGAGGCGTTCATAAACCCGGGTGGTCACCAAGATCTGCAAGCTCTGATAGATGTCCACGCTCCCTGTCACCATGGCGACCGAAGCACCCTTTGACCCAAATTTAGGAGGGAACGACCATCCCCTACCGATGAAATCTAGCTTTTCCATTGACTTATTTGAGTTCCACGGTGGAGCCCTGTATTCCCAGCGCCCCGTTCGCCTTCAGATCCATGGCGGTGGAGGCTTCCAATTGCATCGCAGCCGCACTCTTCATCTCGACCCCGGAATTTCCCAAGCTGATTTTGCTTCCTCCACACTCCAGGATGATCTGGTTCTCCTGGATCATGAACTTGCTGCCTTTGAATTGGATTTGGATGCCCGAGTCGTTCATAACGTATTTGGAATCAGCCTTCTTGTTGACGACCTCCACCTCTCCCTTCTCCTCGTTCATCCGCAGGCTGGTGTTTTCCCTGGTATGAATCCGGATTTCATTCTTGTCGTCATCGAAAACGATGCTGGAACCCAGCTTCGTGACCAAACCCTTCTGGGGATTCTTGTCGTTGACCGGAAACACGGGCATGTTTTTCGGATTGAACAGTGAGCCGAGGACGATGGCATTGCGGGGGTCGTCGTTGACGAACCCTACCACGACCTCATCATCCACCTCCGGCCTGAACATCCATCCACGGGAAGTTCCATCCTTTCCACCCTTTCCTGCCTCGGGGCTAGCCAATCTTGCCCAAATGAGATGGTTGGAGCCGCCCATGGCAGGAAGGGCAACCCTCACCCTCGTGAACCCGTCCTCATCCTTCTCAAAGGCCTTGACCAAGCCCACCTGAAGACCATGTACGGCAGGAAGGAGGCCAGCCGCAGGAGCGTCGGCCACAGCGTATTGACTCCAAAATGGCCTTCCGTTCAAACCGAACTGGATATCGGTGACCCATCCATTCGTGTCCAAGCGCTGGCGCACCCCGGTAATGAGTCCTCTTCCAGCGAATGCGGCACCCATCCCGTAGATTTTTGCATACAAGCCTGGAAAATACGAAGAGGCACCTTGAAGCTGAATTCTGCCGCGGAAGAACGAATTGCGGGATCTGACCATCTCCGCCTTGGACCATGCCTTAGTTTCCCCCTTGGCAAGGCTGGCACCGGTTCTCAACTTGGAATTGCTGCCGCCGAGTTTTCGGGCAACCATGTCCGGATAAAGATTGCCGGGACTGACCTTGTCACCGCTTTCAATGGAGGGCTTCGAAATCTGTTGGTTTCGGATGTCCCAATCCTCGGCTTGGCTCCGGGAGTACTGCTGATCCCCCTCGACCATGAACTCAAACTGGAAAACCTCCAGAACGTTGAAATTAAAATCCTGGGCTTTGGAAGCGTACTTGGAGTGCAGGCTGGCATTGTCAGCCAGCAGCAATTGCTCGGGTTGGGGGAGGATGAGCAGACCGGCCGCCTCTGCACGCATGCAAGCAAAATCCCAGTCGGTGCACCAGTACTGAATGAGTTCTGGGTGTTTAAGTCCTGAAGGCTTGGACGCCTGTGCAAGTTTCACACCTTGGTGCTTGCCAAACACCGCCTTGATCGCATCAAGGTCGGATTTGTTCTTGAAAACGGCACTGTTGCGCTGACGGGTCATCAACACTGCCTTATGGCGGCATACGATGGTGACCGTACAACCCTCGGAGTTGGCTTCCATGGTCTGCTGGGTGATCAGACCCTCAAAGACCGTTTTCTGGGTGCTGGGTTTTTCCAGATAGCCCATGGTAATCTTGACCTCAGTGCCAGGGGACAGCCTCCCACTGTCGGCAAGGGGATACTTCTGCGCCGCAAAGTCCCCGTCAAGGAACGTGATCTCCGCCCATGGAATCCTGAAGGCCTCCGATTCGACGGTGATGGACATCACCTGCCAACCCTCGGAGATTGCGAGCCCCCCCAGCATGATCTCGTACTTGGGCAGGTCACCTACGGAGGAGCTATACATGGTCCCCTCCTTCTTCGTCCTCCTTCGGAATGGGCGGTATCGTCAGTGTGGTGCCCGTTTTCAGACGCCGGAGATTATCCAAAGCATTGTGGGTGGCGATTAACGGATGCAACTCGACATCACCGTAATAGCGATCCGCGATAGCGGGCAAGGTATCCCCGTCCATGACCGTGTAGGTATGGGAGAGATCGGGGGAGTTTTTGATGGCGATGCCGGCAGGATCGTTCATCTTCCCTTCGAAGACCGTATCCACCTCAGCCCTCAAGGGGTTTCCAGACCGGTCGAAGGCGGTGTAGGTGACCTCGGCGGAAAGTAGCACTCCCTCGAAACTCATCTTCCCCCAAGAGATTTTCAGGTCGTTGGGCTTATGGCGGCCACCGACCATCCTCTGGGCAATTTTCAGGAAGTCCGCCAATTGATCCGTAACGGAATGGCTCGTGAAAGGAAGGGTAATCAACCCTGCGGTCGCTACAGGGCTTCCCTCCAGGATCAGTTTGAATTTCAGCTGGTCCGACTCGTTGACGAGGAACCGCTGCTTTGATCCCGTTGTATTGATGGCTTGTCGCTTGTCATAGACATTGCGAAATGACTTCCCGTAACTCGTGGGATTGTACATCACCTCGAAGTACTTGGTGGGGTTGTCCAGCACAGCGATCCTCAGGCGAGAGAGCGGTACCAAGTCAGTCAATCCAAAGGAAATCATCGCTTTCCTTTCCTTTCCAAGATTTTCAACACCTGTTGCACACAAGCCTGCACGATTTCCTCCTTGTGAGGATTGTCCTCCCCTGAAGGAGCCCCCGGCCGGTTGTCTGGCTCCGCATCCTTTGGAAGGGCTGAAGGCATGATGGCTGTGATCACCAATTCCTTGATTTCGACGGGCATGTTCAGGGGAGTTTTAGGGGCAGAAACTGTGTATAGGTCAATTCGATCGTCTCAATCAACACGCCGGACTGGTTGGCGTCCAAGTCCCCGATCTTCCATTTGGTGGGATAGGCTTTCAGAAATGTCCAGATTCTTTTTGGCTGGCTCGCTTCATTCAAGACCACCACGATCACAGTCCCCGGCGCAAACTTGAACTGCGACATTGCCAGGAGGTTGATATCCAGGTCACTCGGAATCCCAGAAGTCAGGCCCCGCTCCAGAACCAGGTTCTCATAATTCACATGGTTGGGTATCTTGTGCGTGTAGTCGTTTCGCCCTCCGCTTCCGATCTCCCTTGTGTCCACGGAGACTCCGATACCCGACACTTTGCTGAACCACATGTCGAAGGGAGTGGGAAAAATCCCAAACTGCAAGAACTTGGCCAGAAATCTGAACCCCTGTAGGGGCGGCTGCCGAAAGATCGAATCATGACTGTTTCCCATCTTTCTTCCGTGCTATTGGTTCTTCACGAGCTTGAGTCTTTCCGCCACCAAGGCCAGAGCTTCAATGCTGACGCCGTTGGTGTCATCTGCCTTGAAATCAGGCCCGGTCAGCTTCACGGGCTCCGCACCGATGACCTTCCAGTTCAGTACAGGATCCCCTGAGGTGGAAAGCTGTGAAATGAGCAGATCCCGCTTACGTTTCTCCGCACTTCGCACTCCCCCCTGCTCCTGCATCCAATCCATGAGTTCGGTGCGGTCGGCAATGATTCCCCGCTTAAGGGTGATGTTCACTGGCTGTGCAATCCCTCGTAAAACAGTTGCGCCCGCCACGTAGCTCAACCCGTCACGATATACTTGATTGTCGTAGGCAATCTCAAGGCCAGACACTTCCCTGAAACCCCAGACTGCGGATGCATGGCCAGCTCCGGACATGACTGTGACCCGGAAAGCCCAGCTCACCAATGGATATTTTGTCTTGATATCTTCGGCTGAATCCGGCATCGCGTCTTGGGAAAATTACAGGATCGACACGGAGTCCGCAACCAGCTCCATCGACTCGATGGCGACATCGTTGGAGTTCGCATCAAAGTCTGGAGCCTTCAGTTTTACTGGAAAGGCATTGCGCACCAGCCATGTAACGCGCGGGTTTCCCGCCTCGTCGAGAAGACTGACCGTGATGTCCTTCTTTTCCACCGCATTCAATGCCATTCCGTTGATCCAGTCATACAGCTGCTTCGCGCTGCTTTGAACCATCCCTCTTTCCAAGCTTACCTTGAGTGCAGTTGGCTGTGCAGGCATTTGGTACCAGACGGGCCCTGGGCCAGATTTGGCACTCTCTTTGTAGGTCGTGGTTTCATAAGAAATCTCAAGACCGGTGACTTTACGGAAGGAGTAGGCCTCCGTGCCGATCTTCACCTGATAGTTGTAAACTGGAATCGGATAGGCGGCCTTGATTTCCGCTGCTGTTTTTTCTTGTGCGTAAGGCATATTCTTCTTGAATTAATGTTATTATTATTTAGGTTGAACCGACCGCCATCGCGGTCACTTGATGAACGATCTTCAATAGTATGAACTCTGCGGGTCGCACTGGCGCCACCTTCACCTCCAGGATCAGCCGACCGTTCAGGATGTCCTCCTGGGTCATCGTCGTTCCCAATCCCACTTCTGAACGCCAAGCCTCTTCGCGGGTCTTCCCCACCAAGGCACCTGCTTCCCAGAGTTCATTCATCAGTGCGTCACACATCCCCTTCACTGTCACCCAAGTCATTTCCACATTGGGTTCGAACACTGCAAAAGTGGTCACCTCCATGAGCTTCTGCTCCACATAATCCATCAACCTGCGGACATTCACGAATGCCGAATCTCCATCGCCACCCTGCAAGGTGCGTGCCCCCCAGATAAAAGTTCCATATCCCGGCTGCGCTTTCAGCATGTTCACTGTACAGCCTTCCAAGGGCTGGAAAAGCTGTTCCATCTGGGAATGTGTCAGCCGAGGCGTCACCCCTGACACTCCGTCCATCCAGATATTGGCGGGAGCTTTCCATACGCCACGATTGCGGTCTGTGGCTGAGTAGGCGGCCGCGACGATGGCCGAGGGGTAGTGGACGAGGAGACATTCCCTGAGTTTGGCCCTCAACTTTTCGGCTTCTTCGAGCCCCAGATCGTTGAATGTCGATTTCTGGTAGCCGTCCGAAGCAGGGATGGTCACCGTGGCCTCCTCCAGTGCTTTCCCCACAAAGTGGTCGTTCCTGACGATCACATTCGGAAAATAGGCTGCGCCTCGGCGGGTCGCACGACCCAGCATTGCCTTCTGAAAAGCCTGCACATCCGCCATGGATTTTCCCGAATCAAAAATGCAGAAGCGATTCTTCTGTGTTTCACAGTGGTCGAGGCATTGCTGGCAGAAGGCGTGATAGTCCCGATACCCTAGCAATATCGCCTCTGTCGGCAGTAACAGGGTGATGTGGGGATACCGTACCAATCTCTCCAATGAGGACAGAAAGGCTTCCAATGTCAATTCTGAAACAGGAACGATGTAGCAGGAGCCGCCCTTGTTCATGAAATAGTATTCCAGATGCAGGTGCAGGAGCCGTTTCGGAACAATCGCCCCATTCTCCAGTATTGGCTCCCCTTTCTCGTCCAATTCCACTGAAATTGTCCCTGGTGGGATCCTCCCAAAGGTTGCCTCAAACTCCGGGAATCCCCCGATTTTCACGGGTTCCGAATCCGCCCAGTCTTCCACAAGGCCGAAGAATGCAGGCACCGTAGTAGCGATTTCGGGAAAAACCGCCTCCTCCTGCGTTTGCCACTGCGTATAGAATCCGGGGGTGTACATCGGCTGGATCGTATCAGCTCGTCTGCAGCATTTGGGTGAACTGTAGCAAGATGAACTCCGCAGGACGCGCCGGGGCGACCATGATCTGTACGATCATTTTCCCGTCAAGGACATCCTGGGCGGTCATGGTAAGTCCCAGCCCAACCGACACCTTGTAAGCGTCTGAAGCCTTGGTCCCTGCGAGCGCCCCCTGTTGCCAGAGGCCGTTCAAGAACGCGTCGATCGATGCCGTAGCCATTGTCCAGGTGCTTGCGACGTTCGGTTCGAAGACCATAGACTCCAAACTGCTTTGGATCGAATCTTGGATCATGATCATCAACCGACGAACATTGATGTATCGCCAGTCGTTGCTCAGTCCAGCCAAGGTTCGCCCGCCCCATACCAGCGTTCCACGACCTGTGAACTGGCGAACCACATTCACGGCTCTGCCGCTGTCTGGAGCATTGAGATCCGCCTGATCGGTGTCGAGAATCTTGCGCATGGGTTCTATCGCCCCGGTGAAGGCTACATTGGCGGGAGCCTTCCAGACCCCTTGCTGGCGATCCACACGTGCATACACACCCGCCATGCCGCCGCTTGGGGGTAATACCACCCGCAGGTTTTGGAGCCAGCGCTTGACCTCGGAACCTTTCGTCGTCGCACCCTGGACCGGATCGTTCAGAGGCGTAATGGTTGGGGAACCTCCGGAATTCCATTGGACGGTCACCGTTGCATCCTGAAAATCGTAAGGGATGGAGGTGTAAATCAGAGGATAATAAGCGGCACCATAACTTTCGGAGCCAGTGGATAGGCTGAGGCTATCAGCAAAGGCCCGCACGGAAGCGGCATCTTCATCGGGAACATCCAAGATCGCAAAGCGGTCGCGCTGTTCCTGACAATGGGACAGGATCTGGGCGTAGATGGCTTTCACATCTTGGTAATCCCATTGCTTGCTTTTGGTGACATACTTTGCCGTGGAGATCGCATCAGTCGGAACGACCAATGTGGGACCCGTCAGGCGATTCAGTTGTGACAATACGGAGGTGGAGGAATTCAGATCGACAAAATCAGCCAGCGTAGCCTTCCCCCACTGTCCCCTGATAGAAACAACGTAGCAAGGACCTCCACCTTCCATAAAATACCATTTCAACGCATAGTACAGCGAGAAAGGCGGGGGCGCACCAAAATCTATCGCCCCGGTAGTGGTGGAGGAGGGCTTCACGACCCAAGAAGAAGAGTCTTCCCCGCTCGCATCTACAAAGCACGTACTCAGGAACCCTCTGCCGAATATTTTCTCATACTCCAGCAGGGAAGCGATCAAAACTGGAGCGGAACCAGTGGAGGGTTGTTGTTCGGTAGTACCTATGAATACAGGCACTGCCGTGGCCGATGTGGCAATGGACATCGGGAACGCATTGGTTTCACCGACATATACGCCGGGAGTTTTCAGCGGTGATGGAATGGGCATATCTTCTTCCTTTGAAATTGAAACGATTGAATCATGGGAAAATTATCAAGTGGTCTGCATCATCTGCTCAAAGCGGAGGATGATGAATTCTGCCGGCCGAACAGGTGCCATTGCGACGTTCACGATCAGCTTTCCCTCCAAGATGTCCTGCTGGGTCATGCTCTGACCCAGCCCGACAGTCACTCGGTAGGCCTCCTCGGGTTTAGATCCCGCCAGCCCCCCTTTGCTCCAGAGGCTATAGAGGAAATTGTCAATCATCACCTTCACCTTGGTCCAGGTCGTAGCATCGTTCGTCTCGAAGACAGCATACTGACAGGCCTTCTGGATCGATTCTTCGGCCATGATGAACAGCCGCCGCACTTGGATGTAGCGCCAGTTCAGGTCATTTGCAGCCAAGGTGCGTGCCCCCCATACGAGCGTGCCCTTTCCCTCGAATTGAAGGATGGTATTGATGGATTTTCCGGAGGATCCGGCTTCGGCGAGCAAAGCCTGCTCGTTTTTGCTCAAGAGGACGGAGGGTCGGAGGATGTCTCCCAGGCTCACATTCGCGGGTGCGTTCCAGACACCTTTGCTGCGATCCACCTGACAATAGACACCGGCAATGGCGGGAGCGGGAGGGATGACCTGCGTAGCGGGAGTGATCTTTTGGAGGATGACCTTGTAAATAGCGGGTCGCGTAAGCTTGAAGTTGGTGAGATTACTGGAAGGTGAGAAGGCGAACGTGAACCCTGGAGTTTGCGCGGACAAGGTCAACTTGCTGTCCGAAGCCCCCTGAAGATCCAGCGTCAATCCCATTTTATCGCCGCCATAGTTATTGAATGCACTTGCGATGTCCCCAATAGCGGTGTCGCCCTTGACGGAAATGGTCAACTTGTTCCCAGCCTTGTCCGACGCGATGTCGATCGGGGCAGTCTGGCTACCATTCAGAACAAATTCAAGACCCGGAACGGCAGCTCCAGAAAACGACGAAAAAGCAGCGATCAGCTTGTCAGGGCTGGTGGGTGAAGAAGCCCACACCGCCTCACGGTAGGTCAAATCCCCTCCAGATATTTTGGCGGAATCCAGATTCACCCTTGGTTGCAGGCTGGCCTCCAAATAGGGATAGTAGGCAGCACCGTAAGAGAGATTGAGGGTTCCCAAATTGGTGCGTGAGAGTTCGATCGAGTTTTTGAAGTCCCCAAATGTGGAGGAAGGGGAATACGGGACATCCATGATCAAAAACCGATCTCCCTTCGCCGCGCATTGCGCCAACCCCTGTGTACACAGGCTCCAGTAATCCGCAAGAGGCAGGGTCTTCAGTGCATCTGTAAGTACGATCAAGGTCGGCTCGTCAAGAGTTTCAAGTACCTTCAAACCTGCCAGATAATCATCCTTAGACGGGCTTGAGGGAAACGCCGAAGCCGCCTTCGAAGGATTCACAGAGATCACCCAGCACGGCCCACCACCGTTCGCGAAGTATATCTCTAACAGATGCTCCAACACGTAGCTGGGGAGGGCTGATGAATAGCCCGGTTCGACTGTCAGGTTCCCACCAGAGTTGCTGATGGACAGATTTCCAGTCACCGTGACTGCCTGTGCTAACCCGAAGAACTCCCTGAATTCCAGGATGGAGCTGATGCGCTTGACTTGTCCTCCATTTTTTGCGGTGTAGCCCAGGAAGGCTGGCACTGCAGTGGAAACTTGTGGCACACTGCGTGCGAAAGCATCGTTCTCTTCGATGTACACGCCTGGGATGATGTAATTGCTCACTGCCATATGATTATCCTAATTATCTACCAGAGGTCTATGATTTCTGTGAAGTTGTTTTCAGGCCGGGGTAGCGGGAGTGCGATTGGTTGCAGTCCGCCCATTTCCAAAGAGGGCAATTGGGTTGTTTGCTGGATGGCAACACCGTCTATCCGGTATCTGAATCCATCCAGCCGCTTCCCTTCCCTCCTGGTTTCTGTGATGCGCTTCGCAAGCCCATCCTCAGGGATGGATGCAAGCGCAACACAGGTACTCGACCTCGCTGGAGAGGTCATCAGCGTCGGTTGGCTGGTTTTTGGGGTGATCACATAATAGGTGACCTCCCTGTCCATGTGTCTCAATGTCCAAACGAACCTTGAAGAAAGCGTGGATAAAGTGCTCGGCGGCACATCGAGTGTCAATACCGCAAAAACTCCATCCACTTGTGGAACTCGCACACTTCCCAAATCGCCCGACACTTGGGGAGGTACCGGCGGAACGATCCCAATAGGGATGCCACCCTCAACCTCGTCGAATCCTGCATTCCCCAGGTTCAATGCAAGTCCCTGCCGATTCATGCAAACCCGAAGCAAATCCTGAAATTCTGAGGTGTCCGTAACTTGCAGAAATCGTGGGTTGAGCAGTTTCAGAAGGAAAATGAGACTTGGTGCAGGATTCGGGAACGGAATGCTTTGCTGATGGCTCTGATTCAGCTTCCTAAGTAGCTCGAAGCCACCCAAGGCAGGCCTGAAGGCGATTTCATAGGTTCTTAGAATCTGTTGAGTTTGAACAGTGGGTACGATTTCAAAATCCTTGCAAATGCCATCCAAGTAGTACGAATGGCTGATTCGAAACGAAAGTAGCGGGCCATATAGACTTGTCGTACCCATCACGAATCCTGCTGCGCTAAATCTGAAACAACTTCCGAAACCTCGGACAAAGGCATATTGAAATGATCCTCCTGAAAGATCAGGAACCGCAACAGCAACTTCACCGAAGGCAAGAAAGCCATTGAGGATCCATTCGGAAAAACATGATGATTTCCAGGATCACTGTGATCGAACTCCACGGTGAAGTGATCGACGGGGGAATCGATCAGTTTCGGGGCGTTGTTCGAGTCATACAAGTTGTTGCGCTGAAAGTACTGTATGGTTGCAGACAATACGTCGAGTGCCGTTCCATAGTCCTTGTTGTTGGACACCGCGATGACGGTCATCTGGAACTGCACGGGGGGCTTTACAGCTACCACAGTGTTGTCCGTTTGCCGTTGCCTCCAAGCCTCGGAGGGACGGAAGGTACGATCCTCTTGAAGCTTCACCACCGCAAGGTTCAGGCCTTGTGCGAAGATAGGATTGCTGGAACTCGTGACATTGGCCAAGTCGGGATAGACGACAGTCGGCCCTGATCGGAACCGCGTTGTCAGGTAGGAATCCAACCCGTCTTTCAATGTATCTAGTACCAACTTCAACATAACTGGTGCTAGTTAGGAATAATTTTTATATTTTCCAAAAAAATTTGTAATTTTTTTGATGAGGCAAAATCGTCCAGGCTACGATGAAATATAGGGTCGGACTCTAGGCAATCTCCTTGTGGATCACAGGGCCATTCTTATAGACTAGATCGTGCGTCCCCTTCCTCCTCGAATTCGCACATTTCACCAGCGATGCCTCCTCCTGAGGC
>JBJOPY010000166.1:0-28030 GCA_046050405.1 Bacteroidota bacterium | reverse complement strand
GCATAGCTCATGCCTTTCGCATCGCAGACAGTGAAGTCCAATGCGTGGCGGTAGTCGCCTCTGTGCGTGTGTTCCCCATCATAGGCCTGCGTAACCTTCCAATCCCCGAAAAACGGCAATGCGATCTGAAACCAGGCATTGTTCCGAAATCGGTTGCGGTAGTTCAGGAAGGAGTAGAGGTTTCTCTCCGCCGAATACCGCTGGATGACCACGAGGGGAAACCATTCGCGGCGGAAGGAAGACTGGCTCACGTGCAGGATCAGGATGACCATGCAGGCATAGGGAAACGAGTAGGTGGGCAATTCCCAGGTTTTCAGGAAGAGATTCGCGGCCCCGACGGCAAGCCCGATCAGTGGCGTGACCACGACCAGCATCAGGTAGGTGCGGGAGGTGGGAACGAAGAAGAAGCCTCCGAGGGCGATGGCGGTCAGGATGAAATTGAATCCTATGGCCTGGTAGTGGAACTCCCCGACGTTTCCGCCCATCCAGGAATAGAAGAGGTAGCCAGTGCCGTAGCCGATGACCGAGATGCTGAAGGTGATCCGAGACCGGATGAGGATCGCGATGGCGATGGCTGCACCTGCAATGATGTTTCCCTGAAAGATGATCGCCCCTAGCGACTTCAGGTAGGTGGTGACCACCTCCGGGATCGCATTTTCCTTCACCAGCCCATAGAGATTCACGAGGGCTTTGCCTCCCATTCCGTAGAGGCGATTGATCAGGAAGGGATCGTCTCCGGCCGATTCGATGGCTTTCAGCGACCGTATGGCCATGAAGAGCGTCCAGATCGACAGCATGAAAGGCAGGCTCAGTGCCGGGAGGTTGTACTTGCCCAGCCATGCGGCGACCGAGACGGTTGCCAGCACGGCGAAGGTGCTCCCAAGCGCCAGGATCAGGACCATTTGGCCGTTCATCTCGAAGTTCGCAGCCAATGCCATGCTCACAAACAAGCTATTGATCCCGAGCAGGCCGTCTTCCAGTGACTGGCGGTGGAATCCCAGCAGCCCAGCCATCGAATTAGCAAGCACCACACCTGCCAATCCTCC
Organism: Bacteroidota bacterium; assembly: GCA_046050405.1. Taxonomy (GTDB): domain Bacteria; phylum Bacteroidota; class Bacteroidia; order J057; family JADKCL01; genus JADKCL01. The sequence goes on along the minus strand of JBJOPY010000166.1, from coordinate 26,984 downwards.
CAGTCCGGTCTGCAAATCCATGAAGGACACCAGCATCACGAGCAAGCCCATCGTATGGTTCTTCGCAAAGAAGATCTGCGAATAACTGTGCAAGGTGGCCTTCCAGAGCGATAGCGCCCGTTCTTGCATCCATGATGCTGCCTGCTTTTTCATTCCTGGGTGAGCGATCTTCTCCTGAATTGGGCTGGAAAGCTAGGAATTGCGCTCCGCATTTCAATGACCGGGTCCTATAAATCGAATTTCTTGAGATGGGCCGGCAGCCTTTCGGGTGCCATGAGGTATTCGAGGGATTCTTTTTCCCGAATCAGGTGAGGCTTTCCACCCATGTCGATCATCACGACGTTTGGGCGGAGGCTGATGAACTGCATCCACTGCGTCATGTTGTAAGCACCCACACGCTGCACGATCACCTGGTCCCCCTTGTTCAGCGGCGGTAGCTTCACGGTCTCACGAATCACGTCGATGTTCATGCAAAGCGGGCCGAAGAGGACGACATCCTCCGTATAATGTCCACACTCCTGCGCCGGCGACACCACATGCTCGTACCAGAAACTCGTGAAGAGCAGGTTCACGCCGAAGTCGAGGATCGTGGCACGGCGTCCGTCTGCCAGACGCTTGTTGGCAATGACCGTGCCGAGGAGGTTGCCGGCGTCGTCCACCATCGCACGCCCTGTTTCGAGGATGAGCAGCGGCAGGTTGTGGATCTCAAAACCGGCGTTCAGGAGTGCGCTGCTGATCGCCTCCGCATAGTCGCTGAAGGAGGGCGTGATGTCCACGGCACTGAGATAGCTGCCCTTCAGGGTATTGCGGGAGGCAAATCCTCCACCGAGGTCGATGTACTGCACGCTATGGTCGAATTTTTCCTTGATGGCCAATGCCAAGGCCGCGAGTTTGGAGGCCGCGACTGCATAGGCATTGGGTGTGAGCATGAACGTCCCAATGTGGCAATGCAGGCCGATCAGCTCCAGTTTATCGTTCAGGAGAATCTTGTTGATGGCGTCCTGGGCCTGGCCGGATTCATAGTTGAAGCCGAACCGGTCCCAGATCGGGTACACGCCGGTGTCCATGTTCACGCGGATGCCCACGCGCGGCCGCTTTCCCGTCTGCTCGCTCAGCTCGATCAGTTGATAGAGCTCGTCCAGGTGATCGATATGGATCGGTGAGCCGTTCTCGATGGCCATCAGATGGTCCTCCTTCGTTTTCTCCGGGCCATTGAAGATGATCTTGTCGCCCGGCACACCCAGGGCAATGGCCTTCTGGTATTCAAAACCGCTGACGACCTCCGCCCAAGAGCCCTCCTGATGGAAAACGCTGCAGACCGCATTCAGGTAGTTGGTCTTGTAGCTCCACGCGAACTGTACGTTCGGATACCGTGTGCTGAAGGCGGTGTAGGCGCTTTTGTAGGTGCTGCGCATCGTCGCCTCAGAGAGCGCAAACAAGGGTGAGCCAAACTCCCGGAGGAGATCGCTGATGCGGACTCCGTCAATGTGCGTCACAGGCTCAGCCTCGCTCTTCGCACCAAATTTTCCCGGCATCCCAGCATTCAGGCGCTTGATGACCGGGCGTTCATATCTTTTCTTTTCCATATGGTATTTATTTCATTGATGTGTTGGATGAATGGGGAAGGTGGAACATAGATTCCAGGGTCGGGATGCTCGATGGCCGACCGTACACGGCTCTCACAGCTCCCCCGTGGTGCTGATCGTCTCGAAGTCCTTCAGGTCGCAGATCATGTCCCAGCTGTAGCGGATGAACATCTTGCCGACCTCGTATTCCGTCATGGGTGCCAGTGTCTCGCCCAGGGCCATTCTTGCGACTGCATCGGGTTGGTTCTGTCCCGCGCCGACCGTCAGGTAGACCCAGGCGGGGAACCGGGGGTTGATCTCGATGAGGAAGACCTTGCCGTCCTGGTCGCGCTTGATGAGCTCGAGTTCCATTCCTCCGCGCCATTGGGATTTCTCGATGATCTTTCTGGCCATCGCGAGCAAGTCGGGGTCATCGATGGCGATGCCTGCCCAGGCCTTGCCTTGCTGGGTGATATAGGTCTTGCGCATCGGGACTGCGCCCATCATCCGGCCTTCCCCGTCCCCGATCGCGCAGACATTGTATTCATCCCCCTTCACGAATTCCTGGAGAATGATGGGAGCGCCCCATTTGGCGGCAATCTTGTGATAATAGGTCACTGCCTGCTGCTGCGAGTAGGCGATGTAGGCTTCGTAGAATTTGCCCTTCACCACCACGGGGTAGCTGTAGGTTGCGAGTTGTTTCTCGAATTCCATCACGTTCGGAGCGACCTCGCTCCGGGGGATGTTCACCCCATACTTGAGCCCGAACTCCATCAGTCTACCCTTGTGCCGTTCCTCGAATTGTTCGAGGGTCGGCAGGAAGGTGGCGATGCCCATCGACTTCAATACTGGCGCGAGCTTGATGAAGCTGTACAGTTCCGCATCGAAATTCGGGATGATAAGGTCGAGGCCTTCCTTGCCGTGGATGTATTGCAGTCGGTTCAGGAGCACCTCATGGCCGCTGGTGGGGTAGGGGATTTCGTAGGTCTTGTCCACCCATTCGTGCATGTAGATTCCGGGTTCCAGGTTTTCATACGAGAGCCCGATGATGCGAACGTCCAGGACCTTGCTTTCACGCAGCCCGCGGATGACCGCAATCCCGGGCCCCGGGCTGTCGATGTTGTTCAGGCCGGTGATGCCGATCGTGACGCGTCGACGTTGCTTCTTATTCTTCATGGCCGGCAAGGTTGAATTGTTGGAGGACGGAGATGAAGTCGTCCAGATCCTTCTCCGCCGTGGGGGTGTCCGTCTGGTATTCTTCTAGGAGGGATTCCAGAATCTCCTCCTGCGACATTCCCTTCCGCATCATTTCCAGGATCTCGGCCCCTGTCGCATTGGTGCTGTACGAGTATCCCCGGGACGCGTCGAAGATGAACCCGCTTTCAGAGATGGCTATGCTTTTCTTGATTTTCATGACCTTAACATTTGCAGTGATGTTACAAAGGACGCGGTCTCCCGGCGAATGTTCAAATCTGTTCTACGAATGGATGAAGGGCATCAACCTTCAGGTGGAATTCTCCTTCCAATGGGTTCAAGCGGGCAGGCTTTGCAGGAAGGGATGGGGGCTCCGTCCGTCGGGTACGGACACCTGGATTTCAGGGAAGGAGGATGTCGGGGATGGATTGCTGGGGGTTCTGGATCATCCCCCTGGCCGTGTTCCGGTCAGGGATGGCAACTGGAAGCCTTGGTTTCCCGAGTGCCCAAGCCCGTTCCGGTGCGGGTTGGATGTTCCGGGCAATGCCTATCTTTGTTCCAATGGAATTCAGTTATGCCATCCTTAGCGCCGATGCCGCTGCTAAGACAGTGCTCGAGGCGCATCTTACCCAGATTCCTGGTTCCACCCATTTCCTCTCGTTCACGAAACCCGGCGCTGCATTGTACCAGGATGCGCGTTCCGATCTCCTCCTCCTGGACATGGACGGCCAGACCTTGACGGACGAGGAAGTAGAAGGGCTTTCTGAACAGTACCGGCATTGGATTGTATTGAGCAGCCATCGCGAACAGGCTGCATTTGCCTATGACTGTGGGGCCGTGGACTTCGTCCCCAAGCCTGTCCATTCCGTCCGCCTTGACCAGGCCATCCGGCGCGTGCTCCTGGTGCAAGGGCTTCGGAGGCCGCCACCCCCTGCCATGAAGTCCCCCGAGGTTCGCAGGGATTACTTTTTCGTGAAGTCGGACTACAAGGTCGTCAAGATCGCCATCGGCGAAATCCAGTACATCGAGGGTTTGCGTGAGTACGTGCGCATCCATACCGACCAGGGCCGCATCGTGACCCTGGCCACCCTGAGCCGTTTGGAGGAGATCCTCCCCGTCGAGCATTTTGCGCGCGTTCACCGCAGTTTCATCGTGAACCTGCAAAAAATCCACTTTGTGCAGGGCAACGTGATCTCCATCGGCAACAAGCAGGTGGCCATCTCCAAGAGCAGGAGGGAGGAGTTTCTGGAATTGCTGAACCAGGACGGGCTGTTCTAAATCCTCCCCGGACCGGTGAGTCCTCCATCATCCACCTTTTCCCGCACCAGGATTCCAGTCCTATGGGATCACCCGTGCCGTCGGTCCGCCACGGAGGGCAAGGGAAATAGTCCTAAATTTACCCTGCCCGAATGGATGCGGAGAGGGAACTGTGAAATCGAAGATTGGCAGGGTGCAGCATGGAAACAGAATTTGAACTGAAATCCTCCTATTCGCCCGCTGGGGACCAGCCCGAGGCGATCCGGCAATTGGTGGAAGGATTGGAGTCCGGGGATCGCCATCAAGTCCTCCTCGGGGTTACGGGCTCTGGCAAAACCTTCACCATCGCCAATGTGATCCAGCAGGTGCAGCGCCCTACCCTGGTGATGAGTCATAACAAGACCCTGGCCGCACAGCTCTACGGAGAGTTCAAGGCCTTCTTCCCGGACAATCTGGTCGAGTATTTCATCAGCTATTACGATTATTACCAGCCCGAGGCCTTCATCCCAGCCACCAATACCTATATAGAAAAGGATCTCAGCATCAACCAGGAAATCGAGAAGCTCCGCCTGCGGGCCACCTCCGCCTTGCTTTCCGGTCGCAGGGATGTGATCATCGTCTCTTCGGTCTCCGCGATCTATGGCATGGGGCGTCCGGAGGATTTCAGGGCGAATATCTGGAGCTTCAAGGAAGGGGAGAAGATCTCCCTGAACAGCTTCCTGAACAAACTGGTGGAATTGTTCTATTCCCGCACCTCTTCCGATTTCAAGCGGGGAAATTTCCGGGTCAAGGGCGATACCGTGGATGTTTTCCCCGCTTATGACGACTACGGACTGCGCGTGATGTTTTTCGGGGATGAAGTGGAGAAAATTCAGACGTTCGATCCGGAGACCGGACGCAAGCTGGAGTCCCTGGCCGCCTATACGATCTATCCTGCCAACCTTTTCGTCACCCCCAAGGATGCCCTTCATACCGCCATCAAGGAGATCCAGGCGGAACTCATGGAGCGCGTCAGCTACTTCAAGAGTGTAGGGATGTACCTGGAGGCTCAGCGGCTGCTGGACCGGACGGAGTTCGACCTGGAGATGATGCGGGAACTCGGCTACTGCTCAGGGATCGAGAACTATTCCCGTTACCTGAGCTTCAGGGAGGCGGGGTCGAGGCCCTATTGCCTGTTGGACTATTTCCCGGAGGATTACCTCATGGTCATCGACGAGAGCCACGTAACGGTGCCGCAGATCCGAGGCATGTACGGCGGTGACCGCAGCCGGAAGATGGTACTGGTGGAGAATGGGTTCCGGTTGCCGAGTGCCCTGGACAACCGTCCCCAGCAGTTTGATGAGTTCATCGGAATGGTCAATCAGGTGATTTACGTCAGTGCGACGCCCAGTCCCTACGAGCTGGAGGCTTCCGGTGGCGTCGTCGTGGAGCAAATTGTCCGTCCGACGGGCCTGCTGGATCCCGAGGTGGAGGTCCGGCCCCTGATCAACCAGGTGGATGACCTGCTGGATGAGATCGATGAGCGGGCCAAGCGCCATGAACGCGTGCTGGTGACGACACTCACGAAGCGGATGGCGGAGGAGATGGCCCGCTACCTGGCCGAACTGAAGATCAAATGCCGCTACATCCATAGCGAGGTTGATTCGCTGGAGCGTGTGGACATCCTGCATGACCTGCGTGGGGGCAAGTTTGACGTGCTCGTGGGCGTGAACCTGCTGCGGGAGGGCCTGGACTTGCCAGAGGTGACCCTGGTGGCGATCCTGGATGCCGATAAGGAAGGATTCCTCCGCTCCGCGCAGGCACTCATTCAGACAGCAGGGCGCGCCGCCCGCAACGTGGGCGGGCGCGTGATCCTGTACGCGGACAAGATCACCCCCGCGATCAGACTGCTCATGGATGAAACGACACGCCGGCGAAGGATTCAAATGGAATACAATGAAAAACACGGCATCCAGCCGCAAACGATCCGTCGCGAGAACGTGGATGTCTTCGGAAACGCCCTCGGCCGGCGGCTGAAGATGGAGAAGGAGGAGGAAGAGCGCACCACCTGGGTAGCCCGGGAGGATGATGCAGAATACCTGACGGTGCCTGTGGTGGAGGAGCGCATCAAGGTGCTCCGCAAGAACATGGAGGCCGCCGCCAAGGAGCTGAACTTCGTGGAGGCGGCCAGGCTCCGTGACGAATTGTTCGGATACCAAGCCATGCTCAAGGATATGAAGGCGCGGTGAATGCTCCCCCTGAAACCAAGGTGTTGAAAACGATGACTTGAGATTCATTCGCGAGGGGCTGGGTTCATCCGCCAGTCAGGTGCAGCTGCCGCACAAGACGGCGGTTGGCAGGATTCCGGGGGCATCCTGAAGGAAAACTCGAGTCAAGGAAAGAGAATCATCCACAAAAATTGGGCATGGCTGTCCGTGATGATGGTTTTATTCCGAACTTGGATCCCATCAACATTAATTATCGATTTAAAGGATGGAATACACCCCTGCAAAAACAATCGACGAAGTCATCGCCCAGCTGGATGAAGTCGTGAAACAGGCCTCAGAGACGAATGACCCGGTGGGCATCTTCGCTGCCCTGTACCTGGTCGTGACGGAGAAAGTCAAGGAGGGCATCGCCCGAGGGGACGTCTTCGAAGACAATCCCCGGATGGAAAGGCTCGACGTGATCTTCGCAAATCGCTACCTGGAAGCGCTTCATCAATACCGAAACAAGCAGAAATGCAGCCGGTGCTGGTGGGTGGCGTTCGGTATCGCGGGGCGATTCCCCACGCATCTGATCATTCAGGAACTGCTGGTGGGGATGAATGCGCATATCAACCTTGACCTGGGGATTGCCGCATCGGAAGCCTCGGCAGGCGAGGGAATCAGCCACCTGAAAAATGATTTCTTTGCCATCAACAAGATTTTGAATGCACTGGTGGATGACATCAAGAATGACCTGTCGAGCCTCAGCCCGCGTTTCGGATGGATCTTGAAGTACATGGTGGGGGAGGATCTGATCCTCTCATTCGGGATCAAGATCGCCCGTGACGAGGCATGGAAGTTTGCCAAGAAGCTCCATGCCCTGGAGGGTCAGGCGCTGCAAGACGCCATCACTGAAAAAGACGTAGAGGCGACCCGGCTGGGCAATATGATCGGACGCCCGGGATGGTGGCAGAACCTGATCGTATGGTGGGTGAAGCGCAAGGAAAACACCGATGTGGCACACATCATCGCCGACCTGAGACAGCGGTCCAGCGACCTGGTCCGCTTCCCGAATGAAATCCCGGATTAGCGATGGGATCCAGCGGGCAGGATAGCCCGGGCATGAATCATCCGCTTGGAGGGGAGATCTCATCCGGGAGTGGCGGCGCAATGCAAAGATCATCTCCCAAGATGACATTCTTCATCTCGCAGCCAGGCGGCCTGGACGAACTTTGCATAAAATGATAGCACAATGAATGCAGCACATATCCATTTGGTGATCACACACCTTCCGATCTTCGGGTCGATCCTGGGCGCCATCGTCATGGCGCAGGCACTGTGGACAAGGAGCAACCCTACCAAAATTGCGGCCTACACCGTCTTCATCCTCTCGGCGATCGGTGCCTCGGTGGCCTATCTGACCGGAGAGGGGGCGGAGGAGACTGTGGAGGGCCTTCAGGGTGTGGCGGAGGGCATGATCGAGCAGCACGAGGAGTTTGCCATGTTCGCATTGGGGAGCATGCTGTTGCTTGGCCTTGCCTCCATTGCCGGCCTTCTCCTGACCCTCCGAAAGTCAGCCTTGACCAGAACCATGGCGACCGTCATCTTGCTCGTTTCCTTGGTCAGTTTTGGCCTGGCCGTTCGGACGGGTTACTTGGGCGGACAGATCAGGCACACAGAAATCAGCGCAGGGACTTCAAACGCGGGCGGAGCGGCCGTGGAGGTCGAGTCGGACGATGACTGACCTGGGTCGGTGGGTGTGGCACAGGGTACGGGAGGCCGGCTCCATGTAGTGTCCCCCCTCCAGCCATTCCTCCGCCCCATCACGTGCCGACCGATGAGACTCTTCGAATGCGCGGCTCCGGGTTATAATACAGGGTCGGCAGGGACAAATCTGAAAGAAGATGTGCCAGGCGATGAATGCCTCGCCCGGCGAATTTCCTCGCTTCAAGGGGTTCCAGGGGAAGGAATTCCCATCTGCGAACGAGATTTTTCGTCCCCTCGTGGGCAGTTGTGGACAGTTTCTGGATTCGATTTCTTAAGTTGCAGCCCGGAAAACTGGGTTCGGCGAGGGATTCCTCGCGGGGCACCCTGTGGATAGACAGGTTAAATTGTTCACCTATAATTAACTACGATGGATTTTCAGATACTGGTGACGAACATGACCAATCCCACGCTGCTCTTCTTCCTGCTGGGAATCTTGGCCACTCTCGTTCGGAGCGATCTCGAAATTCCCAAGTCATCGAGCAAGTTCATCTCCCTCTACCTGCTGTTCTCGATCGGTTTCAAGGGCGGGCAGGAGCTTGCCCATAGCGAGCTGGGGGCGGAGATCTATTCCTCCATCCTCTTCGGACTCCTCGTGTCCTCGCTGATTCCGCTCTACACGTTTTTCATCCTGAAGCGGAAGATATCCATCCAGGATGCAGGCGCCATCGCAGCGACATACGGTTCCGTGAGTGCCGTGACCTTCGTGTCCGCAGTGGTATTCCTGGAGTTTCAGCAGATACAGTACAGCGGTCACATGGTCGCCGTGATGGCCGTCATGGAGTCTCCCGCCATCATCGTGGGAGTCATCCTCATGTCCATGTACGACAAGGAATCCGACAAGAAGCTGAACCTGCCTTCCATCGTCAAACACTCGCTTATTAATGGGAGTGTATTGTTGATCCTGGGGAGCCTGTTGGTGGGCCTCATCGCGAACAGCAAGCAGGCGGAGGGCATCAAGCCCTTCACCACGGACATCTTCAAGGGCTTCCTGGCGATCTTCCTCCTAGAAATGGGGATGGTCACAGCCAAGCGGCTTTCGGCGTTCAGGAAGTATGGCCTGTACCTCAGCTTGTTTGCCCTGGTGATCCCCGCCATCAACGGTTGCGCGGTGGCATACGCCAGCCACCTGGTAACGGACAGCGTCGGGAACAGGTTCATCCTTGCGATATTGGCTGCGAGCGCCTCCTACATTGCGGTTCCGGCTGCGATGAAAATGGCTGCTCCGAAGGCGAATCCGGGATTGTTCATCCCCATGGCACTGGGGTTGACCTTTCCGTTCAACATCTCGATCGGTATGCCGCTCTACTATGCGATCGTCACAGGTAGTTGAAGGGGGCACGGTGGCTGAACCGAGGCTGCCTCGCGAGGAGTCTCCTCGCCATGGCTGCAGGCTTCGCATCCTGCCTGCGCCTGATGGCAAGCGAACGGATGCCCTGCAAGGGAATCCGTCCCGGAAATCTTCCTTCCACCTTCCTTCCGAGGACTGGTCAGTGCGGGATCAATCAACTAAATCCTAAATGTGCACATGAAAAAAATAGCGCTACTCATCTGGAGTGCAGCCTTGATGCAGGTCGCATTCTCCCAACTTCACCCGGCCATCGGTTGCTGGCACATCAATACCACGGGCACGGGCTTTGCCGGTGCCCTGACCAATGTCCAGGAGGTCAATTACTCCGCAACGTATGTCTATGTGAAGACCGAGGACATCCCTTCATGGATTCCCATCCAGTACGACTGGCCCAACAATCCATGGTTTGCGGTCCCCATGAACTACCAGTTTCGGTTCCGGCTGAATCCCATCCCCAATGTGGGGCCGGCAACTGCGCCGGGTTATGGCCATATCGGACTCTGGGTCAACGGATGCTCGATCTACAATCCCAAGGATGCGAAGAGCTATCAGGATTCCTCGGTATGGTTTCAAAACGCGTGGTATTGGGAGCATCTGCTCGGGGAAACCTTTGATTCCTGCATCGGTCATCCCAATGCTTCCGGGGAGTACCATACGCATGTGAGCCCTGCCTGCCTGTATGATTTCGAGGATAGCACCGTTGCATCCCCCCTGATCGGCTATGCATTCGATTACTACCCCATTTACGGAGGTTATGGCCATGCGGATCCCTTGGACACAAATTCTGCGGTCATCCGCCTCAGAAGCAGCTATCGGCTGAGAGAGATCACCGGACGAACGACCCTCCCCGATGGCACTGTATTGTCGCCGGAGCATTACGGGCCGGCCTTGGATTCCGTTCCCCTGGGCGGATATGTGGAGGACTATGAGTACGTGGCCGGCTGGGGAGACTTGGATGCGCACAACGGACGATTCTCCATCACCAGGGATTATCCCAATGGCATCTACACCTACCACACGACCATTGACTGGGTGGCGGATACATTCGGCTACCATATCAAACCGGTCTACCCCTACGTCATCGGCCACACGTTTTACGGAGAAGTATATCCCGGGGATGGCAATACAGGCCCCGGGTCCGGTTTCGTGGTGATCAACGAGGCGGTCACGCCTTACAGTCCCAGTACTTCCATCGGAGAAGAACCCGCCCGAATGAACGTCTCCATCTATCCGAATCCGATGTCCAGCCAGCTGAACATCCTAGTGGGCAATCCTGACCCTCACGAAGCGATGGCATGCACCATTCTCAATTCCAATGGTGCAATCGTGGAGGAGTTCCCCCTGAACGCCAACTCCGTGAATGTCTTCGACGGCCGATCGCTCGCCAGTGGGGTCTATCTCTTGAAGGTGAAGGCACCTTCAGCCCTTAGAACCTTCAAGGTGGTGGTAGCCAAATGAAGCCTTCATCCCAATTGTTCGCCGGCTTGGCATGCGTCCTTCTGCTGAATTCAGTGGAGGGACAAGGTACGGTAGGCCTGACCCACTACGGGGCAGAGAACCGGGATGGCTATGTGCTATTCTCCCCCATGGTCTCCACCTCCACCTATCTGATCGACAAGTGCGGGGAAGAGGTGCATGGATGGAGTTCCTCCACCTATAAACCGGCACTGTCGGCGTTCTTGCTGGAGGACGGTTCCCTGCTGCGAACGGGACAGCTGAACAATCCGACATTCGATGAGGGGGGGAGTGGCGGCATCATTGAACGATTTGACTGGCATGGAAATCTCCTCTGGCATTACACCCTCTCCGATACGAGCCAATGCATGCACCATGACATCGCGCCCCTGCCCAATGGCAACATACTCTGCATCGTCTGGGACCGGCGGAGCCGTCAGGAAGCCATCCTGAATGGCAAGGACTCCAGCTACACCCAGTCGCACCTCTGGAGCGAGAAGGTGGTGGAGCTGCAACCAGTGGGGCAGGATGCGGCCGTCTTGGTCTGGGAATGGAGGTTGTGGGATCACCTGGTTCAGCACTTCGACAGCAGCAGGCTGAATCATGCCATCGTGGCTGACCATCCGGAGCTGGTGAATATCAATTATTTCCCGGGGATGGCCAACACGCCGGATTGGATCCATCTGAACGCCATTGATTACCATCCCGGGCTTGACCAGATTCTGCTCAGCTCCCACACGATGGGGGAAGTGTGGATCATCGACCACAGCACGACCACTGCCGAGGCAGCCACCCATGCGGGAGGCAACTCCGGGAGGGGTGGCGACCTCCTCTACCGCTGGGGGAATCCGCAGGCCTACCAGCGGGGAAATCCCACGACAAAGGTGTTTTTCGGACAGCATCATGCCACGTGGATTCCCCAAGGCTATCCAAATGCCGGAAAGATTCTGGTGTTCAACAACGGGCTGAATCGACCGGGGACTTACTCTTCCATCGACATGGTCGAGCCACCCCTGAACCTGTCCAATACCTACGATGTCCCCGCTTCCACCGCCTTCCTGCCGGCGGCGCTGCATTGGCGATACACGGCGGACAATCCGCCGGACTTCTACAGCAGCAACATCTCCGGGGTGTACCCCTTGCGCAACGGGTCGTTCATGGTCACCACCGGCACCCAGGGGCAGTTCTTCGAGATCGACTCCTCCGGCCAGACGCAGTGGAGCTATGTCAGTCCTGTGACAAACGCGGGGATTCTTTTTCAGGGGAGTGCCCCGACCAATAATCTGGTCTTCCGGTGCAATTTCTATGAGCCGGACTACCCGGGGTTGACGGGGCAGGCGCTGACTCCTCTCGGGGAGATCGAACTTCAGCCGACGGTGCCCTCCATCTGCGACACCCTCGCGAGTTCCGTTGCAAATGAGTTGAGCCCAGCCGGGGTTGTTGTTTATCCTAATCCCTTCAGTGAGGCGATCTCTCTAAAAGGCATCACCACCGATGCTCAAGACCTGCTGATCCTTCATGATTCCTTCGGGCACCGGGTATTTCAAGCCTACATCACGCATGGTATGAGCCTCCAGACTGCGCATCTGGCCGCAGGTATTTACTTTTATGAATTGCGGAGGAATGATGGCGGCATACTGTCGGGGAAAATCGTGAAACGGTAGGCAGGATCCGGGCATCCACTGGCCTAGTCGCACCTACGGCTGGGTTACACGGGCGAGATCTTCACTACCAGGCTTCTGGAGCGAAAAGAGGCCATCTGCATGGACGGCAGGGAGGGACGATGTCGGGACGGAGCGGTTGTGGCGGCATCTTCAAGTACATGTACTTGTATTTTGCTCACGACATTGAGTAAATATACCCACGATATTGAGTAAATTTACTCATTACATTGAGTAAATTGTAAATAGTGATTTAAATGTCTTATAATCAATAAATTATGTTCGGTATGAAAGAGCTAAGAATTTTCATTCAAGTGCTTATTCGGATCTTACCAGATGGCTAAAAGCACCCTTACAGGACAAGTTTTGTCTAAATTGAAGGCTCGACATCGTTTTCCTTGAGTGAGGATGCGCCATTTCCAACCTTTATGCTAAGCAATCAGAGTAAATTTACTCAGCACATTGAGTAAATTGTAAATTAGGTTTTAAATGTATTATAGTCAGGAAATTATGTACGGGATGAAAGAACTAAGAATCTTCGTTCAAGTGCTTATCGGATCTTGCCAGATGGGTAAAAGCACCCTTACAGGACAAGTTTTGGCTAAATTGAAAGCTCCACACTTTTTCCTTGAGAGATACACTATTTCGAACATTCATGCTAAGGAAACTGAGTAAATTTACTCAGCATATTGAGTAAATTGTAAATGGAATTTGAAAGATCTTATAATCAGGATCTTATGGGCAGGATGAAAGAACCAAGAAGCTTCATTCAAGTGCTTATGGGACCTCGCCAGGTGGGTAAAAGCACCCTTACGGGACAAGTTCTGGCTAAATTAAAGGCTCCACATCTCTTCGTTTCGGCTGATGCCGTTGCCAATGCGGGAGAGCATTGGCTGGAACAGCAATGGGAAACGGCGCGTTTGCTATGGAAGGCGTCTGAAGCATCTGCGTTTGTTTTGGCCATTGACGAAATTCAAAAGATTGATAATTGGAGCGAGATCGTTAAAAAATTATGGGACGAGGACACGCGAACAAACCAGCCCATCAAAGTGATCTTGTTAGGATCATCTCGTCTACTGTTGCAACAAGGACTGACAGAGTCGTTGGCAGGGCGTTTTGAAACCACTTATTTGGGGCATTGGTCATTCGCAGAAATGGAACAAGCCTTTGGTGTGACAGCCGAGGAATATGTTTGGTTTGGAGGATACCCCGGCGCAGCTGGTTTAATGAGCGATGAAGATCGCTGGAAGAAGTATGTGAACGATGCACTGGTCGAGACCAGCATCTCCAAAGACATTCTCATGCTCACGCGCATTGACAAGCCTGCCCTGCTGCGAAAACTTTTTGAGTTAGGTTGTTTGTATTCAGGACAAATTTTGTCCTTTACAAAAATTATAGGGCAGCTGCAGGATGCAGGCAATACGACGACCTTGGCGCACTACCTACAGTTGCTTGACACCGCTGGGCTGCTGGCAGGCATTGAAAAATATACAGGGGAACAACTTCGCCACCGTTCTTCCAGCCCAAAGTTTCAAGTGCACAACACTGCTTTGATAACAGCGCAGCAGGGTGCTGAATTGGAGGAGGTGAGGCTGAGGCCTGATGTATGGGGTCGTTGGGTAGAGGCAGCAATTGGCGCACATTTAGTGAACCATCAGTTGAGTGAAGGCTACACGGTTCACTATTGGCGTCAAAGAAATGACGAGATTGATTTTGTACTGGAGAAAAAAGGAAAATTGATTGGGCTGGAAGTAAAGAGTGGTGCCACCCAAAAGGTGCCTGGAATGGAAGCATTTAGGAAACAATACAGGCCTGATAAGGTACTGCTCGTTGGGAACAGCGGAGTACCCTGGCAAGAGTTTCTAAAAATGGCTCCAGCCCAACTTTTTTGAAATTTGAGCGTGAAAAACGAAAAAACTACACCCCGCTCCCCATCGCCATGTTTGCCTGGGATTGGGAGCAGGTAAGGAACGATCCTTGGCTTTACCATTTATGTAACTTCTGGATGCACTTGGTCGGAGCCTGACGGGTGTTCTGGCTGTCGTTCTTGCTGGGCTCCAGGCCGCTAGGGGAGGGGATTGGGGTGAGCATTCCGATTCTCCTCGATTTACCTAACTTAGCGGCATGGATTCGAAATGGATATGGGTCGGGTTGGCCACCGTGGCTACCGGTCTTGTCGTCTGGGTGTTCGTGAAGATGCTCTTCGGGGATATACGCGAGCATCTCTACGGGGGATTGAATGCCGAGGCCAAGGTTCAGCTTTCGCACCTCTGCGATCTCGAGAAGGATTACTATTCGCTCCATCGTACCTATTCGATGAGCCTGGATTCGATCGGCTTCATCGAAGATTCAGAGGATGGATCGAAGTTTGTGTACGAGGTGGGATTTGCCGACAGCAGCCGCTTCATCGCCCGGGCATTCTGCAAGGCAGACTATGACAAGGACAGGCAGCAGCTGTCATGGGAGATCAGGGAGTCATGTACACCCGTGATGATTTCAGAGGATTGAATCCAGTGGAGACGTCAGCCCGTCCACCCGTAGAGGGTCCCCTGGAGCATCTCGATGAATTTCCAACTTTCCCTGGGTAACAAGGCCGCCGTGAGCACGATCCCTGCAATCGATCCCCAGAGATGAGCCTCATGGGCGACATTGTCCATTCTCCGACGTGCGGCATAGTAGCTGAAGGACAGATAGAGGATGGCAAACAACCAGCCTGGAAGCACTCCCCAGATCCAGATTTCGTTCTGCATCGCAGGGGCGAGGACGATACAGCTCATGACCAATCCCGAGATGGCCCCCGATGCACCAAGACAGGCATAGCCCGGAACATCCTTGTACTTGACGATCATGGTGAGGTCTGCGACCACCATCGAGATGAAGTAAATCAGGAAGAACTTCACATGGCCCAGGATCTCAGCGAAGCGCTGAGCACTTGCGGATGGATCGCCGCCGAAATGTACGGATTGAAGGTACATGAGGTCATGTTCCAGTCGAAATGCAAAGAAGTAAAACGTGAACATGTTCATCAGCAAGTGGTTCCAGTCTGCATGGATGAAGCCGCTGGTGATGACCGTGAAGTACTGCTTGCGATGTACTAAGGCGTATGGGCGCAGGATGAATCTCTCTTTCAGGAGTGGGTTCTGAAAGGCGGCGTAGCTCGTGGCGATCGTAGCTAGGAAAATCGCAGTGGCGATGGGGCCTTCGACGATGGTTTTGGTAATGTCGTTCATCGGCTCAATGGTCGCGCTTGGCGATGGATTGGAGGAAACCTTCAATCAATGCAAAGCCTGGATGCTTGCGAAAAGCCTTGGCCATTTCGTCGGCTGTCTGAAAATACCGGTCCATCTCTGCGATCGTTTCCTGTCGTATTCCCAGCTCCTCGTAGAGTGCCATCACACCTGCGACCTTGGCTTCGTTGTCGTGCTCTTGAAAGAGCAACCGCTCCAGATGCTGGCGTTGGGCTGGGTTGGCTTTTTCGTAGCAGCGGATCAGGAGAAATGTCATCTTGTTTTCCACGATGTCTCCACCCACTTGCTTCCCGAATTTGTCGGCAGGGGCATAGACGTCCAGATAATCATCATGCAATTGAAAGCCGATGCCCGCAGTCTCACCGAGCCGATACAGTGTTTGGACTTCGCTTTCTGGCGCGTTGGCGGCAATCGCCCCCAGTGCCAGGCTCCCCCCTATCAGCATCGCGGTTTTCTTCCGGATCATCTCGATGTACTGCGGAACGGTCGCTGGCTGGCCCGCCATTTCCAGGTCTTCCATCTGACCCTCGCATAACCCCACCGCTACCTGTGTAAACTGTCGCAGCAGAGGGGCGGCATGGGTAGGGAAGTCCTTGATCAGGAATTCATAGGCAAGTGCAAACATGGCATCGCCGGAGAGAATGGCCGTGTTCATGTTCCACCTTTCATGTACGGACGGCTGGCCGCGTCGCACGGGCGCTTTGTCCATGATATCGTCGTGGATGAGGCTGAAGTTATGGAAAAATTCGACCGCAGTGGCACTGTTCAATGCTTCCGTTCCTGGTTTGCCGGACATCGCCTGATAGCTCAGCATCAGCAGCATGGGGCGGATGCGCTTGCCCCCCAAGGCAAGGATGTAGGTGATGGGAGCATAGAGCGGGTGCATCCAACCTGCCTGATCGGAGATGCAGAGTAGGTGGCCTTCCAGTGCGGCCTTCAATTCGGAAGGTTGCAACATTAACTTGATTCTACTGAGAACGCGATTTCTGGGCCGAATCGAGAATTTCGAGGCGACGTTTCAAAAATAGCAATATCCGTTCCTTGGTGGCTGAATTTTTGGGTGGAGCTTAGAGGATTGTCGTCCACGATTTGCAGAAACCAGGGATTGGGACGCTTTAGGAATTTTTAAGCCCTGCCAGGGTCAAAATTCCTGTGGTTCCACCCATTCCCACGCGCATTCGGTTGCGAAAAAGCCTGCATGATGTATATTTTTGCACCATATCATCCTGATGCGGCGATCTTCCGTGAAAAGTAATTACGATTCCAATAGATACATGAAACACTGGCTGTTTCTCCTGCTGTGGCCCTTGCTACTCCTCGGCGATATAGCCGCCCAACAAATCCAAATCGGCGTCAATGCAAAGGAAATCACCACGGATGACCAATTCGTGCTTTCGGTCACCCTCAGCGGAATCACGGGCGGACAAGTCCCGCAGCCGAGGTTCCCGGAGATCAAGGGACTGCAAATGGGCGGTACCTCCACCTCCCAAAGCTGGGTGAACGGATATGCCTCCGTCACCTTTTCGAGAACCTACTTTGCCCCGAGCGCAGGGAAGTTCGTGGTCCCAGAAGTTTCCTATGAATTCAGGGGTGCGGTGGGCAAGAGCCCCGCCTTCACGCTCATCGTCAAGAAGGGAACGGGCCGGCAGCAGCCAAACAATGCCTCCGGGGGCATGCGCGATCCCTTCGGGGGCATGCGTGATCCTTTTGGCGATTTTTTCAGTGATCCTTTCTTCGGGGGAGGCGGCCGCCAACGACAACCGGAGGACATGAAGTTCAAGTCCCTCTCCGCCGACTATTTCCTCAGTGTGAACCTGGACAAGTCCAGCTGCTACATCGGCGAGCAGGTGCATGGCGACGTCGTCCTGTATGTGAATGAATTGGACGCACGCAAGATCAAAGTGGATGGCCAGGCAATCATGGAGATGCAGCAACGCATCAAGAACAATGGTTTCTGGCAAGAAATCATAGAGTTGAAGGAAATCCCGGCGGAGCGAACTCGGGTCAATGGGAAAAACTACATCGCCTACACGCTCTACAAAAACATCCTCTTCCCCATCAAAACAGGGGACATCGAATTCAAGGACATCTATCTGGACGGGATGAAGCTGGCGGTGGCCACGAATGCCGACCCGATATCGAGATTCCTTGGGCAGGACATCAAGTTCGAAGCGATCAAGATCAGGGCGAGCGATCGTAAATTGATCGTGAAGCCCCTTCCGCCCACCGCTCTCCCAGATGCCAACATGGTCGGAAAGTTCAAGATGGAGGCCAGCCTGAATCACCCAGAAATCAGGACAGGGCAGAATCTGGAGCTGGAGGTGAAGATTGCCGGGAACGGGAACATGGCCATGATCACGGATCCTGCGGTCGCATTTCCGGAGAACTTCGAGGTCTATGATCCCTCCACCACCTACAATTCACGTATCCAAGGCAACGGCATTATCGGTGACAAGTCCTGGAAATGGTCCATGCTCCCCACGCGCGCCGGCAGCTATGACCTCGGACCACTAAAGTTCTTCTATTTCGATCCTGAATCCGGGCATTACGATTCGCTGGTCGTACCTGAGATCAAGGTGAAGGTCACCGGAGACGACATTGAGAATCAACGGATCGGAAAATCCGGAATCGACACCTACTATGTGAATGCCTTCAGTGCAAGTGAGAGTGCCCCGAGCTCCAATGAAAGTGCCAGTGCCTGGGTGCTGTTTGGAGGGCTAACACTGGTGGCCGGGCTGGTTGCGATGGTGGTAATCCGGCGACGAAAAGAGAAGCAGAACCCCCTGGCCAACGACAGCCCGAGGGAAAACTTCTGGAAGAACTAGCACGGACTTTTTCCAGAAATTGTCCAACCATCTCCCCAAGGGAGGCAATAATATACGCCGAGGCTTCTCGGAATAGGGCTCGCAGAATCCTCTATACGTATTGGAACCCTTCCGATTGCCTGCTGAGATGATGCCAGTGACAGCGCACTGTACCGTGCAGGATTTCCATTTGATTTTCCTGTAGGCTGTATACCCATCAACAAGCCACCGGGGAAATCTGCGGGGGATCAGCCACTGAAAAGCAAGTAGGTCCTGCGGGGATCGAACCCACAACCCCCTGCTTAGAAGGCAGGTGCTCTATCCAATTGAGCTAAGGACCCGTTAAAAGTGAGGAATTTACACGTGAGAAAGGAGGCATTTAGTTCCGCTCCATGACTCAAGGTGCAGTGCGTGTGAGGGATCATATCCTCCCGATACGCACGGAACCCGATCACATCGGGTTCCGCACTGCGAGGTCGAGGTAGCAGGATTCGAACCTGCGGCCCCCTGCTCCCAAAGCAGGTGCGCTAACCGGACTGCGCCACACCTCGATGAAAACGGTCGGACATACCGTCTTCCTGATTTTATTTTCAAAGAAAACCCCAAGTGTTGGACTCGGGATTCTTCAGCGGAGGAGGAGGGATTCGAACCCTCGGTACCCCTTACGGAGCACGACGATTTAGCAAACCGTTGGTTTCAGCCACTCACCCACCCCTCCGATTGATTTTCGAATGCAAATATACGGAGGTAATTGGCATTTGCAAATAGACGGGGATAATTTTTCTGGGGTTGGCTCCGCGCATTGAGCCAAGTCTTCGGAGCTGTAGGTAAATCTGTCGCCAGCGATTCTCAATTAGAGAGAGGAGCCAAGCCCATGGCTGCCTCTGTCCTGAGTCTTCATGGAGTTCGTCCTGCCAGTGTCACTGGTGCTGAGAGATGCGGAGCAGCCACATCGCAAGTACCCATGTGAAAACCGAAGTGCTCCCCCTCCTTCTGATCATTCCATGCGATCTTGAGGATCGGGTTTGTGATCTGGCGGGGGATCTGGAGGGTCACCGAACTTTTCCATCAAACCATGTGGTTTTGTCCTCCGTTCCCCTCATGATCCGCTGAATGTTGCTGCGATGGGTATGGACGGCCAACAGGAACATGCCCACTCCGATGCTGACCAAGAGCCAGTTTTCAGGTACCTCAGCGACTCTGGAGTGCAAAACCTGGTAGATGGGGTAGATCAGGACGCTCCCGATCGATGCGACGGCGACATATCTGCTGATATAGAGTATGAGAATCCAGCCTGCCAGACAGACCATGCTGGCTTGCCAATTGGTCACGAGCATCATCCCCAGCAGGGTGTTGATTCCCTTGCCCCCCTTGAAGGCGAAATAGACGGGGTAGAGGTGCCCGATGACAGCGAGCAATCCACAGACGATGGACTGCAGCTCGAGGTCATGTCCCGAGAGGAGGTGCGGCTGCGGGATCCACCAGTGCGCAAAATATGGCAGGCCAGCCGCCAAGGATCCCTTTCCGATGTCCACGGCCTGTGTGAGGATCCCCGCCCGGATGCCGAGCTCACGAAACATATTGGTGCTGCCGGCATTGAGGGAGCCAAGTGTGCGGATGTCCACGCCATAGAGTCCCTGGCTGACGATGACGGCAGCATTCACCGACCCCAGCAAATAGGGTAATAGCAGGATGGCGATGTCAAGGAGGATTTCCATGCGGCGAAGGTAGTGATATTTGCATCGTAAAGGAAACCCACGCGATCGAAACGGGATCCATGCAGCAGGAGCGGTAGAAGTGGTGGGCAATGTTTGAACCGGGGGGCGTGGGGGCTCTTCATCCGACCCGATCAGCGGGTGCTCCTCTCCATCGCACGCTAGGGCTGGGGAAATGGAGGCCCGGGTGTCGCGCCGCGTTTCCAGCGGTGAAAATTGATGATGATCCAGCGATTCCATATTTGTGAGGGATTTTCCCGGATTCCCCATTCGCAGTTTTCAGGTATCTTTAACCCCCATCACGAATCGTCATCAGATGTCACTGAAAGAAGAGTTTGAATCGGCACAAGCGCGGGTGAGAACGCTGACCCGCCGCCCAAGCAATGAACAATTGCTGAACCTGTACGCGCTGTTCAAGCAGGCTACAGACGGTGACGTGCCTGGCGAAAAACCCGCCATGTTTGACTTCAAGGAGGCGGCTAAGTATGCGGCCTGGGAAAGCCTGAGGGGGCAATCATCTGAGCATAGCATGGAGAAATACGTAGCCTTGGTGGACGAGCTGCTCGCAGAGATTGGTTAAGTACTGGGGAGTCGGCTAGCAATAAGCAAAACCCTTCGTCCGGTAGTTCATCCGTATATTTGCCTTCAATTGACGGGGTCGATTTCCTGTCGGTTGCGAAGCACATTCAGGGCATGAGGATCGTCAGCAGACATCTGGATCGCAGGATTTTCTGGCATTTTTGCATGGCAGGTGCATTTATGGCTCTCCTCATGTGGTCTGGCTACGGGTATTCCCAGGGAGATGGAAGCAAGGTCAAAGGGAATCATATCAAGCAGGAAAAGCCGGACAAGGCTGTCCAAGGGATTCCGAGTGGGTCGGCGGATGAAGAAGCCTCAGACCCGGGTGCCGCCACGCTGCGTGATAAGAATGCCGAAAATCAGGCCGACAATGACGGATTAGAGGGAAGCGACGCCGCCAGAAAGAAGAAGAAAAAAGGCAGTGGAGGTCGCCAGGATAAGGAAACCCACCCACCCAACTCTGCCGATAGCTCCAGCAAGCAGGGCTATGTGGTGCCATGTTCCAGGTACCGGCGTGGGAAGATGGAGTACATTGACAAGAACAACCTCTTCACTTATATCCGCCGCAAGGGGAAAAGAGAAATCCAGTGGAACCGTAATCGGGGCATTCGGGATACCAAGACACGTAAAATCACCCGTAACCAGCACCTGGACAAACTGAAGACCAAAGTCCGGGTGGACAGGAATGGGAAGATCAAGGACAAAGGCAACAAGATGGTCTTCGGGATCAAGTGGACGGCAGACTGTGCCTACACACTGACTTTCAAGCGGTCGGTAAAGCCTTGCAGATTCAAGAAAGGTGACCAGATAAACTGCCAGGTCACGAGGTGCTACGAGGACTACTATGAATGTGAGTGCGAGTTGCATGCCATCGTTCATTATGCCTCCATTCGCAAGCATATCACAAAATCCGAAAAGGCCAAGAACTTGAGGAAGGAGGAAGATGCGATCCGTGTCAAGGAGCAAGAAATGCGCGCATCCGAGAGGGGGGGGATACAGAGAACCGATGAGGAGGTTGCCAGGAAGGCAACCCAGGATGAAATCTTCGGCCCGATCAAGCGCCTTCCCAGTGAGCCGGCACCCACTCCAGGCCGTGAGCGGTCGGAGGGTACGGAGATGGTAGGGAAGACCAGAAACGACTCGAAACCCGATCCTGCAGTGGAGGTGGAGAAGACTGCAACCCCTCACGAAGAAGAGGGAGGGTTCAATAAGAAGGACTCAAAGGCGGGCTTGGAAAAGGAATCCGTGGCCAAGCCATTGAAAACCAAAAAGGCAAAGACGCATAAGGAAAAGAAGGTGAAGGAAAAGGCTCCCAAGGAAAAGAAAGTGAAGGAATCCGAGGAAAAAGTGGAAGAGCCCCCGAAGGAAGAAAATCCCGAGACTACTGATCCATGACGACGGCATGGAGACGGTCATGGATTCCAAGCAAGATCCGGCGCCCACGGAGCCTCCATCATGGCGCAAGCAGGACTACAGTTCGAGGAGGAGGAAAACCCGGCTGGATTCAGGGGTGAGGCTCTGGATTTTGACCGTACACAATGCCCTGGATTGAATTTGAAGCCCTCACGACCGAGACCAGGGAAGCGCGATTTCAGGCATTCCCCTGGCGCAGCAACCCCAGCCACAGGTTCGTAAATCGGGAACATTGGCTTGATTCTCGACCAACAATTGTGGAAATTTGCCGATCATGATGCCATTGCATCCATCGATCGTACATTTCCCCCCTGTTTTGCTTCTCTCCGCTGCAGTTTTGTACCTATTGGCGGTGATTCGCCGGGAGCATTGGGTTGAGGTCGCGGGATTTGCGTTTCACGTCAGCGGCCTGGTTTTCTGCATCCTGACCATTTTTTCAGGGGACTATGAAGCCTCCCGGATTGTGACAAATGACGCCATCCGAGCCATCATGGGGCGCCATGAGAACCTCGTCATGATGGCCACCTATGGTTTCGGGATGCTTGCGGTTTGGGCGTTCCTCCGGCAGAAATCCGGTTTTTTCTGGGAGCGAATCACCTTCCTGGGGGTATTTCTCTCACTGATCGGCGTGTTGTGGGTGGGGGCCCACCTAGGGGGAAGACTGGTGTATGAGCATGGCGGCGGCGTCGTGCCGATGAAGGAAGTGATCCAGGCAAAGGAGCAAAAAAGCATTGACGATTCGGGTAAGCCTTTTAAATAGATAATCAAGATGAAGCACACGGTATTCTCTACCATCGCACGGACCTGCCTGGGTTTGGGTACGATGTCAGTGATGTTGAGCATTTGCGGCTGCGCCTCCAAGGTAAACAACGCCACTGCTACCTTCTGGGTTCGCGGAAACTGTGGGATGTGTGAAAAGACGATCGAGACCGCCCTGAACGCCACAGAGGGTGTGGCATCTGCCGACTACGACCTGGGCGCGCACATGCTCATTGTCTCGTATGACTCGAATGCGATCGGGCTGGAGGGGCTCCATCACGCCTGCGCTAGCGCAGGATATGAGACCAGGCTTCAGCCTGCGGTGCCGGCTGCCTACGGGGCCTTGCCGAAGTGCTGCAAGAAGATGTCCGATCAGTGAAACCGCCAAGGGACTGCTTAGCATTCACCTGCCCGTCCAAGGAGGCCTCATCTTCCTTTCGGTCAATGGAATGGCCATGTCGTTGGCTCTAACGGTTGACCTTCCATGCATAGCTTGCAAGGTTGATGAACAATCCGTTAGGCAGATTATCCCTTTGAGGTATTTTTGCGGAGAGAGGGGAATGATCCCATACCATCGATGAAGCAGTTGATCCAATTATTGCCTGACCACATCGCGAACCAGATCGCAGCCGGCGAAGTCGTACAGCGTCCTGCCTCTGTGGTGAAGGAGCTGCTGGAGAATGCCGTGGATGCCGGATCCACACGGATCGAACTGCTGATCAAGGATTCAGGAAAAAGTTTGCTGGAGGTGATTGACAATGGCTGCGGCATGTCTGGACTGGATGCCCGCATGTCCTTCGAGCGGCATGCGACAAGCAAGATTCGCAAGAGCGAGGATTTGTTCAGCATTCGCACCTTGGGATTTAGGGGGGAGGCGATGGCTTCCATCGCAGCTGTCGCCCAGGTGCAGATGCGCACGCGCCTGCACGACTCCGATCTCGGTACAGAAATCGTCATCGAAGGCAGCGAGATCAAGCGCATCGAACCCTGCATGTGTGCCAAGGGAACGACCATCTGGGTCAAAAATCTATTTTTCAATGTCCCCGCCAGGCGCAATTTCCTCAAGAGCAACCCCGTCGAGACCAGGCACATCATCCATGAGTTCATTCGGGTGGCGATCGCGCAGCCGGAGATTGCGATGCGGCTGGACAATCAGGGAGTCGCCGTGTATGACCTACCCTCTGCAGGCCTTGAAGCCCGACTCATTGCGCTGATCGGCCGTGACTATGAAGGGCACCTGATCCCCATCGGGGAGAAGACTCCATACATTGGCATTCAAGGATTTGTGGCACAGCCACAAATCTGTAAGGGCAAGCGTGGCGACCAATTCTTTTTCGTGAATCGGCGGTTCATCAGGAGCCCCTACCTCCACCATGCAGTGATACGCGCCTATGAGGGGCTGCTGCCAGAGGATGCGCTCCCCTTTTACTGCATTTTTTTTGACATCGCTCCAGACCACGTGGACATCAATATCCACCCGACGAAAACGGAGATCAAGTTTGATGACGAGCGCACGGTATACCAGCTGCTGCACAGCGTGGTTCGCAAGGGCATCGGGGAGTACCACCAAGCACCCATGATGGACCAGGAGGAGGATCAGGGACTCATGCGCTTGATCTCCCAGATCCCAAGCCTGCCCGAGGGCCGACAGGAGATGATTGGAAAGATGGGCGGCAGTCCGCCGGCGGGCGGCAACTCCAGTTTAAGATCCACCTCCAAGTGGGAGGACATGTCACCCGGGGGATGGAGTGAGAGCCAGTCCCACATGCGAAAGGAAGCCATCCCCAACTTCCTGTTTCCAGTCCCGCCCTCTCCCATGCCGACCATGGAGCATGAAAGCGCTCCGCAGCCCGGATTCTTGGCGCAGCTGGGCAATCGCTATATCGTCACCCCCAGCAGGGAAGGCATGATCGTAATCGACCAGAGCCATGCCCATCAGCGCATCCTTTACGAAACACTGAGAAAGGCAAGCGGAAAGGCTCCCCTCGCAAGTCAGCAACTACTGTTTCCCAGGACCCTCATTTTCTCCCCCATTGACTTCAGTTTTATGCGGGAGATCGAGTCAGAGGTGCGGTCCATGGGGTTTGACCTGAGTGAGTTTGGGCAGAATACCTACATCCTGCAAGGCCTGCCTGCGGAGCTGAAGGGAAGCAAGGCGGAAAAATTCTTCGAGGAAATCATCGCGGAGGTACGTGTGGCGGGAGGATCGGATGTACGGGAAAGGATACATGATCGGCTGGCCAGAAGTATTGCCACCAGAAGTGCCATGATTGGTGGTCAGAGCTTGGAACCCCTGGAGATGCGCACCCTGATCGACCGCCTCTTCGCCTGTGAGCAGCCCGGACATTCACCGGATGGAAAACCAACGTATTACAAAATCAATCTCAAGGATCTCGAACAATTTTTCCAAAAAAATGCTTAATTCATTATGCCGAGAATACACATTACCCCCGTCGTCCTGAATCTGATCATCATCAACGCGCTAGTCTTTGTCGCTCTGCCGTTGTTTCCCTCCTTGGAGGCCTACTTCGTCCTCTGCAAGTCCGATCTCTTTTTCGCGAGACCGATTATCATTGCTGCTGATGGGCAACCTGTAGGTTTCATGCCGGTGCAACTGGTTACGAGCTTCTTTTCACATGCGAATTTCCTTCACATCCTCCTGAACATGTTTGCCCTGTTTCAGTTCGGGCCTACGTTGGAAACTGTGATGGGATCCAGGAGATTCTTGGCTGCCTACCTGACGATCGGCCTTGGGCAGATGATAATGACGGCATTTCTCGACCCCTCGCCGACACCAGTCGTGGGGGCCTCTGGCGCGCTGTTCGGGATCATGGTTCTATTCGCCCACTACTTCCCGCAGACCAGGCTGGGACTGATCTTCCTGCCGGTCAGCTTTCCAGTGAGGAATTTCATGATCGGTGCGGCGGCGATCTCCGCCCTGATGATCATCCTCGAGCAAACCACGGGGAAATCCATGGGGAACATCTCACACTTCGGCCACCTCAGCGGAATGGTCGCCGGTTTTGCGTATCTTCATTTGGGAAAGTTACGTAAGATCAGTAGGTAGATATGAACAAATGCCATGAGCTGGTATAGGCAGTTTCTTCAGCGGTTTGGATTTACGGGTGTCATGCTCACCCTGCTGACCGTAGCCTATCTGGTGCTTTTCATGATGCTCGGGCTGATGGGGGAGGGGGGCTTCGGTGTCTTTTACAGCCAGATTTCGCTTCCGGTACATCTAGAAACGGCCATACGGCAGCCTTGGTCTTTGTTCACCTATTGGCTGGCAGCCCATCCCACCCAATTCTGGTTCCTCTTCCTCGACCTGGTCGTGCTCTATGCCTTCGGCCATCTGCTGAACACCATGGTCGGGAACCTCAGGACGCAGGGGATCATTGTCCTCGCGATCGTGGTCAATGCCATGTTGACGATCGCCCTGTCCAATCTCCTGCCGACGGTGGAGTCGAACGCTGAAACCCGGATGTCGGGCTTCAGCGCGGTCAATGCCACATTGGTCGCAGCCACCATCACCCTCGTGCCTAGGTACAGTTTCCGAATCCTGTTTTGGGATGTTCCCCTCGTGTACATCGGCCTGTTCATGCTTGCTGCTTCCATTGTCTCACTAAGGGCAGTCTTCACGGTGGCCGGCACGGCTGAGATCGTCGGGGCGGGGATTGGCTTTCTCATGATCAAGTACTTAAGAAGTGGCTGGGATGTCACGCGATGGTTACAGGGTACCGCCCAGCGCCCTCAGCCTCAGATTCCGAGGCCACCTGAGATGGTCTATTCTGATCAGCGGAAGGTGGTGGTGCGTGCCATCCATCCACAGCAGAGGCCTGCATCTGTGCAGCCATCACCGCAGACGGGAAAGAATGAAGCCGAGGAACTAGATGATTTGCTGGACAAGATCAATGAAGTGGGTTATTCTGGACTGACTAAACAGGAGAAAGAACGTCTGGATGCCTTGTCAAAGCAATAAACTCGTCATGGGAGCGTCGCAAAGGGGCTTCCAACCGCGCATTTGTCCACCAAG
>JBJOPY010000165.1:0-2660 GCA_046050405.1 Bacteroidota bacterium | reverse complement strand
ACAAATGACTACCAAAAAGCAGATGTGCTGATGGTTTCAGACTTCATCATGGCTACATTGACCCGAGGCATGGTTCAAAAGATTGAGGAAGCCAAGACCCAAAAAACAAGGTTCCACAGTTTGACGATTTCAAACAATCCCAACGTGAATGTCATCCAGCAATTTGATCACAATTGGAACTACAATACCAAAGGGACGAATCAGAACGAATCATTGATCAAGCAGCTTAGGAGTATTTGAAGGTTGTGGCCTACTGGCATGGATGCAGTGGCGGGCGATCGTCTCCATTCTCCTAGAAACTTGAACGAACCGGCCTTCGCGTCCAGAATGCCGATTCAGTAGCGGGGATGTTGGATGAAGGGCAGCCTAGAGCTCCATCCTCCCCCTGCAAACCTCCCGGCTCACTCCTCACTCACCCCCCTCCGTCCACCACCGCCGCCTCCCAGAGGTAGGCCCGCAGCAGCTCCACGTCAATGTCCTCCAGAGACTGGAAATCCTTCCAATACACCTGCTTGCGTCCGCCGCGGTCCAGGTAGCCGATCTCGTCCCGCAGGAGATGACCTTGCTGAAACCCGAACCGCACCCCCGGGTGCTGCACCTTCCCCCAGCTCACGGAACCCGGCCAGATGAAGCAAATCCCCTTGTTCCTGCGGTAGAAGGGGACATTGTAGGACAGCTTCTCCCGTACCTCCGGGACGCATTCGAAGACCAGCCTCCGCAGGAGATCGACCATCTTCCACTCCGCCTCCGGCAGAAATTCCAGCATTTCGTCCACGGAATCGAACCGGACATTCTGCATAGGCTTCCCCGCCCTGGATCCGGGCTTCCTGCCCGATGACCTTGTTTCCATGGGTGCAAATCTAAGGAAAACGCATCCGCAGGGGCTCCACCGGCCCCTCATCACTCCTGCCGTCCATCCCACCCCATGGGGCAAGGCTGCAAATTCAGCTCACTTTGACCAGAATCTCCACCCCAAGCGCCACGGGGTGAAAAAAATGTGCGGTTGGGAATGCACCATTGCATGTCCACATCCAAAATTTGCCTAATTTGGTGCAATGCAAAAGTCACTGATCGATTCTCTACTGGACATACGGTCATTCGTGAACCGGAGGGACGTATCGTCCAACTATGTTGCATTTCTGCTGGGGAAACCCCGAGCGGCCCATCTGTTTGGTGCCGTCCGGGTACGCCCCTTTGACACGCGGTACACGACCATCCTGGTCAACATGCAACCCCAGAACTTCAATGTCATCCGGTACATCACCTTCACCTGCACGGACCACCCCATCGTGCTGGCTGACTTCGAAGCGAGGTTCGGGCCCTTTGCCGCCACCTGGGACGAGGCCAAAAACATCACGACGCTGACCTGCACCCAGTTCGGAGAAGAGGAGCTGATCGCATCCATCACCTGCATCATTGAAGGATACCACATGGAAAATGCCGAAGGCGGCCTGCTCCTCCATCAGGCCGAAGGAAAGCCCGTGCTTATGCCCGCCTCGGAAATCCTCCTGCCTGAATTCACGTTCAATTTCAAGGAGTTCGAGCGGCCTGCCGATAAAAGCGGCAAGAACCCGATCTTTGCGCGGTGATCCCCCTTCCATCGTTGCACCCCTCCGGACGTCGGCCGGGACACCTCCTTTCGGTGTTGCCCACCGGGTTTTCCATGGAGCTTCCGGGAAAGGATGAATATCAGGAGCCATCCTTCCAGTCGCATCCACCTGCTTTCCGCGATTTGCTGAACAGGTGGCTCAAGAAATGCATCGGAATCATCCCCTCTTTTCGAGTCCCCAATCCTCCAGAAGCCGGGATCCCCATCCTGCGACGGCGCAGGCCGCTGCTGATCCTGGCATCCTTGGCAGCTCAGGCCTGCCTCACTGCCGCCGTTCATTCCCAGCCCCCCCCGCCCGGCCGGAACCTCGCATCGCTCGTGTACCTGGATGGGAAGAATGTCGAGAACAATGCCCAGATCTACCTCCGGAAGGACCAGCTGGTCATCCTCGAGATGTACGACCTTCAGCCCAACAGCCAGGTCAAGCTCACCCTCCCCAAGAGCAGCCCACGCCCCACCCGGAGATATTATCAAACCGACGAGCGGGGATCCATGAAGGAGATTCTGTTTTTTCCGAGGGCGCAGTCCCCCATCAGGTGCATGCTCCGCTTCGTCACCCGGGACGGCGCATCCAAGCACCTGGTCTTCCATCTGAAGCCGATCTGGGATCCCGCCCTTCCGTAGCCATCCCTTGGAATCATCGGCTCCACCGCCTTCACCATCCTTGCTGAACCAGGCAATGGGATGACAGGGAATGCCCCCTTCCTGCGCCCCTGAGGGGTCTGAAACATTGCGCATGCGCCCCGGGAGGCGCAGATCCCGCGATGCAGGAAACCTCTAGGCCTCCACCGCACCCTCGATCAACCCTTCCTCCACCAGGTTCGGCAGCGTCACCCTCAGTCCGGGTGTCCGTGCCATCTCACGCTGCAGGGTGAGGATCGCCCCGGGGTTGCGGGCCCAGCTCCGCCGTGCGATCCCATTGTTCACGTCCCAGAGGAGCATGCCCTCCAGCCTCCTGTCCGCATCAGGGCTTCCGTCCAGCACCAGGCCGAAGCCCCCGTTCAGGACTTCTCCCCAGCCGACGCCACCCCCGTTGTGCAGCGAGATCCAT
>JBJOPY010000164.1:0-12628 GCA_046050405.1 Bacteroidota bacterium | reverse complement strand
TTCTACTATATCCGAAAGTATGCGAACTCAATCAAAGCCAATACGGAAGAACAACAGGAATTAATCGCACTGGCCAACCAAATTCCATTTGACGACAGGGCGAATACACAGGCGAAGATGGAAAACATTTCCATGGTGCTGGTGAAAGATTATTTGGTGAAAGTGAAAAGCCGGTTAGCCGAGCAAGTGGGTAAAATTCCTGATCGGGAGTTGCTAGGGCAAATGGAGCTCATATCCGGCCCAAACGAGCATATTTTTCCCAGGAACGTGGGATTGATGCTGTTTGCTGAACGACCCGAAAAGTTTTTCCCCTATACGCAGGTGGACATTGTGGCGTTTCCTGGTGGAGATGCCGGTGACCATTTTGACCAAGAACCCATCACTGGACCGGTACCCGAACAAATTGCCCGGACCCTCAAGTTTCTGAAAGATAAGCTCATTCAAGAGAAGGTCATCAAACCAGCCAACAGGGCTGAAAGCACCCGTATTGCCAGCTATCCTTACCAAGCCATTGAAGAAACCTTGGTGAATGCTTTTTATCACCGGGATTATCAGCAACGTGAACCCATAGAAATCAGAATCTATCCCAGCTCCATTATTTTCCTCAACCACGGCGGCCCCGACCGCTCCATACGCCTAGAGGCATTCAGTCAAGGCATGGTTCGCAGCAGGCGCTACCGAAACCGCAGGCTGGGCGAATTTCTGAAAGAACTGGATCTGACCGAAGGCCGCGCAACCGGCATTCCCACCATTTTAAAGGCTTTGAAGGAGAATGGATCGCCTGCTCCACGTTTCCACACAGACGATGATCGCACCATTTTCGAGGTGGAGCTCTTTATCCATCCGGCATTCGAAGCATCCGGTTCCATTAGAATTGAGCTTCAGTCGGTAAAATGGGACATTCAAGCGATTGATCATCTACTGGGATTACTCTTGGACAATACCGCCAGAGATATAGCTGACAGCATAAAAAATGTTGATAATCAAGTGATAGCAATATCTAATGCCATCGATAGAGGTGTCGCTGGAGATATAGCTGGAGATATAGCTGGAGATATAGCTGGAGATATAGCTGGAGATATAGCTGGAGATATAGCTGGAGATATAGCAAAAAGGATAGCCAAGGGTGTAGCCAAGAAAATGAGACTTGCACTTAAGTCAGCCATTAACAAGCGGGGAAGGAATGAAATGATGACAGAGATTGGTCTTGTAAACAATGTTAAAAACTACAATGCCTACATAGCTCCTTTGTTGGCGGTGGGCTGGCTTACCATGACCATACCCGAAAAGCCCACCAGCCCCAAGCAACAGTACCTGACCACCCTCAAAGGCCGGCTGGTACTCGAATTTTTGAAACGCAACGTGAAAGGAGCCCATCAGAAGAAGTAATATGCCTCGGTAAGGAACGCTCTTCCGAAGAAGACCTTGACACGCCTGGGCTAGGCCACTTCCATGCCCGAATACTTGCTCTTCCACTGGTGAACGGTGGGGTGGGTGATGCCGTGCTCACGGCAGAGCGCCTGCTTTTTTGTCCTGTTCCTGCTCCCGGAGGATGCCGACAACTTCGCTCCCGCTGAATTTCATCTGCTTCATGTCTCCCCATTTGAAGCGAGTAATTCTATCCCTGTGAGTCTTGTTTGGGGGAGCTTACAGACAATGTAGCATTTCTTGGCGGAAATGGCGGTGACTGGATTATATATCCGAAAAGTCTCTCACCGTATTTAAAGCAGATCCACCCCGCCCACATGGGAGAACCCTCCCTGGAAGGCAGCTTATTTCCGGGAGGGAGGGAGGCCACGAGGGGCTGCGGGAGGCATGAATAGTGCCAATAGAACATAAAATGCCGCTGCAACTCCGCTTGTTGCGGCAAAGGCGATGATCCAGGCGGCGCGGATGAGGGTGGAAGAGATCCCGGAATGTGCCGCAAGGCCTCCAGACACGCCCATGATCACCTTGTCGGTATCCGATCTGGTCAGTCGGTTGCTTTGCGTCGGGGTGGTGAACGTATCGATGGCGTTACGGGTGACGTTTTCCGCCTTGCGCCGCAGCTGGAGCGGTGGCAGGGTGAGCGTCTTCTTCCTGAAGACCCTTCTCATCAGTCGCATCAATCCCAAACCCAGGCCCACGATGCCTGCAGCGATAAAAAATCCTTTCGCGTCGCTCAGTAGGCCATAGTTGGAGGCCAGGACGATGCCTGTGCCTGCGGCCACGGAGACGATTCCGGAAGTCCAGAGACGCCTGTTGTCGCGTACCACTGCTTCAGGAACCTCATCGGCCTCTTGCTCCATGAGATCCAAATCTTCGACAGAGGGTGCGGAAAAACCCGCCAAAAACTCCTCGTACTGGTGATGATGAACTGTTTCCTGCTCCATAGCTGTCTCAATACGCAGAATCAAATCTGCAGGTTCTGATTGAACCGGATGATATTCGTCTCCGTCACCACAAGATCCAGGGGGATGTCATGTGGCTCGACCGGCAAGGGTTCCATCAGATGGCCGTTTTCAAAGCAAAAACCGATCTTGAGGCATTTCGGGCGCGTGAGTGCGAGGAATTTGTCATAATAGCCTGCCCCATACCCCAACCGATTTCCGTGATCGTCGAAGGCCAGCATGGGTACGATCACCATGTCCATTTGTACTGGGTGGATGAAGTCCACGGGCATGTGAGGTTCGGGAATCCCGAACTTGTTCTTCCGCATCTCCACCGAGTCGTGGACCAAGGCATGGCGAAGGCTTTTGCGCGACCAGTCCACCACCGGCACCACCACCAGGACTTGGGGATGACGCTGCCGGACATACTGCATGATTTCCCCGGTATCGACCTCATTCCGCCCTGAAATGGACTGGTAGCAATGGAAAAAGCCGATGCGCTTCAGGGAAAACCGGTTTCTCCACCGGATGAAGATTTCACGGCTTCGGTCCTTCACCTCCGCTTCGGACAGGGACATCCGGGCGGCCTTCATCTCCATTCGCAATGACTGTTTCAGGGAAGCGTGATCCATTGATGCGATGACTTCATATTCCGTGCATGATCCAGGATCACGTCCACCAAAGTTAGGGGATCGATGGAATTGAAGGCGGTAAAATTGAGTATGCGCTGCTGCGGTTGATTTTCCGGCTCGATGGCATTCTTGAGGGCCAGTATTTGGTGATAGGGGAGTGGATTGCGATTCCGGATGGATTTCCGGACTTTCTTGGGCAGGCCCTCCAGGGAACTGGAGTGCCTGGCTTGCTCCGCCCGGATACCGGTCGCCAGGGTCGGGTCGATCGACCCGACCAGCTCGGCAAGTCCCGCATAGGCCTTCTGGACCTGATGGATGGCCTCCGCCAGGGGAGCCTCGTCCCAGGTCTGCTGAAGGTAGCGGTCATTCAAGGTGTGGAGGGGTTCGGAGATGCTATCCGGGGGCAACCCCAGCTCCGCCATGGCAGCGGCTTGCTCCCGGGTCAGCAGGGTGGCGTGCAACCTCGGTACGAGCAGGGGGAATGGAACGCCCATGCGCTCGAATCCCCCTTTCAATTGCAGCCAATAGCCCACCTCCGCCCATCCTCCGATGACGGCCAGATTCGGAAGGATGGATTCCTGATAGACTGGGCGGAGGGCTACATTGGGGCTGAAATTCTCCGGAGATTCCTCCAATTCCTCGAAGATCTCCGCCTCGCTCCACTGCCGCGAACCATCCTTCAGCCGGAAGGTGCCCGCTGTGAATTCGAGCTGTGCACGGCCACCATGGCCGATGTAGAAGAGGTTGATCTCCCGGGGGTGTATCTGCGGCTTGAAACCCATTTCCTCCATCCGTGCGGTGGCAGCGTGCACAGGATCCGCCATGCCCTGGCGTTCCAGTTCGATCCTGAGCTGGCGGGCGAAGGCCCGCTTGAGGGCGGGGCGATCTGGGTCCAGGATCACCAGCCCATGCCTCCCGAAGAGCCGGTGCATCAGTCCGCGGAAGGCCTCCGCCATCGGTCGCCCGGGGCGGTAATGGGAGCTGATGGCATCGGGGATTCCCTGCGATAAAAGCGAGGCGATGCCGGGCGCGAGGAGGTGCCGCCCCACTGGGCCCTGGAAGGTGCCGGGATAGGTGGTCTTTTCCGTGAACGAGCGGTGGAAATGATTGACTTCCTCCCAGTCATGGTCCTCAGTCGCCATCCAGAGCACCGGCACGAAATCCAGCTGCGGGTACTTTGCTTTCAGCTCCTGCGCCAGTGCGATGGTGCTCGCGACCTTGTACAGGGTGAACATCGGGCCGCCCAGGAGGCATACCTGGTGGCCGGTCGTGACCGTGTAGGTGGTCTTGGCTGCAAGCAGCTCGATCTGCGAGCGGGTGACCTGGGAATCGGGAAGCTCCTCGTTCTGCGAGAGAAGCGCCTCCACCAACAGGCTGCGGGGCACAGGGGCAGCATCCCGGGCTGCCATCAGCGGGGCATAATCGTCCAGTGGCCATGGCCAGGCTGCAAACGCGAAGAGATCCGGGTCTCCTGCGAGGTAGCTCTGCTTCAGTTCACGCTTTTCGGCTGCCAATGTTGTCTCGTTTGAGGTGATGCAAGGCCTGGTCGAGGAGGAAGAGGAGCATGAACAGCCCCGTGAAGGCGGCACCCATCGCCAGTGGTTGCCAAATCAACAGTCCCCCGAAGATTCCCAGCAGGGTTCCCAGGTACTCAATGTAGAGGAGTTGCTCATTGGTGGCGGTCCAGATCATGTTCTCCAGCTTGGCCTCATCGAAATGTGCCATCTGCTGGCTGAGGAGGGTGCGGATATCGATCCGGTCCAGGACATCGATGACGATCCGCAGCAGGAACTGCTCCATGTCCTTCTCCCGCAGGCGCACGGACTCGGCGATGGCCTGGCGTTCCTCCTCCACCTCCTCGATCACCTCCACCACCGTTCCCGGGATCCGGTTGAGGATGTTGTCGATCACGGATTCGTAATCCTTGCGGTTCAGCTTCTTGTAGGCGCTGAAGACCAGGCCGGACAGGCCCCGGTTCAGGTTCTCCGCCAGCCTCTCATCGATGATGGAGGCAAACCGCGCCCGCACCTCCGGCCGGGAGAGGCTCCGCTTCACGTACGCATAGGCGATGGCCTTGATTTCCCTGCTGAATTCTTCGTCTCCCAGCAGGTCCTCCACTCCCCGGATGAGAATCTCATTGATCTTCTCGATCAGGCCGCTGGCGATGATGCGCTCCTGGATCAGGGATTCGTTCAGGATATGCTTGTGAATGCCCCCGGCCAACTGCCAGACGATCCGCTCCTTGTGTGCGGGGATCAGGCCCTGGCCCCAGATGGGGCGCCGGAGCACGGGCTTGAACAGCATCCTGACGGCGACCCAGTTCGTGCCGAAGCCAATCAAGCCGCTGACCGAGACCATCCTGAGAATCGACTGCAGTGGCAGCACTTGCCCGAAAACCTGGAGGCTGTCCTCGCTGCCGAAGTCCCAGAAGAAGGAAACCCCGAACCCCACTGCGCAGAGGATCGGAAGGAGCCTCAGGAATTGAAGGAAAATGAAGTAGCTCCGCTTGCGCCTGCGCTTCTGGAGGAAGGCTTCCTGTGCCGGGGTGGCGACGCCCCCGAAGATGGCATCGAAGCGAAAGTGGCGCTGGAGGTACTTCTTGATTATGGAGGCTGACTGGGTCATCTGCTACACGGTCTTCCCAAAGAGGTCAAACTCTGCGGCATCGTAAATTTCGACCTCACAGAAATGGCCAATCCCCGGGACGGTGCCGGTGATCAAGACTTCATTGTCCACCTCCGGTGAGTCATATTCCGTCCGTCCGACCCAGTAATCGCCCTCCCTGCGATCCACCAGGACGCTGAGGCGCCTGCCAATCCTCTCGCCGTTCAGCTCCAGGGAAATGTCCTGCTGTGCCGCCATGATCGTTGCCACCCGCGCCTCCTTCACCGCTGCCGGCACATCGTCCTGCAGTCGAAATGCGTGGGTATTCTCCTCATGGGAGTATTCGAAGACGCCCAATCGATTGAACCGTGTTTCCTTCACGAATTCCAGGAGCTCCTGGAAATCATCCTCGGTTTCGCCGGGATAGCCCGCGATCAGGGTGGTCCGGAGGGCGATGCCCGGCACCTCCTCCCGTATCTTTTGGATCAATTCGACCGTTTTCGCCTTGCTGATCCCTCTCCGCATGGACTGGAGCATCGCATCCGAGATGTGCTGCAGCGGCATGTCCAGGTATTTGCAGATGTTGTCCCGTTCCCGCATGACCTTCAGTACCCCGGTGGGGAAGCCGGCAGGATAGGCATAGTGCAGGCGTATCCACCTGATCCCCCGGACATCGGAAAGTGCCTCCAGAAGCGCTTCGAGCCTGCGCTCCCGGTACAGGTCGAGGCCGTAAAAGGTCAGGTCCTGGGCGATCAGCATCAATTCCTGGACACCTCTTCCGGCGAGCCATTCCGCTTCCTTGACCAGATCCTCCATGGCCCGGCTTCTGTGCTTGCCGCGCATGAGCGGAATCGCACAGAATGCGCAGGGGCGGTCGCAGCCTTCGGAGATCTTCAGGTAGGCATAGTGGGCATCGGTGGTGGTGATGCGTTCCCCGACCAGTTCCGTTTTATAGTCTGCATTGAATTTGTGAAGCAGTGCGGGCAGTTCCATCGTGCCGAACCAGGCATCCACATTCGGGATCTCGATCGCCAGGTCATTTTTGTAGCGTTCGGAGAGGCATCCCGTGACGAAGACTTTTTCCACCCTCCCTGCCTCCTTTCTGCCCACGTAGTCGAGGATGGTATGGATCGATTCCTCCTTGGCGCGATCGATGAACCCGCAGGTATTGATGATCACGATGTTGGCACGGTCATCCGACTCATGGGAGGCATCGATTTCATTGCCGCGAAGCTGGGTCAGCATCACCTCGCTGTCCACAATGTTCTTCGAGCAGCCAAGCGTGATGATGTTCACCTTGTCTTTTTTGAACGCTTTTGTCTTCATCCGGGTGGTGGCAGCCTATGCCGCTGCAAATTTAGCTGAATGAGGGAAAGATTGCCACCCCTCGCCGGGAGTCCTGCCGGGGATGGAACCTGCCGGGGTGTCCAAGTACCGCTCAGTTGTTCCGGAAGATGGACGCCACGAATTCACGCGGCTGAAAGACCTGGAGGTGGTCTGTCCCTTCTCCGACGCCGATATAGCGCACGGGGATGCGGAACTGGTCGCAGATTCCGAGCACCACGCCCCCCTTTGCCGTGCCATCTAGCTTGGTCAGTGCCAGTGCCGTGACTTCCGTGGCCTCTGTGAAGGCCTTGGCCTGGGCGATGGCATTCTGTCCGGTGGAGGCATCCAGCACCAGCAGCACCTCGTGCGGGGCAGATGCAAGTGGCTTGGCCATGGCACGTTTGATGTTCGTGAGCTCGGCCATGAGGTTCACCTTGGTCTGCAAGCGTCCGGCGGTGTCGATGATGACGACGTCCACATTCTGCTTCAATCCTTCTGAAACCGCATCAAACGCCACTGCTGCCGGACTGACGTTCATCCCTTTTTCCACGATGGGGACGCCGGCTCTGCTGCTCCAGATCTTCAGCTGCTCCACAGCTGCCGCCCGGAAGGTGTCCGCGGCCCCGAGGAGGACGGAGTATCCCCTGGCTTTGAATTGGTGGGCGAGTTTGCCGATCGTGGTCGTTTTCCCGACACCGTTTACCCCCACGACCATGATCACATACGGGCGTTTGACACCATTTTCCAGGATGGGGGGCACCATGAAGTCCGCGTCGGTCTTTTCCTGGGTTTCCTCCAGCATTCTGGTGATCTCGTCCCGCAGGAGGAAGTCGAGCTCGGAGGTATTGGTGTACTTGTCTTTTTGGACACGGTGCCGGATGCGCTCGATGATCTTGACCGTGGTGTCCACGCCGACATCGCTGGCGACCAGGATTTCCTCCAGTTCATCCAGCACCTCGTCGTCGATTTTGGATTTGCCGACAATCGCCTTGCTGATTCTGGAAAAGAGGGAGGTCTTGGTCTTCTCAAGCCCTTGTTCCAGATTTTCCTTGTTTTCCTTTTTGCTAAAGAATCCAAAAATGCCCATCTCCTGCGCTTTACGA
The DNA here is from genome assembly GCA_046050405.1 of Bacteroidota bacterium. Taxonomy (GTDB): domain Bacteria; phylum Bacteroidota; class Bacteroidia; order J057; family JADKCL01; genus JADKCL01. The sequence goes on along the minus strand of JBJOPY010000164.1, from coordinate 4,594 downwards.
TATATGGAGCCACTGTTCAGGTGACCCGTGCCTTGGGATACCCCGCCGTTTGCAGGCACCCCCTGTTCCTCTCTCCGGCGCGATTCCGCCCGCTGCCGGGATTGGAACCCAAAGGTATTGATTTTTTTTCTTGGCATTGTATGGATTCAGGCTCATGTCTCAGGGTAACACGCGCTTGAAAAATGAGCCCTGGAATTTAAGGAATGAAAAGGTGTTGGAGATGGTCTTCCAGCGATTTTGTTGATCGAGATCGACCTAGATTCGAATATTGAGTGAACATCCAACATGCGTTTCGCCTAGGACAATGTCGGGCTACAATTCTTGTTTTAACGCCCGCTACGGCTCCGGCTTTTCACTGGAATCAGGCGGGGCGGCCTGCTGGTCTGCCTTGGCCTCCATATCCATTTTCTTTTTTTCCAGCCAGAACTTCCGGAGGGTGTAGCCGGTGATGAGGACGACAAGTGCGAATACAACCCAGATCATGGCCTCACCTCTCGTAAAAACCGCTCGATCCGGTTTACAGTCCGCAAGTTGCCTTCCTCCGCGAGAAACACCGGCTGAAGCCGCTTGGCCCTCGCCTGCATCTCGGGGCGGTCGCACGCCTCCTCCAGCCGCCGGGCCAAGTTGTCAGGATTCATCTGATGATACCAGAGCATCTTGGTTCCGATTCCCAACCGCCTGATATTCTTTGCAAAGAAAGGTTGGTCTGCAAAGAAGACTACAGGGATATGCGGAACCCCGGCACGGGCCACCGCCGTGCTCGTGCCGGCTCCTCCGTGGTGAATGACACAGGCTGCCTGTGGGAAAAGCCATTCATGCGGGACAAAGTCGGTGAGGAAGACATTTTCCCTTGGACGCCCTGAGATCAATCCGCTGTATCCGCGTTGAAGGATGGCGGGGCGGTTTCCACGCGCCAAGGCCTCCAGGACGGTCTCCGCAAGTTGTGGCCCATGGGTTCCTCCCATGGAGCCAAAGCTCACGATCACGGGTTTGGGATGCCTCTCCAGGAAAGCAACAAGATCCTCAGAGGGCTGGAATTGCTTCTCCTTCAAGATCCAAGGGCCCATTACCTCCATGTTCCGTGGAAGATCCTTGTAAGTGGGTGCAAGGGTCGGGGAGGATGCGATGAGGTTCAGATCAGGGCTCAGGATATGGTATCCACGGGGAATGGCCGTAGGCCCGCCGACCCTTTTCAGGAAGTCCGCACACGCTTGGTCGAGGGGAAGCAGAGCCAGGTGGAGGAGTTTCCACAGGAGGGGATTCAGCCAAGGCCCCAGCGAGGGCATTCTGGCTGGAGGGCTGTACCTGGAAGCGATGCCTACAGGAGCGAGGATCCCTCCGATCCTCGGCATTCCGAGCTGAGCGGCGGCCTCACTGCCCAGAAAATCGATCATATGGCAGATCGCAAGGTCGCAGTCCATCAGGGCAGCCTTGGACGCGTAAAAATAGGACTCCCCCTGTTCTAAGATTGCATCCAACAGCAAAATTTTCAGCTGCTGGAGGGGATTCCTCATGGACAGAATCTTGTCCATGACCGCATTGAGTTCCTGCTGGGTGGTATCAGGGCCGCAAGCCGAGAAGGACAATCCAAACTGCTCGAATCGGTGCCGGTGAAAGGGGTGGCTGATGACCTTGATCTGATGGCCTGCATCCTGAAGGCTCACCGCCAGCGCCAGGTAAGGCTGGATGTCGCCCGTACTGCCAACCGTGCAAATCCCGATCTTCATAGGGAATCAGGGTAAGCAGCTGGAAATGAGCAGGGGGCAGGTCGGAAATTCCTACGCCGGTTCACCATGACGGCGTGCGACGCAGTGGGGATCATCGTAGTGGAAGCGGTCTCGTTCGGCAAGGCGACGACCGGCGCGAGATCCATCGGATATCGGGGAGAGGATGCCCCTTGAAGGCCATTGTTCATCGATAAAGGTGTCATTGCGCCTCGAAGTTAATCAATCCCTTGAAAAGTCATGCCTCGCGGCCAACCGCCTTGGCGCCAAGCGCGTCCGTGCCGCTCGGAATCTGATTGGGGATGGGTCGACACCTGGTAGGCCGGGTCTCCATCAACCAGGTCGCCGGGGCATCCATGGAAGGGCCAATGGTAGAGAAATATACCAGGGGTAGATTCTCCTCGTTAATTTTGTGCACTCGATTCACATCACAGGCTCGAATCCACCACCAGCGCCATGATGAAACAGCGTCCTCTATTTTGGGTTCTATCCGTGCTTTTCGCCGCAGGGGTATCCTGCAAGGCTGTCCGGGAGAGGAAGAGCCTATCCCCATGCCAATTCAGGATTGGGACCGTCACGGGAATTGAATTGGCTGGTGTGAATGTCCAGCGGATCAGGAAGTTCGCTGACCTGGGGCTGAGGGATGCCACCCTGGCGAGGATTGCCCTGGCCACGGGGAACCTTCCGCTGTCCATGACGGTTCATCTGGAAGTGAAAAACCCTAACCGGCAGCAGGCCGCCCTGAATCGCCTGGAGTGGGTCGTCATGGTGGACCAGTACGACATCCTCAGTGGAGTCGTGAGCGATAGCGTCACAATAGCACCCCACGGTGGGATGGATACCATCCCGATACCTGTCTCTGTCAATCTGAGGAGCCTCCTGAAGACAATGGGGAAAAACGAAATCCTGGAATTTGCAATGGGTCTGACAGACCAGAGCGATCGTCCGTCGCGGGTGGCGCTCCGCGTCCATCCGGCGATCATGGTCGGAAGGCATCCGCTGGAATATCCGGCCTGGTTCACGGTGAATCGTGAATTTGCTTCGCAGTAACCCGGCCAGGCAGCCATGCTGCCAATGGCGGGCCATCCTGCATCTATGCCTGAAATCCCCATCCATGAATTTCACGGGAGGGGTAGTCTTCACGGAAATGGATGGGGTACGCGGGAAACTTGTTCGGATTTGAAACGGATCCTCCTTCCCTTGGCTTGCACCTTCCCCCAGAGGGCCCGATGTTCCGGGTGAGGAGGGGGCGGGGCTCGGCTGCAAAGTCAGCTGGAGTTCCCGGTCGCTGCGCAAGCATTCATTCCTCAAAATCCAAGTCTCCAAACACTCGAAGAATGAAACGATAAGCGGTTGTTGGTCATGTTTATACGTATGCTGCTGTGGTAAGCAGGCAGAGCAGTATGCAACAGGTCAGTTTTCCGACGACCTTCACCATGGCTGGCTGGGGGGAAAAATGGCGTCTTCCCCCGGATCTCCCGGGAGCATTCTCCTGCCGTGCCCATCCGGATTCAGGTTCTGGTTCTGAAGCCCCCGCTCAGTCGTCCCGCCTGCTGGAATCACCCACGAAGTGGTCCTCCTTGTGTCTGAAGAGGACATTGAAGGTGGTGAGCGTGCCGTAGATGCGGGTGATGTACTGCTGCAAGTCGATCTTCTCCCCGTCATCCAATCCCTTGCAGGCGTTGATCTTCTGCTCCATCACCCTGAGCCGGTCACGTAGCATGACGATCTTGTGGAAAAACTGCTCGATGGGGACTTCCTTGATCGCTAGGCCTTTTTCCTTCGGTTGCAAGATCATGGAGCCACCCTTCCAGCGATCGCCGATGGCGACGATCTCGGTGATGTCACTCCATTTGCGGAGGATTCGCATCAGCATCTGCTCTACGTCCCACAGGCTTACCCCGTCCTCGTCGGGATCGATTTTCTCGATGATTTTCATCTCCTGGTCATTTTTCGACAGGTCGACTTCGCCCTCGTCAATGAACATCACGCTGTAGGTCATTGCGTGGATGCCGATGATGACCCCTTTTCCGTATTTGCTGTGACTGATACGGGAGCCGATTCCAAGTTGTGCAGTACCCATTTTACCGGTTGTATAGATTGGGCCGCCAATTTAGGGAGGAGAACCTTATGATTCAACCTTCGCCTCCGGAATCCCCGGAGCCCTCTTCAATGCGAAGGAAGGGCAGGGTTCGTTTCCCGATCACTGGACACTCTGGGGAAGGAGGCTGTACTGGAAAGCGGCCGTTCGTCAAGACCCCTGCACGCCTCCCAGTCATTCGACCCATTGATTGGACAGTACCCTGTAGGCTTTCAGGTACACGATGAATCCTGCTTCGTCCCTGTTTTTCATCGAAATCTTCGATCTCCAGGCGGAAAATGACCGGTGATGGATCGGATTTCCGGGTATTTCTGCAAGACCGGCACCTGTTTGGGGGCGGGATTTCTCAATAAGATTGTTGATGATCAATGAATTAACTAATTTTAAGGATCAATAACAATTTTTGATGGATTTTGAACCGCCATGGGTGTTAATTCGCATTCAGAAATCTCAGCCTGCTCTCAAGTTTGATCCAGATGAAAGCGAAAGTAATTTTGATGTCCATTGTGCTGGTCTCTTTGGCCGTCGTTTTCGTGGTCAAAGGCATTGCCAGGCTGGCGTCCGTGATGGTGGGCCGTCGGGCGGAGGCTTGAAGATTTCCTGCTTGCAGGTGTGGCCTGATCTTACGTGAACGTATGTCCAGGCCAGGCCACTTCCAATCCTATCCACCCCAGGCCTTGTTCCAGGCCTCGAAGGCTTCGAGAATGCGCTCTGCCACCACTTCGGGGGGTGTCCCTTCGGTGTCCGCGATCAAATCAAAGTTTTTCAT
>JBJOPY010000163.1:0-4211 GCA_046050405.1 Bacteroidota bacterium | reverse complement strand
GTTGAAGGTTCCCTTCCTGCTGCTGCATGGATCCTTCAAGGGAGGGATTTTTCTCTGTTTGCCTGTGGAGGGTCCCCTTGGTACCGGAACTACTTTTTTGGTTTTGGGCTTGGAGTCCACTCACCACCATCATGGCAATGATTAGAAAAGCACATTGATTTTTCATTTTACTTAGTCTCATTAGTCTCATACCGTTTTAGTTTAAAAATTCCACAAGTGTACGTCTATTCAAGCAAAATCCCAAAGAATGCAAAAAAAAAATCAGCATATTCCTTGGATTTCTGTATCCGATCCACCGTCGGGGACGCGGAAAGGATGGATCAAGGAAGGGATGAACCTAATCCATGAGGGGAAAGGCGGAGCAGCTGCACCGCCGAAATTCGATTTCCTTCTTTCGGATGAACACCCACCGCTTTCGTTTCCGCTACAGAGGATCCAAGTACTGATCAAGCTAGGCTTTGTGCGCAGCCAGCCCAGGATCCTGAGCAAGGGGAGCATTCCCTTCATGGATGCCAGACCGATCCTGCACTGCCCTCTTCGCCCTAGGAAAAGGCTGCCCACGTGAAGACTATCGCTCATCGCCTTCAGGCTGGCATTCATCCCACGGCATACATCTTTCTTTTCTACAGCTCGATCAGCAGCTCAACCTCACCCGTATTGAGAATGTTGCGTCGTGTCGAAAATGCTGTCATCAAAGCATGCAGTTTTGAGAGGGAGCCTCGAATTCAGCGCACAGAGGCCTACTCTGGGATGAATTTGGACTACGGGGGGTGGTTCTTGCTTCAAATTGGCGAACGGTGCAACAGTCTCGTACTGTACGGCCATTTCAAATGGGCTTCCACAGTCCTCGAGGTGCGTAGATCCGTGTATTTCAGCTAGATTGTCACCGGTTCATTCTAATCCCTTGGCTTGGGGTCGATCACCTGGTGGCCTATGAATGCCAGCTGACCGAGCCCCACAGCCTGATCCTCAGCCGATCGGGGGTCATGTCGGTGATTGGAAACCCGAGTAGCTGCTGATAGGCAAGGTGCTTGAGGAAGGTGATTCCCACTTCAGGGTCTTTGGCGACCGGGTAAAGCACGGAACCCAATCGCTCCGAGTGGGTAACTGGAAGGGGCGGCACCTTTCAGCGCCGCCCCTTCCAGTTTTCATTGTCCAGCCTGCTGAAGGGACAATCGCTTGACGACGCTCCTTCCCTTCGCCTCCAGGCGGAGGTAGTACACCCCTGCTGCATGTGCGGAGAGGTCGAGCGAAATCTTGCCGATCGTGGACGGGGTCAGCTCGCGAACCATGACCTGCTGCCCCACGGCATTGAAGACCGATAGTCTCGCATGATTCGCTGACGGGAGGTTGAACTCGACCGAGAAGATGCCACTGCTGGGATTCGGGAATACCCTCATCGCGTTGACAGGAAGCGGATCCTCCACAGCGATGACTATATCTGTAATGTTGACATTGTCGATATAGAGGTTGTTTTGATATTTCGTGATGTTCCTGAACTTGATCCAGACCCCACGATTCCCAACCAAGCCGTCCAGGCTCACGGTCTCGTTCCGCCAATTGGTGTCAATAACGGGAATGAAAGGGGATGTCGAGAACTTAGGAGTCATTGTGGCGAGGTTCGTTCCAGCCTTCCGATAGATTTCTGACCAGGTCGTACCGCAGTCGCTGGATGCCAGCAGCACCAGGGTATCAGAAGAACTCAAGGAATACAATTGATAGGCAAGGTCGAATGTCAGATTAGCACTCTCCAAGTTGGATAGGTCCATCACGGGAAGGGTGAAGTCATCCTTCTGGCCTGCGCTGCTGTAATTGAAATTGTCCACCAAGACGCATCCAGCACCATTCCTGCCTACCTCCGAAATGTATTCCCAGGTATATCCGCCGTCGGGATTGTCAGTCTGCCAGTTGGCAGGCGGCCATGTGCTAGAGGAGAAGTCGTAGGAGAAGGGAGCCAACTGGCCGATGGAGCCATTCCTAAATGAACTCGTTTGTGAATCATTCGCTGCATCGCCATCCGTCGTACCATTGGGGTTGGCCGTGTAGGCGGTGAAGGTATGTACCCCGCCGGTCGTCAGTGGCAGTACCGGGAGGATAACCGTCTCCGATGCCAACATCCCCAAGCTGCCCGTCCAAGCTTGAGAGGAGACAGGCCCCCCATCCACCTGCCAATGAATGGTGACAGAGGTCAAGGTCTCGCTTCCATGGTTCTTCAAGACCACCGCAGGTGTAAAGGTACCGCCGCAGGAAGTTCCGGAAGGGCTGGCAATCGATCGGATACCCGCATCCACACTCTGCAAGGGGATGCAGCCCGGAGAACTCGCCAGTGAGGCACGTGTTCCCGCCATGATCGCATTCATCCTGCCCATCTGCTGCTGGGTGAAGAAGTACATGCAGGCATCGTCGGTATAGTCCATGTAGTTCATGAACATCACCCCAGGACTGGAAGGAGTACATGCATCCGTGAGTGGAAATGTGGGGCATCCAAAGTTTTCTTTGGCTTGCCTCGGAGTATCGTTACAAAAGTCGTCTAAGCTGCATGAATTGTTGTCATCTCCCCAGATATGGTAGAGATCCAGCCAGTGACCGACTTCGTGGGTGGCTGACCTACCTTTGTTGTACGGAAGCGGGACATTGCCTGTGCGACCGAAGGCACTGTACAAGATTACCACGCCGTCCGTCAGGGGACTCCCACCGGGGAACTGGGAATACCCGACGATACCCCCCGTTAGATTGCAGACCCAGATGTTCAGGTATTGGTCGGACGGCCATGCATCTGTGCCTCCTTTGGAAGTGAACTTCACGGGATCTCCTTCCCTCCCGAAGGAGGTGATTGTGGTGGACACCCGGTGAATGCCAGTGGTGGGATTGCCCTGAGGGTCGCGCCGGGCAAGACAAAACTGGATGCCGGTATGACCCGACCTTGCGGACTGAAACGCGGAGGGCACCATGCTGTAATCCGTGTTCAGGGCTGCAAAATCCTCATTCAGGACATCGATCTGGGAGTTCACCTGTGCATCGCTGATGTTCTCGAAGGTCGCGCGGTAGACGACGTGCACGACGACGGGAATGGTGACCGTAGCCGCTGAACGGAGATTCTCCCTGCGCTCCCTCATGAATCGCTGGATGTACGCTTCCTGCTTCTGCATGGCCTCTGCAATCGAAGGGTCATTCTTGATTTGCATGCGGAGGTGGTCTATGGTGCCGCAGGCCCGCTGGGCTTGGACTCCACCCACCGCCATCATGCCAATGATCAGCAAGGCATATCGGTTTTTCATTCTTCTTTTCAATACCGTTAAGATTTTGTACAAATGTACATCAATCTCAGCAGAATCCCCAGGAAGGCCCGAAGGAAAAGATGAATCATCATCCACCCTACATTTCTCGTGCCGATCCTGTGGCGGGGACGGGGAAAAGGGTGGAGCAAGAAATCGGATGAAACTCATCCATGAGGGGGAAAGCCGGAGCAGCTCTGCTGCCGAAATTCGATTTCCTCCTGTCGGATGAATACCCGCCGCTATCGCTGCCGCTCCAGAACATCCAGGTACTGCTCAAGCTGGGCTTTGAGCGCAGTCAGGTCAGCATCCTGAGCCAGGGGAATTAATCTCTTCATGGATGCCAGCCCATCCTGCAATGCTGCTTTTGCCCGTGCAAGGTCGCCCCCGTGAAAGCTGTCGCTCATGGCTTTCAGGCTGGCATTCATCTCCGCCACAGCATACATTTTCCTCTCCTGCTGCTCCATCAGCAGCTCCACCTCACCCGTATTGTCCGACCATTTCAAGGGAGCTTCCACCACCTGTTCCACGGTCTTGGCGGTGCGCAGATCCGTGTATTTCAGCTTGATTGTCACCGGTTCATTCTGAACCCCGGGCTTGGGATCGATCACCCGGAAGCGTATGAAGGCCAGTTGATTGAGCCCCACGTACATGCGCTTCGGCTTGATTTTCAGACGATTGGGGGTCATTTCGGTGACTGGAAACCCGAATAACTGCCGGTAGGCAAGGTGCTTGTGGAAGGTGATTTCCACTTCGAGGTCTTCGGCAATGGGGTAAAGCACGGAACCCAATTGCCCCAGAAAGGCGTCCCGCATGTCATGCGCATCGCCCACATGCTCCAGCAATCCGCCTCCCAGCGTGGCCAGTTGCGTCAGCAGGGCGACATTGTAGGCTTCCCCGACGCCTACCGCTGAGCAGTCCATGCCCTTCGCCGTA
>JBJOPY010000162.1:0-6083 GCA_046050405.1 Bacteroidota bacterium | reverse complement strand
AGGTGATTTCCAACCCGAGTTATCCACACTGTTCAGCTGAAAATGCAGGATGCCTGAAGGCTGCCGAAGATTAGCAGGATAAGGCATTGCAATTTTGTGTTAAATATTTTATAATCAGCTGATTGATTAGTGATATGATTTGTAAGAAACGGCTGTTTCGCCATGAATTCTTGCTTCCTTAAAGGTCGAAATTTGTTCTAAAGCAAGTTTTTTTTGTGGAAATAAATCGAGAATTTTGGAGTCTTGGCAAGGAATCAATGTCACCGCTGAAGCGCGTAGAGCTTCAGTTTTTTTATCACCTATTGCGCTGTAGTAAGACTTAAGGATTTCAATGAAATTGGACCACAAGGAAGTTTGGGAACGGTGTCTGGAGGTTATCCGTGACAACATCAGCCCGCAGAGTTTCAAGACCTGGTTCGAGCCCATCGAGTCATTGAAACTTGAGGACAATGTGTTAACGATCCAGGTTCCGAGTCAGTTCTTCTATGAGTGGCTGGAGGAACACTACGTTTCCCTGCTTCGCAAGACCATCAAGCACTTCCTGGGGCCGGATGGACGGCTGGAGTACTCGATCATCGTCGAGAACAGCCTGGATGATGGTCGCAAGTATGCCATCAACATCCCCACTTCTTCCAAGCAGGTCAATCCCCGGAATCCAACGGTGAACATGCCGATCCACATCGGCAAGTCTGTCCCCAACCCTTTTGTCATTCCCGGGCTCAAGAAGATCAGCATTGATTCCCAGCTGAATGTGAATTACACCTTTGAGAATTTTCTCGAAGGGGATTGCAATCGGCTGGCGAGGGCTGCCGGATATGCCGTCGCGACGAAGCCGGGGGAGACCGCCTTCAACCCTTTGCTGATTTACGGCGGGGTGGGCCTGGGCAAGACCCACCTGGCCCAAGCGATTGGGAACGAAGTCAAAACGCAATCCCCTCACAAGATCGTCCTCTATGTATCCTCTGAGAAGTTCTGCAATCAGTTCGTCGAGGCGATCAAGAACAACACTGTCAACGATTTCATCAGCTTCTATCAGCTGATCGATGTCTTGATCGTGGATGACATCCAGTTTTTCTCAGGGAAGGAAAAGACACAGGACCATTTCTTCCATGTCTTCAATCACCTCCACCAGGCAGGAAAGCAGATCGTCCTCACGAGCGACCGCCCTCCGAAGGATCTGAGGGGATTGGAGGAGCGCCTGCTCTCCAGGTTCAAGTGGGGACTGAGTGCAGACCTGCAAATCCCTGATTTTCAGACCCGCGTGGCGATCCTGAAAAACAAGATGTACAAGGACGGCATCGAGCTCCCGACAGATGTGATAGAGTTCATCGCCCTGAACATCAAGAGCAATGTCCGCGAACTCGAAGGCGCCTTGATCAGTCTTCTGGCGCAGAGTTCCCTGAACAAGCGGGAGGTGGATCTCGACCTGGCCAAGCAGATGCTGAAGAACTTCATCAAGAGTGTCAGCCGGGAAATCTCCATCGACGCCATCAAGCGGCTCGTCTGCGAGCACTTTGCAGTCGACCATGACCTGCTCCGTTCCAAGACCCGCAAGCGCGAGGTTGTGCAGGCGCGCCAGATCGCCATGTTTTTTGCGAAGGAGCTCACGAAGGCATCCCTGAAGACCATCGGTCTGCACTTCGGCGGGCGCGACCACTCCACGGTGATCCATGCCGTGCAAACCGTCAATGACCTGCTCTCCATCGACAAGGGTTACCGCAAGGTCATTGACGACATCAAGAAGAAAATCAACATGGGTCTCACCTGAGGCCAGGCTGTGCGATTCCTGGAAGTGTGATCCTGAAAGGGGGGGCTTCTCCGTCATCAGGAGCATCAGAATGTCCGCCGCCTTGGCTTCATTCATGACCCGCCCCTCTCATGTACCCGGTGGAACGGGAACGGTGGGAATGGTTCCAGATGGAAGGAACCTTTCAGGGGATGCAGGTAGGGGAAGGGTGGATGGTCGCCGTCCCCGCCAGCCAAGCATCACTCCACGTCAATGGTCACCACGCGCTTCCGGCCTTTTTTGTCCAGTAGAAACCGCTCTTGATAGATCATGATCGCGGTACGGCCGACATCCTGGACATAATAATAGTTGAATCCGGCGGTGAGGATCGCACCGATCCCCGGAATGGAGGTGACGGCCTTGCGTGCCAGTGTTTCCTTGACGATCTGGTTGATGATGATCCGGGAAATGTTGATCGCAGCGTTTTTCCCGATCTGCTTCCGGGTGAAGTCGGAACCCACGCGGGCGATGCCGTCCGGATGGTCGTCCTCGAACTGCCTGAGTTCGGCAAGGGCCGCTGTCTTGGCGTCACCGCTGGATGCCGTCGCGATCTTGAAGATTCGCAGCATGTAACCGATCTCGAAAGGCTCTTCACCTCCCTCGGAGGTAGCCTCCACCTTGTAGCCAAAGCTCAGGGATATTTGATAGAGCATCCTGAAATTCAAGATGAACAGTGCCGGAAGATCGGCCAAAAGACCAGCCCATCCCAGCAGCCCGGTTCCGAATCCCTCGGCTGCCGCCAGCCGGGTGTTGAACTTCACGAACTCCTCCGCCACATGGTTCAGGTCAAAGACCGAGGCGTTCTGCAATTCCAGGATCGTCGTGCTGTCAATCTCAAATTCCTTGGTCGCCTGCAGCACCTCCTCCTCGCGCACGGTCCACTGGGAGGCATCCTGCAACTTCTCCGCAATCCGTTCACCGACATTGCCCATCTTGTCCTGGATGTCGCCGGGGATCAGTTTTTCCGCCGCCCAGCGCAATGGCTTCGTCGCGAGATGGGTGGCGGCATTGAGGAAGCCCGGGCCTTTTGCTTTCCAGTCTTCGATCTCTTGGAGGAGCTTTTGCTCCGTTGAATTGAGTTTCGCCATAGAATAGAATGAAGGGGGATGAAATATGATTTCTAACTTTACACGCCTTTTGCATAAAGTTACAGGAAAAATCCGAAGCATTACACGATGAAATTTGCAACGAAAACAGTCCATGCGGGTGTGGAGCCCGATCCATCGACAGGCGCGATCATGACACCGATCTTTCAGACCAGCACGTATGTGCAGGCCGCCCCGGGGGACCACAAGGGATATGAATACTCCCGCACGCAAAACCCCACACGCACGGCACTTCAAAATGCGCTCGCAATCCTGGAAAACGCACGCTTTGGTCTCTGCTATGCCACGGGGATGGCTGCTGCCGACGCCGCCATCAAGCTGCTCAGCCCCGGTGACGAAGTCGTCTCCACCAATGACCTCTATGGCGGCACCTATCGGATGTTCACCAAGGTCTTCCAGCCCTTTGGGGTGAAATTCACCTTCGTGAACATGGCCGACCATGCAGCGGTGCAGGCTGCGATTACCCCGAAGACCAAGATGCTCTGGATCGAGACGCCCACGAACCCCACCATGAACATTGTGGACATTGCCGCGATGACCGCCCTAGCCAAGGGTTGCGGCGCCCTGACCGTGGTGGACAACACCTTTGCGACGCCTTACCTGCAAAATCCCATCGACCTGGGTGCCGATATCGTGCTGCATTCCATCACGAAGTATCTGGGAGGGCATAGCGACGTCGTCATGGGCTGTTTGGTCACGGACAATCCCGGCCTGCAGGAGCGGCTTGCCTTCATCCAGAACGCCTGCGGTGCAGTCCCCGGACCGATGGATTGCTTCCTCGTGCTGCGCGGACTGAAGACGCTGTTCCTGCGCATGCGGCAGCACTGCGAAAATGGGCGGGCCGTCGCAGCCTTCCTCGAATCCCATCCCAAGGTGGACCGGGTCTATTATCCGGGACTCCCCACGCATCCCGGGCACGCGGTAGCCCGGCAGCAGATGCGTGATTTCGGAGGCATGGTCTCGTTTACCCTGAAAGGCGACGACCTGGAGGAAGCCCGGAGGGTCCTCTCAGGAACCCGGTATTTCTCGCTCGCCGAAAGCCTCGGCGGGGTAGAGTCCCTGATCGGGCATCCCGCGACCATGACCCATGCCAGCATCCCCAAGGCCGAACGCGAAAAGGCTGGGCTGAAGGACACCCTCATTCGGCTTTCCGTGGGCATCGAGGATGTGGAAGACTTGATCGGAGACCTGAAAAACGCCATCGGTTAGGAGGATGACCGACCTGCTCGTCCTCCTCTCGCTCGCCCTGGGGCCCATCGTGGTCATCTTCACCGTCATTTTCATGCTCGACAGGTACGAGCGTGAGCCGCTCACCATCCTGGTCCTTTGTTTCGTTTTGGGCATCTTGATTGCTGTCCCGGCCTTGTTTTCAGAAATGGGGTTGGAGAAGGTGTTCCGTATCAAGTCTGCGGGCGACTCGGTGTTCTGGACCATCGTGCGCGCCTTTGCGATTGTGGCTGTCTGCGAGGAGGGCTACAAGTTCTTGGTCTTGAGGCTTTACGCCTACCCGAGGCAGGCCTTTAACGAGCCCTATGACGGGATCATGTATGCCGTGGCCATCGGCATGGGCCTTGCAGCCATCGAGAATGTCATCTATGTGTGGGAGGGCGGGATGCGCATCGCCCTGCTCCGGATGTTCACCGCCGTGCCTGCACATGGGGTTTTTGCCCATCTCATGGGCTATTTTGCCGGATTGGCCAAGTTTTCGAGGTCACCCGCCAGGCGATTCTGGCTCCTCGCCACGGGCTTGGGGTTTGCCATCCTGGCCCATGGCCTGTACGATTTCTTCCTGATGTACGATGATGCTGCGCTGGGATTGCTGTCCATGGTGCTGCTGGCGGTGACCTTCTTCCTCGCTTTTCGGGCGATCAGGGGGCATCAGCGCCGTTCTCCGTTCAGGGTTCCGAAGGCCTAGGGGGATGGTGGATCGCATGGTCAAGGTTTTGCTGGATGAGAAGCTGCTGGCATTCAACCGCCCTGAATTTATCCCGGCTGACCCCATCAGCATCCCGCACCGCTATGTGCGCAAGGAGGACATCGAGATTGCTGCCTTGCTGGCGGCCACGATCTCCTGGGGAAGGCGGGACTTGATTGTCCGAGCTGGGGAGCGCATGATGGGGCTCCTCTGGGATACCCCCTATGAGTTCGTCATGACTGCCCGAGGCCATGAAATGCAGGGTCTGGACCGGTTTGTTTACCGGACGTTTCAAGGGGTGGACCTGCGGAGCATGGTCATGGGCTTGCGGAAGATCTATGCCGAGGATGGCGGATTGGAGCATATCATGGCGCTCGATGCAGGGGAAACGGATACCGCAGCCGCCATCCTGAGGTACAGGAGGGGAATGCTGGAGAGCGAAGGCTTTGCTGCACGCAGCTCCAAGCACCTCGCAGATCCCGGGAACGGTTCGGCTGCCAAGCGTCTGAACATGTTCCTGCGCTGGATGGTGCGGAGGGATGGTGCGGGGGTGGATTTCGGGATCTGGAAGTCGATCCGGCCAGACCAGCTGGTCTGCCCCCTGGATGTGCATACGGGGAATGTCGGACGGAAGCTGGGGCTGTTGTCTCGGAAGCAGAATGATTGGAAGGCGGCACTGGAACTGACGGCGGCCTTGCGTGAAATGGATCCCGCCGACCCTGTCAAGTATGACTTGAGTTTGTTCGGATTGGGAATCCTCGACGGGTTCTGAAGGCGCAGGTCACGGGGTGGATTCCGCCCGTTGCAGTTGCCAGCCCATTCCCACCACCCATCTCCGGGTTTGTAGCGGCCCGTAGGCATAGGCCGTGTCAAACGCCTCCCCGAAAGGGTTTGCGGGATCAATCAAGGGCGACGGCTGGGTATAATTCCAGAGATTGCGGCAGCCTATTTGCAATCCGAGTCCGTGGCCGAGATTGGCGGACACCTGAATGTTCTGCTCGGTAAACCAGCCAGATCGTGGCGGACGCTCGAAGGGGGGCGCATAGGTGGGGAGCTCCATCGGCCCGATGACCTTGCCGGTGAATCCGATCGTGGCATGGAGCCGCTCCAGGGAATAGGTGACGGAGAAGACGCCCTGAAAGATGGGGGTTAGTTTCTGCAAGGAGCGCACCCCGGCTTCGACCACCTGCGACTTCATCCACGTTCCACCCACGTCGAATGTGAGGGGAAACCGGAAGCTTTGGCTCCATTGGGCGGCGATCCCCCGGATTTCGGA
>JBJOPY010000161.1:0-6386 GCA_046050405.1 Bacteroidota bacterium | reverse complement strand
TTCTTGGTTTCCAGCCAATTCTTGACGGCGTGGTGCATGTAGCTCCGCATGGGCATGCACCGGGGAATCAGACCAGTCGTTCACGTCATGGAGGGATGCGCAACTATGTCCCCGAGACCGTCCTGGGCAGCTTGGTCATGGCGATGCCGGCGATCTTGGCGGAGAACCAGTCCATGATGTCAAACAATTCCAGAACGGAGAAGTCCTTGCTGGCCTCCAGCATGGCATGGAGTTCCCTGCGGGTCTTCTCCAGCAGGGCGATCTCCTCGGTTCGGTTGCGGATCCCCACCGCCTTTTTGAAGAAGCCCAGCAAAAGGCGGAGATAGGGGGTGAGGGCCTTGTGTTCCCGCAGGTAGTGTACCGTGCCCGGGAGCTGCTGATCCACCACATCCAGGTGGCCAAGGCTGTAATGCGCCAGGAGGAAGAGTACCCAGGCATAGTAATGCAGGTCTGGCCGGCTGGATTCGAGCTTGGCGTCGCGGAGGCTGCGGATCCAGGGGATGGCCTCCGAGGCACGGTTGGCTGTGAGCAGGAAGGCTCCGGTGATATGCTGCAGCTCCATCATGTCCGTCTTGCTCAGTTTGCCCTTGAACCTGCGGAGCCCCTCCTTGATCGCCTCCACGGCGTGCATCCCGCTCTTCTCGTCCAGGCGTTTCTGGGCATAGACCAGCTGCAGCTTCCAGTAGCGGGAGAAGATCATGGCCTCCGAGTCCCCTGTCTTCAGGTTTTTGCGGATCGTCTTCAGCTTCTCCGCCGCCTCCATCGCCGGGGCGTACTCGTTGAAGGCGATGCAATGCAGGCCCAGCTCCGTGATGGTGTTGATGTACACGAGCAGCTTTCCCGGGTCAGCCATGAGGACGTCGTTCTTCTCCAGGATTTCGATGATGCGCTGGGCGAAGAATTTCCATCCCGTGTCCCGCCCCTGGATGCTGTACAGATGGTTCCAGGTGCGGAAGAAGTACAGCTTGGCGGTGAGGGACCTGCATTCGGCCTCGTTTTGCATCAGTTGCTGGCTGAGGATCGAGTTCACGATGGTCATCCGGATCTCGGGCGGCATCTTCTGGGCGATGGAGGCGGTATCGAAGAGTTCACGGTAGCGCTGGAGGTTGATCTCCACCTCCTTCAGCCAGGCCTCCTTGTTGCGGAGGGTCCGGAGGAGGTCCAGGTATTCCTCCGGCTGCAGGTAATTGCGTGCGATTTCACGCTGGATGTCGTGCAGGTCCACGATTTTCCGGTAGGCCTCCAGCTTCTCCGCGAGCTTCAGCGCCTTGTTGATCCTTGCCATCGCCTGCCGGTGAAGGCTTTTCTTGACCAGGATGCCGATCTGCTGGCGGTAGCGGTCGAAATCGGTCTCGATGGATTGATAATGCGACAGGGTGCAGAGGATCTCCAGCAGCCGGTCATAGAGGTTGATCTTGGCAATGGAAAAATTGTTGATCGTCTTGGTGCCTTCGAACTGGGCCTTCGCCTTCTCCTCGTCGAAATGTTCCGTGGCGAGGAATGCATCGAAGAGCTTGAGATAGACATGGTCCCCCTTCCGCTTCGTGATCTCCGTGCGGAAGGCTTTGATCTCTTTCTCCGTCAGTGATTGGATGAGGTCAAACAGGTCAGATCTTGGTGTCATCAGAATAGTCGGAAAAGCGGCCCTTGATGGGTCAAAATTAGATATTTTATGGGATTCCAGAAGCTGGGATTTAGGAGAATGCGAGATGCGCTGAGGGGGGTGTCCAGGGATGCCCCTGAAGGTTTGCCCCGGACCCCCCGGGGCTGCTTCAGCCCCGTCCTGGAGAAGGGAGGTCCATTCTTTTGAGCATCCAGTGCCGGCCATCCGGTGGGTTCGGGATGATCCCTGCGGGCGAATCCATCGGGAATACAGTGGCTCCCTGGATGGACCGTCCGGGAAGCTACTTTTTTTGCGGTTTCCTCAGGTGGGGCGAAGGGCATATTTTATAAGAATACAGCATTAAATGCCTTCCATATTGTAAGCAGGAGGCATTTCAAGCGGAAGTTTAGATATTAGAATGCGCTTATTTTTGTTTTGCTTCGGACAAAATTGTTGATAAGTCTGAAGCAGATTTCTAATGTTGATCATCCCTTGTGATCTTGTTTACGTGTGACGTTCTTTTTTTTGGCAATTGGCTTTAGACATGGTTTTTGTCCAGGGTGAACAACCCTGGGACTCAACGTTCTTTTTTGCTTTCCTCTCTAAGAGTGATGCGGCTCCCCCAATGAATCTCTGGTTCATGGGGGAGCCTTGCATTTGGGACGGCTGCAGCCCAGGCAATGCTTCCCACCGAATCCTTCCGCAGGTGGGGTGGAAGTCAGGCATCTCCCCGGCCTCCATGCAGGAGATTCCAGGGAAATCCTCCGTCCTTCCGAGTCCCGCAGGGCGTGCCGCCCTTGCACGCATGGCATTGGTTTCAGGGTTGCACCGCAGCCCGGCGAAGGCACGGGAAACCCGCCAGGTCAGGAGGCGAAGTCCGGGGAGGGAGCCCCCGCCCGGTGCTGGTTCATTCCTGCTTCGTCAATGCCTGGATGAGATCCACCAGCAGGGGGTAGGCAGCGGCCAGGCGCTTCCTGCTCCCCAATTCGAAATCGGAAAAGTCGAACCCGGGTGCCATGGTGCAGCCACACAGGGAATACTTTCCCCCGGGCACCACCCTTGCCGCAAACCAGGTGCCCGCCCGGACGAGCTGCTGCGGGAGGGTGCCCGGAGGGCCGTCCTTTCCCAGGTGGGTGGACAGGGTGCTCCCGTCCGGCTGAATCTGGAGGATTTCCAGCGTGTCCCCGTCGTAATGGTGCCAGACCTCATCGGTCCCCAGCCGATGGAAGCAGGAGGGCTGGTCAGCGGTCACGAGGAAGTAGATCGCGGTGCCGGCATGGCGATCCCCGGCATCATTCCCGCCCAGGGCGGGGAGTGAGACCACCTGCCCGCTCCGGTAGGTCTCCTTGAAATAGCCTCCCTCGGGGTGAGAAATCAATCCCAGAAGTTCCATCCAGTGGTCGGCTGTCCGCTTCACGGCCGGCTACCGGATCAGGGTGACGGGAAACACCTTCTGCTTGTCCTTGTCAGGTATCGCCGCATCGCCGACGATGCGCACGGCAACATAGTACACGCTCTCGGGGGCATCCCCTCCGGCGGATGTCCTTCCATCCCACATCGCGTTCCTGTCGGTGGTGCTGTAGATCATCTTCCCCCATCGGTCATAGATGGAGATTTGATAGAATGCGCTGCCATGGTAATTGAACAGCAGGACATCGTTGACACCGTCCCCATTGGGGGTGAAGACATTCGGCACCAGCAGCGAATCCGTGGCGATGTTCACCGTGGCCGTGGCCGTGCAGCCGTGGATATCCCAGCCTGTGACGGTGTAGAGGGTGGAATTGCCCGGGGCAGCCACGGGATCAGGACAGACAATGCAATTGATCGTCGTATCCGGATCCCATAGGTAGCGCACTCCCCCGGTCGCCTGCATCTGGACACTCTGGCCAGGGTTGATGGTGATGCTTCCCGGGGAGGCCTGGATCTGGAGGATGATCACCGTCACATCCGTGGAGATCGTTTCCTGGCAACCGGAGGCGGTGTCCGTCACGGTGGCAGTGTAGGTGGTGGTCACCCTGGGGAGCACCATAGGATTCCGGATGAATGGATCGCTGATGAATCCCCCGCTGGGGTCCCACCACTGCACGGTGTAGCCCCCACCCGAACCCCCGGGGATCTGAAGGCCCAGCACCAGGCTGTCGCCTAGGCAGATGGTGCTGTCCTGCCAGATGGACAGATTGAAATTGACGACGCCAATCTTGATCGAATCAGTGTGTTCGCAGCCATAGGGATCACTTCCCGTGAGGTAGTAGGTGGTACCCACCGGCGTGATCACAGGATTCGGATCCAAGGGGTTGCTGACGCCCAGGGGAGGATCCCATGTCCATGTATTGACCCCGGGGGCCCCATAGGTGTTCGTGATGGCGATCGAGCCGCCACCGCAGACAGTGGTATCCGGCAGGGTGATATCGATGGATGAAGGCGGGTAAACGAGGAGGACCAGGGAATCACTGACAGCACAGGTGGTGTCCGTCACGGTGACAGAATAGGTGGTCGTATCCGAGGGGGCTACCGTATCCACAGGGGTGGTCGCACCCCCGGGACTCCAGAGATAGGTGTAGCTGCCAGATCCGCCGGAGGCGTTGGCGCTGAGTTCCGTCGTGGTTCCGGAGCAGACCGGGTTGAAGAGCGCTGTGACGTCCACACTGGGCGGGTCGGAGACCAGCACCGTCACGGTGGCGGTGTCCCTGCAGGAGGGGAACCCGGCAGTGTCCTCTACGATCATCTGGAAGGCATGGGAGCCCGGGGTGGTGGGCGTAAACCAAGGCTGGGGTGCGGTGGTGTCGTTCAGTCCAGCGGCCGGGGACCAGGAATAGGCATAGTTGCCGTTGGGGATTCCCCCCAGCTGAATGGAATCGCCGATGCATACGGTTCCGCCCGGTCCCAGATCGGCGCTCGGAGGGGCTGCATGGAAGACGATCACGGTGTCTCGGTCTTGGCAGCCGGCGGCATTCGTCACCAGAACGCCCAAGGAGACCGGGCCGGGCAGGGGGGAGGTGACGAAGGGGTTCGGGATGTTCCGGTCGCTGATGACCGGGAAACCCTGGTCCCACAGGTAGGTGATGCCGCCCGAGGCCTGGAGCTGGATCGGCTGACCCGCGCAGGTGAAGGTGTCCACTCCCGCATTCGCAAATTGAGCGCCCACGCAGACATCCTGGCCCTGCGCTGGATTGCCGCTGGATGCAGTCATACCCCACCAGACATTGGTGTTTCCGCTGAAGATCGTATTGACCAGGTCAATGGTGACATCGATCCGGAGGGTGAGCGCATCCGGGAAGTAAACCTTGACATTGTTCGTGGAGGGCGTCCAGACTACGCGGAAGGTCCGGCATACACCGTCATTGATCGCTTCCGTAGCAGGGTTGATGACAATTGGGTCGATGACAATTGGGACGAACCTGCCGTCCCGATGAATGCCGACGTGGAACGAGGTGGGATCCATGTAACTCCAGATGTCTATTTCAAAGGCGATGCTGGGTGTGATGGCGGAATAAAATGGATCCGGCGGTACTGCGTCAGCGTAACCCATCCCATTTCCGCCAGCACCGGCGGCCTGTAGGCCTGCCCTTTGCAGGACGATCGCCATGGCGCCCTCCCCGAGACCTTTGCTTGCGGGTGACATCCGCGTGGAGATGCTCAGGTCGAAGGGCTGTGTAAGGTCCACTTGGTTCGAGTCCCAGACCACACCGCGGACGTTATTGGCCCGGGGTGTCAGGCGGATGCAGTCCCCCCCGAGGCTCGATGCCGCATTCGGTAGAGGCCCCGGGATCACCGGGAAATGCCACTGTGCGGGAAGCATCGCCGAGCTTCCCAGCAGCAGGCAAACGGAGAAGGCAATGACACTCAAGAAATACCGAATTCCGACCATAGGAACAATATCAATTCAACCCCAAAGAAAGCGGTTTTTGTTGATTTAAAAAAACCTCCACCCTGAAGTTTCATCACCAGGGGCTCATTCTCGGCGGCATGGGCCCTATCCTCCACTGATTGGCAGGCCCCTGGCCCATGTCCTGGATCTTTTCCTAACTTGCCGCCGGCAATGAAAAGACGCATCCAGAATCTCCTCCAGTCGGTGCTCGGCTTCCGGCGGTACCTTTTCCTCTTCTCCCTCTTCAAGATCCGCACCCTGAGGCAGGACAGGCGCGAGGGTGATTTTTTCCATTTCCTGTCCATGCTCCCCGAAGATGCCCGGGTGCTGGACATCGGTGCCAATATCGGAATCATGACCGCCCTGCTCGCAAGGCATTGCAGATCCGGCATCGTGCATGCCATCGAGCCCATCCCGGAGAATTTCGAGGTGCTCTCGCGGGTCTGCAGGCATTACCGTTTCGGAAATGTGCGCCTGCATCCCTTTGCCCTGGGAGAGGAGGAGGGGCGGCTGGAAATGGTGATGCCTGAGGTCAGGAAGGTGAAGATGCAGGGGCTCAGCCATGTGGTCCATGAAAGCATCACGGAATACAACGATGGAAGAAGATACACTGTGCCGCAGCACCGGCTGGACAGTCTCCCTGAAATCGTGACGGGGGTTCAAGCCATCAAGATCGACGTGGAGAATTTCGAGTACTTCGTCTTCAAGGGCGGTGAAGGCATCCTTCGGAAATTCAAGCCGCTCATATACTGTGAATTATGGGCAAATGAGAACCGCGAGAAGTGTTTCCAACTCCTGGCAGGCGAGCTGGGATACCAGGTCATGGTCTTGCACAGTGGAGCCCTGGTGAGGTTCGATCCCGGGATTCACACCCATCAAAACTTCTTCTTCGTCGGGTAGCCGGCGTTCGCTTCC
>JBJOPY010000160.1:0-6008 GCA_046050405.1 Bacteroidota bacterium | reverse complement strand
AACATCATCGTCATCTCAGATGAAGCGCACAGAACCCAGGGGGGGCAATTGGCGATGAACCTCCGAAATGCCCTCCCAGGAGCTCTGTTCATTGGTTTTACAGGAACCCCCTTGTTCAGAGACGATCAAATCACCAAGCGCATTTTCGGTGATTATGTATCGAAATACGACTTCAAGCGGAGCGTGGATGACGGCGCAACCGTGCCCTTGTACTATGAAAACCGAGGCGAGTACCTGGGATTGCGCAATCCAAACATCAATGCTGACATTCGCGCAGTCCTGGATGCTGAAACCGAAGATATGGACAGTGACCAGCGGAGCAGGACGGAACAGCTGATCGCCAGGGAATACCCCATCCTGACTGCAAGACCCCGGCTGGAAGCCATCGCCAGAGATGTCGTAGGGCATTTTATCCACCGGGGCTACAAGGGCAAAGCCATGTTCATCGCACTGGATAAACTCACTACGGTGCGTATGCATGACCTCATCACGCGTTTTTGGCAAGAAACTGTTCGGGAAATGGACAGGGACATTGAACGGGGCAGATACGATGATCAGGAGTCCATGGTGAGGCGCAGGGAGCTGCAGTGGATCAGGGAGACCGAGATCTGTGTGGTGGTGAGCGCGGAACAAAACGAAATCCAGAAATTCCAGAAATGGGGCCTGGACATAGAGCCACACCGTGAAAAGATGAACACCCAGGACCTGGAAACCAGGTTCAAAGACGAATCGGATCCATTCCGACTGGTGATTGTCTGTGCCATG
Organism: Bacteroidota bacterium; assembly: GCA_046050405.1. Classification (GTDB taxonomy): domain Bacteria; phylum Bacteroidota; class Bacteroidia; order J057; family JADKCL01; genus JADKCL01. Next base: position 5,243 of record JBJOPY010000160.1, on the reverse strand, counting down.
TGGATTACAGGATTTGATGTCCCCTGCCTATCCACCATGTACATCGACAAGCCATTGAAGGCGCACACCCTGATGCAAGCCATTGCCCGTGCCAACAGGGTCAATGAAGATAAAAACAACGGCTTGATTGTCGATTACATTGAAACCTATACGGCACTGCTGGATGCGCTGGCAGTATATGGGACAGGCGGGCCCGGAGGAGCGAACGGGGACGAAACGCCGGAACCACCCGTCAAACCCATGGATGAATTGATCCCCCTGCTGGAGGAAGCACTCACGGCAACTGAAACTTTCTTGAAGAAGGAGGTGAATTTCGACCTGAATGAACTCGTGGCTGCATCCGGGCTGACAAAGTTGGCTGCATTGGAAAAAGGCCTGGATGCGGTTTATACCAATGACGAAACCAAACACAAATTTCAGGTATTGGCCAGGGAAGTCTTCAGGAAATACAAAGCACTCCAACCCCACAAAGTGCTCAACAACTATGCCCCTCGGAAAAATGCCATCGATGCCATCTACACCGAGATTGAGTACAATACGGGAATGGCAGATGTGTCGGGAATCATGCCTCAAATTCAGGAAGTGGTTGATCATTCCATCGCAAGCGTGCTACATGAACCCGGGGGAACTTACCATACCCTGATGGACCTCCATGGGATCAATTTTGAGTTGTTGAAGCAGCGCTTCCCCACCGCAAGCAACAAGCATACGATTGTCCAATCCCTGAAGGCTAACATCGAAAAACAACTCCTCCGCATGGTGGAGCGGAACCCAATGATGGTGGATTATCTCACCCGATACCAGGAAATCATCGATGATTACAACCGAGGGAAAGATGAAAATGTAATCCAAGAAACCTTCCGAAAATTGATCGGGCTGATCAATGCTTACTCGGAGGAAGAAGCTGAAGCCAAGCGTGAGGGGTTAAATGATGAACAAAAAGCCGTCTTTGACATCTTGCGCCATGGAAAATCCCTCAGCCAGGCTGAGAAGAAAGAAGTAAGGAATTTATCGGTGTCACTTTTAGAGGAACTGAAACAAGAGAAGCTGAATGTTGACTTGTGGTGGGAGAAAATGGAACCGAGGGCAGCAGTTTACAATTTTGTGAACGATCGCTTATATATGTATTTACCTTCCCCATCTTACGAAAAACCCGATATTGAATCTTTAGCAAGCCTTGTGTTCGAACACCTCAAGACACAGTATCAGGGCGGGGGCAGAAGTGTCTATGGCGGTTACTGACCTGACGGGGAGAACAAAGACGAGAAAGCCGACCGGATGGATGGCCAAGACCGCCCAGGCACACGCCAGCGCTTACCCCCCTTGGCCGATCCTTGCCGCCCCCGCACATTCCAGGATCCTGGCCATGTGGTCCTCGAAGCGCAGCCCATTGTGGCGGGCAAGGTCTGGATCGATGTGAAATGTCATGTCGAGGGCCTGCAGAATCGCCGCTTTCCAGGCTGCCGGTGTGAATGAATCCACGACGATCCCCTCCCCTGCGCGGACAATGGCCTTGGCACCGGTCATTCCGCTGACGATCACAGGGGTACCGCAGAGGAGGGATTCCGTCACCACCTGCCCGAAGGAGTCGTACTTGGAAGGGAGGAGGGTGAAGTCCCCCGCAGCGTAGATCTCCTCGGGTTCCCGCACGAATCCCAAGTGGCGGACATGGGGCAAGGCCGTCCGGACAGGCTTACCCCCTACGACAAGCAGCTCGACCGGCAGGTCTGCCAGCTCGGAAAACACCTGCAGCAGAATCGGCAGCCCCTTCAGGTCGTGATTGGCGGAGACGAAGAGGAAGGACCGCCTTCCCGGTCCGAATCCATGCTTCCTGCGGAACTCCGTCCGACGGGACTTCAGCCCCGGATGGAAGATCCGTGCATCCGTCGGAGGGTAGAGGATGCGAATCCTCTCCGGGGGAATCCCGTGGAACTCCACCATCTGGTCCCGGAGCATCTCCGAGGCTGCCAGCAAGACGCCGGGTGCCCTGTACGAACGGTCATCCATCATCTCCTGGAGGAGGTCGCTGATCCCCCCCCCCCTCCTGCCCACCGCCTTCAAGAATGCACGGTGGTTGCCCGCCACGATCAGGGCATCATGGCAGGTGGTGCGACCCAGGGAAACGCGCAGGTCGAAATCATGGGTGCTGAAATAGCGGCGAAGGAGTCTGTCAAAAAACCAAGCCCGAAAGATCTTCGGCAACCAGCGCACCCGAAAACGCTTGACCTCCACCCCCTCCGGCACCTGCACGGCCGGATCCCGCTTCCCTACGCAGACCGTCACCGCATGCCCCTTCTCATGGAAGTAGCTCATATAGTAAAAAAGCCTGGATTCGAGGCCCCCCCGATAGAGCAGGCGGGTATGGATCAATGCAATTCTCATGCGGGGAATGGATGAAAAAGAATAATCCGCTATCTTTGTAGCCGTTTTGGGAAATTGCTTGCAATATTCCTCAATTGTTTGATCTCAAGCACAGAAAAGTCTAGAATATGAGCAAGTTTATGCCGCTGAAGGTGGTACGCGTGATCAAGGAAACCCCTGATGCCAGCACGGTGGTCTTCGAACAGCCGGGAGACGGAAGCTTCCAGTACAAGTCAGGCCAATACCTCACCCTCAAGGTCAATGTGGACGGAGAATCGCTGCGACGGGCATATTCCCTGTGCTCCAGCCCCCACACCGACCAGGAACTGGCAGTCACCGTGAAGCGTGTGGACCATGGCAAGGTTTCCAACTTCATCCACACCGCACTCAAGGCGGGTGACACGGTGGAGGTCTTTCCCCCCATGGGCAACTTCACCGTGGTTCCCGATGCCAGCAAGCCCAGGCACCTGGTCCTCCTGGGAGGCGGGAGCGGCATCACGCCGCTGATATCGATCATCAAGACGGTGACGGCAAAGGAGCCCGGGAGCAAGCTGACCCTGATCTATGGAAACAAGGATGAGAAATCCATCATCTTCCACCAGGAGCTGGAGAGGCTGGCGGACTTGCATCCTGACCGCCTGCGGGTGATTCATCTCCTGAGCGACCCCTCGCCGGGCTGGATCGGGATGCGGGGGCTGCCGCACAGGTCGGTCGTCATGGGCATCATCCAGGATATCCTGTCCGCGGACCAACTGCCGAAATCCTATTGGCTGTGCGGGCCGGCCCCGATGATGCAGGAAGCCCAGGCCGCCCTGGGGTTCCTGGGAGTGGGGAGGGACGCCATCCATCTCGAGGCCTTCACCGCAGCAGTGCCTGATCCGGAAGCAGCAGCGAAATCCCTCCTGGCAGAGGCCAAGCGTGGGGACTACACCATCACCGTGAAGCTGGATGGCGTGGAGAAACGAGTGCTGGTCAAGAACACCCAGACCGTGCTAGAGGCGGTGATCGCCGAGGGAATGGATCCCCCCTACTCCTGCCAGATGGGTGTCTGCTGCACCTGCCGGGCTCTCAGGCTCTCTGGAAAAGTCGAAATGGACGACGACGAGGGTTTGAGCGATGCCGAAACCGCAGACGGCTACATCCTTACCTGTCAGAGCCATCCATTGACCCCGGACGTGGTGATCGAGTACCGATGATCCAGCTCCGGGAAGAGAAGGAAAAAGCACTCAAGGCAAGAAAAGCCCAGCACAAACTGCTGGATCGCCTGAAAAAAAATCCTCCCCGGGATCTGGACACGGTGGTACTGCAGGCGGATGAGGAGGTGTTCCGTAACCTGGACTGCCTCGAATGCGCCAACTGTTGCAAGACCATCTCCCCCATCTTCACCCCGAGGGATGTGGAGCGGATCGCCGCAGTGCTGGGGATGAGTCCGGGCAAGTTCATGCAGACCTACCTTCGCTCAGATGAAGACCATGACATGGTGCTTCTGGCCAGCCCCTGCCCTTTCCTGGCGGAAGACAATTGCTGCAGCATCTATGAGGCCCGCCCCCGGGCCTGCCGGGATTATCCGCACACGGGCCAGCGGAAATTCCACGCACACATTGGGATCACCAAAAAGAATATCCTCGTGTGTCCGGCGGCATTCCGTGTCGTGGAGCATCTACAGCGCATCTACGGTCAATGATCCCTCACAGGGACGGACACCTGACGTTCCACGTCCCATCCTGAACATCTGAGCCTCGGATGTCCTACCCTTCGGCATCTGACAATGCGTCATGCATGGCCGCTGCCCGCTGCGTGCGGGAGAGCCAGTGGTACCCCAAAATGGCAATGGAGAAACATTCCCTGCGGAGGGGTACCCTCGCCCCGGCATGTTCCATCCTGCATTGCAGGGCAAAAAAAGAATCCCGGCCAGGACGGACGGGATTTCTAAGGGGGGTGGTAGATGGGGTTCGAACCCACGACCTTTGGAACCACAATCCAACGCTCTAACCGACTGAGCTACAACCACCGTAAACCAATGCAGGGCAAAGTAAGCGGTTTATCACAGGAAAAGCAATATCCCAGGATCAAAATTTATTTTGTCCAGGCGCATCCACCACCTCCCCTGCCACCTATGATCCCAGCCGCCCATGTAAATTCACTAGCTTTGTCCCTCCGTCCCTCGGCGGGGACCAGTGACTGCGAAAATGAAACCTAAGATTACCATCACAGGAGACCTCGGCAGCGGGAAGTCCATTGTGAGCAAGATTTTGCACGAAAGGCTGGGCTATGAGGTCTATTCCACCGGGAAGGTGCAGCGGGAAATCGCAGCCAGGCACGGGATGAGCACCCTGGAACTCAACCAGTACGCGCAGACCCACCCGGAGGTGGACGAGGAAATCGATTCTGTCTTTGCCAAACTCCAGGACCATCCGGAGGGACTGATCGTGGATTCAAGGCTCGCCTGGCATTTTATGCCCCATTCCTTCAAGGTCTATCTGCGCGTCCCCGTGGAAATCGCAGCCGGGAGGATCATGAACGACCCCGATCGCAAAGGAGAACGGTACCCTACCATGGACCAGGCCATCGCGGACATCCTCGCGCGGAAGAAAAGTGAGAACGACCGCTTTCTCGCGAAGTACAATGCCGATTGCAAGGACATGAAAAACTTTGATTTGATCGCGGACACTGAAGGGACACCCCCCGAAGTGGTGGCCGAGCGCATTCTCGAAGCCTTCGAGGCCTGGAACAAGGCCGGGGGTGGATAGGATTGGAAGTGGCCTGGACATCCGTTCACGTAAGATCAGGCCACACCTGCGAGCAGGAAATCTTCAAGCCTCCGCCCGACGGCCCACCATCACGGACGCCAGCCTGGCAATGCCTTTGACCACGAAAACGAC
>JBJOPY010000159.1:0-8666 GCA_046050405.1 Bacteroidota bacterium | reverse complement strand
CAGGAAGAAGTCATTGAACCCGTCTGCATTCGGGCTGAAAACGTTCGGCACGGACAATTCGGGCATCTTGACGACATAAGGGCCATGAGTCACCGTGTCATTGCAGTTCGCCCCATCATAGCCGACTACCAGGGTGACGAAATAGGTGCCGGGGGCAGGGAAGGTATGGGAAGGGTTGGGTGCGGTGCTTTCGTCGCCATTGCCGAAATCCCAGTGCCGGGGAGAATCGGCAGGGGCATCGTTGTGAAAGTTTACTGTGGTGTTCGGGATGAACAGCTCCGCTGGATAGTTCGGGTCGGACTGGAATTCAGCGGCATTGCTACCGCCCGCCACCGTTACCGTATCCGATACCGTCACCTCTACACCGTTGCAGTTCCTATAGGTGGTCCTTGCGACATAGGAAACCGTGCATTGCGCCTGGCTGCAGAGGGTGAGGCTGTCGTCGTTCGAGATCGGGATGGGGTTCCCTACCACATACCATGCCGTGGTGTAGGCCTTCGGGCCTATAGGCATCCATCGCCATGCTTCGTTGGTGGCAGTCCAAATTACAGGGTAGTTTCTTCCAGGTGCCACGACTGCCTTGCTTCCCGCGGAATTGTGGAGCCCGAGGATCGCATAGGCATTACTGTTCCCATGGCAGAGGTTCTTCCGCTCGATATAGACCTCCACGATGTTGGTCGTTTCATAGATGGCGACCTGCTGGGTGGTGATGGAGTCCTTGCAAGTATCCTTGGCACTAAACAGACCGTTGTCTTTGATCGCCAGGACGAAGACGCGGCGAGGAGCCGTCCCATACAGTGCGGTATGTACTACTCCTGTGCCCACTCCGATATCAATGTCATGCCAAGGGCCCAGGATGCAGTTCTTAGGAATCTTCGGGTTGGCGTTGGGGATCGGTAGAACAATATCCCATGGGCAGGAGGTATCGGGGGGTATATGTAGGTCGAAGGAAAGCAAGCCATTGGATCCGATCTGTACTTGGTGGTACGGATCTCCGTAGAAGCAGAAGTCGAATGGGAGATTTTCAACGGCCCCCCAGGAGTCCTCTTCTTTGATATCGATCTTCGTTCCTGCAACCCAAGGGTAGGGATTGTAAGGAATGGGTGCCACGGAATAGTCCGTGGTTTGGTAGCCCGACACGGGTACAGCCTTCAGGGTGATGCAGCCATGGGCCAGCGTGGTATCTCTGCCTGCGTTTACGCTGGGGAGGGAGATCGTCGGCTGTGAATAGGCGGAGGACAAGGCCGCAAGGATCGAAAACAATACGACAATGCATGTTTTATTCATAGACGATTGGCTGTAAACCGTTGAGTATGTTTTCACTATGAAGACTTTCATACGCTCCCCCTCGCACCGGCGGGCATCTTTCATCATCGAAGCAGGGCCGAAAAATAAGTAAAATGCAGGTGACGGCAAGGCAAAAAAAATAACAAGGGGTAGAAATAGCCACCGAGCCCTGCCATCAGGAGGGGGAATGGACAGTCGGCGGGACCACGGAATCCCAGGACACTCAGAAAAGGAATCGGCGCCGAGAGGCGCCGAATTTCACCCCTCGTGTGTGGGATAGTCTATCTCAGATCTTTCAGGATCGCGCACGCCTCATGCAGGTAGATGTCTTTTTGGAGTCCCTCGATCCATTCCTTGTTCATCTTGATACGGAAGGTGTCCGCATCGATCGTCGCACGGTCGGGATCGGGATTCACCACGGTCACTCCTTTGATCGGCTGGAAGGCTTTCTTGTAGGAATCCGCCTCCTCCTTCAGGCGCTTCTCCTCCGCACGGTAATCCTCGAGCTGGAGGGACTTGAAATGATCCTCCTGCTGGGCCTTCATCCGCTGTGCATTCTCATCCGCGAGCTGGAAGAGCGGGTTCTTGCCAGTGCGGTCGCGCGAATTGCGACGTATCCGGGCATAGTCTTCCGTCGTCAGTTTCCAAGGCTTGTATGGGCACGGGGCGATCTCATCCCATGGCATGACGTATTCCTGCTCCTTTTCCCCCAGATCCAGATAGGTGTAGGCATCTGGAAGGACCACATCCGGCGTCACGCCCTTCAGCTGGGTGGCGCCGCCGCTGATGCGGTAGAATTTCTGGGTGGTCACCTTCACGGAGCCCAGTGGCTTCATCTCTTGTTCCCCCTGCAGGTATTTGTCGAGGTCGATGAAACGCTGCACGGTGCCCTTGCCGAAGGTCGGCGCCCCCACGATGATGCCCCGTTTGTAGTCCTGGATCGCCGCAGCCATGATCTCGGAGGCGGATGCGCTGCTGCCATTGACCAGGATCACCAATGGGCCGTCGTACAGGGTCTTGGGGTCGTTGTCGGACATCACCTGGGCCTCCCCCTGGCGGCTGCGTACCTGAACCATCGGGCCTTCGTCCACAAACAGTCCCGCCATTTCGACCACATCTGAGAGGGACCCGCCACCATTGTTGCGAAGGTCGATCACCAGCCCCTCGATGCCATGCGCCTTCAGCTTTTCGACTTCGATGCGAACGTCCTTGGCGCAGAACCTCCCTTTGGCATTCTGGAAGTCAGCGTAAAACTTCGGCAGCCTGATGTATCCGATCCCCTTGGACGAATAGGCGTTCTTGACGATGGCGGAGCGGGCGTAGGTTTCCGCGAGGACGACGATGTCACGGACGATCGCAATGACCTTGGTGCTGCCATCGGGCTTCTTCACCGTGAGCCTCACTTCCGTTCCCTTCGGGCCTCGAATGTACTTGACGGCATCATCCACGCGCATGTCCGCGATATCGATGGGTTCTTCCTTCCCTTGGCCGACTTTCAGGATGATGTCATTCTCCTGCAATTCACCCTGCCGGTAGCAGGCACTTCCGGGCACGATTTCCACCACCTTGATATAGCCGTCCATCTCCCTCAGGGTGGCCCCGATCCCCTCCAATTGGCCGGACATCTGAATGTCGAAGTTTTCCTTGTCTGCAGGCGGGAAGTAGCCGGTATGCGGGTCATAGACGTTGGAGATGGTGTTCAGGAAGAGACTACGCTGGTCTTCCTGTTCCAGCTTGTCGATGCGCCTCGCCCAGTCGTCGTAGTTCTTCATGATCTTGACGCGGGCTGCCTCCTCGGTTTCGGAGAACGACTTGGCGGGAGTGCTGTCCGATTTCTCTTGAAGGTCGAGCTCGGTCGCGATTTGGGACAGGACATTGTACTTCAGCAGTTTGAACCATCGCTCTTTCAATTCATTTATATCCTGGGCCCAGGGCATCTTGTCCGCGTCCAGCGCGATGGAGTCCCGGGTGGTGAAGTCGAAGGGTTGGATCAGGATGGCCTTGTAAAAGCCTTTGACCATGGACAGGCGGCTCTTATAGATCGCATTGGCCATTTCGAAGAAGTAGTATTTCCCATCCCGTATCTGGTCGTCAATCTGGGTCTCGAAGGCACGCAACACATCCACGTCAGACTGCGTGAAATAGCGCTTTCCATAATCCAGACGATCGAGATAGAGCCGGAAGACCTTTCGCGAGAATTCATCGTTGAGTTCCAGCGGGCTGTAATGATGGTTGCTGACCGCCTGTATGACCAGCTTGAGGACCGTCTCGTCCTTGGTGGCTTGCTCCCCGGTCGTCCGGAAGGCAAATAACCCAGAAACGCTCAGTACGAGGGCGAAGAAGACTATTTTGAAGTTGCGCATACGCCTGAATCCTCCCTCTCTCCGAGGGAATTCGATGATTGGATGTAAAAATACCGCATGGTTGTCGCAAATGTAAGGTGAATCCATGTGAAGAAGGAGAAATTAATCACCTATCGCACCCTTCTTCACGGTTCGACTCGCGGGTAAGCAGCTGTGATTCCCCTGCTCCATGCAGGACGGAAGACCTGGTGTACCGGTTCATTCCTACCAATGCAACCCTGGTAAGGCATCATCCGAGCGAGGTATCCGCAGGGGAATCTGGTGCCGTTCAGCACCTCCCTGCGACCATCGCCATCCCAGGGAGAGGCAGCTAACGTTGCCCGCTGCGCGGGTTATCGTCCAGGTAGGGGATGGCATTCCCCGAGCATTTGCCGGGAATCCCGATCCCCAGTCGTTTGCAGACAGTCGGGGCAATATCCGTGATCACCACTGAGGCATCCGATTTTCCAGGTCGGACGGACGATCCCCACCACAGCAGGGGCACATGGGTGTCATATTCATGGTGCGTGCTGTGAGAGGTACCTTTCTTGAACCGTCTGTCGGTAGGAGGGAAGATCGACGGCTGGTATCCATAGCTTGCAAGGTAGAGCACGTCTCCGCTTCGGTCCTGGTGGAAGCCATTTCTCAGGAATTGCGCTGGGCCGGTGGGCGTGGTCATCGCCAGGAGCTCGCTGGCCGTCATTACTTGGTCCACTCCTGGAGATTCCCTGATCACATCGGCCACCACCCGGGACAGTGAATCCAGGCGGAGGTTCCGCCTGGCCGCCAGGCTGCGGTTGAGATAGATGCTGTGGCCTCTGATCACACTGAGCAGCGAATCCTTGCCGGGTTCGTCTCCGAGCCTTGCCCGAATCTTTTCCCGCATGGCTGCCGGCTCGATCCATCCGCCTACCTCGCCATGGTCGATGGCATAGGTCGGGTTCGAGGCGGCCCCGTGGTCAGCCGTCAGGAAGACCAGTACATTCTCCTTGCCGATCCGCGCATCCAGAAATGACAGGAAATCCTCCAGGTCGCGGTCCAGCCGGTAGTAGGTGTCCTCGACTTCCCGTGAATCTGGACCGAAAAAATGGGCGACGATATCCGTGGAGGTAAAGCTGATGCTCAGGAAGTCAGGGATGGAGTCCATCCCGAGTTGCAGGTGGGAGATCACCAGTTTGCCGAAGTCCTTAAGAAAGGTGTTGCCCCAGGGGGTTCCCCTGAATTCGGAACATCCCCGCATCGAATCCGGATGGAGAAGGTGGGGGAATGTCGTACGGTCGGATCCACTGAAGGCGCATTCGTAGCGATTGTCGGACAGCGCGTCCGACGCCCTGTACCTGGATGGCGGCAGCAGCAGCGTCCATCCTGCTGTATCCAGCAGGTAGCGAAGGGGTGTCTGGGCTTGATTCACAGAATCCACCCAGGAGCAGGCACCGGACGAGGCCATCGGGTAATAGGTGCTGGAACACATGTTCCCCGTGATCTCGTCCTGCCAGAAGGCGATGTCGGCGGATTTCCCGGCGGGCAGGATGGCGGAGCGATCCTTCAGCGAGATGCCGACCGTGACGGATTTCCCCCCGGTGGCCTGTTTCATCTGGTCGGCGACCGTCGGTGCATCCAGGCGGAAGGGGGAGGCTCCCCGGCCGAATCCCATCTGGGGGGGCAATCCGATCCATGGCTGGGAGCTGTCCTCCACACTGCTATGGAGGCGGAGCTTGCCTGCGGCGATGGAATGCTGATCCATCCACTCGTTCATGATGATTCCATGGACGGAGGGGGTCGTCCCTGTGAAAATGCTGGCATGCCCGGGTGCCGTTTCCGTGGGGACATAGTTGTAATTGCAGTGCGCGAAGGCGGTTCCCTCACGGGCCAGTCGCCTGAACCCGCCCTCGGTGAAACCATTCCAGAACCTCGCGAGATAGTCGTAGCGCATCTGGTCCACGATGATTCCCACGACCAGTCGCGGCCGTGTGGCCCGTGCTTCCATCCGCGCACGTCGGGATTCCGCCGTTGCGGAGCAGCCAAGGAGGCACAACAGGAGCAGGCACTCGAAGAGCGGCAAGCCCCCCCGCCCGAGTGGATTTCTTTCTCGGTCCATATGCCAAAATTAAACACAATCATCTGCTGAACGGAATGTTTGCCAGTCGTCACCCACCTCCATTAGTAAAGATCAATCCAAACGCACTCCTCCTAGGGGTTCACACCCGGCGATCCATAACCCCAATCGCCATAGGGATCCGGGAGAGTTCCACCTCCGGAAGGGATTCGAGCGAACACAAGGAGACGTTGAATTGAATGGGAAATGTGAACAGGTACGGGATGGCCCCAGACATCCGAGATGCCCGGACACTGTGCGTCCTCTCACTTCGCACTATTCAAAACCTCAGCCAGCCGTGCTCCAGGCAGTCGCGTCTGGATGGGCATCGCCCTTCTCCCGGCCAAACCGTTTGAGCAGACGGATATGAGACTTCAAGGCAGCCCACATCGTGGGATGGGTGAAATAGGGGATGCCAAATTCGTGCGCAGTGTCCCGGGTGATCTTCGAGATGGCAGGGAAATGCACATGGTTGATCAGCGGGAAGAGGTGGTGCTCCACTTGGAAATTGAGGCCGCCACAGAAGAAGCAAACCACGGGGTTGCCGATGGCAAAGTTCGCAGTGGTGTACATCTGATGGACTGCCCAGGAGTTCGGAATGTTGCCCGCATCGTCCGGAAGAGGGTAGTGGGTTTCCTCCACCACGTGCGCCAGCATGAAAACGACAGCGAGCGTGAAGCCTTCGAAGTAATGACCGACCAGGAAGGCTCCCAGCTTATGGTACCACGGGGCTTGAATGAAAATGAACGGTAGCACGACGAAGAGGGTATAATAGAGTCCCTTGCCCACAAACAGGCGAATCCACTGCTTGCGCGGATGGCTGGGGGTGGGAATGCCGCCGATCTGGTCTTGGGACATCTTCTTGTAGTCCTTGATGAACACCCATGCCAAGGTGGCAAGACCATAGGTGGGGAGGGCAAGGAGGTGCTGGAAGCGGTGAATGCGCTTCAGGGGCTGGTGCGGGCTCATCCGCAGGAAAGGCACGGACTGGAGGTCTTCGTCGGCGCCTTCGATGTTGGTGAAGGTATGGTGGGCCTTGTTGTGCATGATGCTCCAGGTATAGTCGAATGCACCCACCAGGTTGAACATCCATGAAAAAACATGGTTCCACCGGGCACTCCTGAAAAGTGAACCATGGATGGCATCATGGCAAATCCCCAGCCCGGAGAAGGCAGAGAAAAGTCCGATGAGGATCCAGAGAAGGTAGATCGCCCAGACCGGGAGCGGGAAGACCAGCAGGGAGAGGAGCGAGCCGAAGATCACCGTGACATAAAGCACGATCTTGAAGCGCATCAGGCCGTTCGCATGCGAGGAGATGCCCGCTTCCCTGAAGTAAGCATCCACACGGCGTTTCAGAACCGGGTAGAACTCGCTTTTCTCCTTGCCAGTGAACTTTATTTTGGTAACCATTGGTCAATCGTTAATCTATGCGATGATAATAAACTTTTCCACTGCATCCAAGAACGTTGATTTTGTATTTTGCGTCCTGCAATTTTCTTGCGAGTGTCACGGACAAAAGTAGGAAGAATCGACCACATTCCAAACAAGGATTAGGTTGGAGAAAAGAAATGAGGAGACGGGGGGTGAATCTCGCGGCTCCCACGGCTTCCACTGGGAAGCCGTGGGAGCCGCAATGGCCCTGGGGAACAGGCTCACCGATGGCCAGGGATTCCATGATCCTGCCGGCGATACGGCCCCCAGCTGCGGAGAACGGGAGGTTCGCGGGCTTCTGGATGCAGAGAGACCAGGGGGGCATGTAGCGATTCCAGGGCGGATGATGGACGCACAGATGATGCCCCGGATGGGTGCCTGCCAGGATCAATGGGACTGCGGCTGCCACCGCCTGAAGGACAACGGCGATCGAATGTTGAAAAATTGTGGGCCACGGCTTTGGAATTGTATCCTGAAGGTATGACATTTGTCTTGGACAGAGATGGGCTATAAGTATCTTTTCATGCTATTTTTTTTGTGCCTGTGAGAAGAATTTACACGCTTTCGTTTTCGTTGCTGTGGGGGATGATGGCTCTTTGCCAGTGGGCAATGGCCCAGGGGACGCTCCGTGGCAGGGTCACCGACCAGGAGACGGGTGAAGGCATGCCCGGTGCGAAGATATTCCTGAAAGGGGGAGCCGCAGGAGCATTGGCGGATGAAGCAGGCAATTTCGAATTTGCCGTACCCATCGCCCCGCCATTCGAAGTCATCGCGACCTATCTCTCCTATGACACCCTCCGCGTCATGGTGGACGACCTGGCGAAAACGATGAAGTTGAAATTGGTGGAGAGAACCGTCCAAGTGAACACGGTGGAGATCGTCGGGCGCAGCATCTCGGAGAAGGAAGCCGAGAATCCACTGACCGTGGAGAGCATGGGGGCCATAGCCATCAAAGAGGTGGCAGGCGCGGACTTCTACGCGTCGCTGGGCAATATGAAGGGGGTGGATCTCACCTCCGCCAGCCTTGGCTTCAAGATCATCAATACCCGAGGATTCAACAGCACCTCACCGATCCGCTCCCTTCAAATCATCGACGGCGTGGACAACCAGGCACCCGGCCTGAATTTCGCACTTGGCAATTTCCTGGGATCCTCTGAGCTCGACGTACAGCGGGTGGATTTGATCGTAGGGGCAAGTTCCGCATTCTACGGCCCCAATGCCTTCAATGGTGTGATCAGCATGACCACCAAGGACCCCTTCATCCACCAGGGACTCAGCGTCCAGGGCAAGGTCGGCCAGCGGAACCTCGTGGATGTTGCTGTCCGGTATGCCAGAGCCTTCAAAAACAAGCAGGAAAAGGAGATCTTTGCATTCAAGGTGAACGGAGCCTTCATGCGGGCGGACGACTGGAATGCCACCAACACCGACCCGACGCAGCAGTCCCTCGTGGGCCGGGACAATCCCGGCGGCTATGACAAGGTGAACACCTACGGGGACGAGAACCTGACACC
>JBJOPY010000158.1:0-6264 GCA_046050405.1 Bacteroidota bacterium | reverse complement strand
AGGCTACCTCCGTTAAAGGTTTGATCAAAGCAGATGGAGTGAGCCTCACGGTCGCAAGTCAATCCATAGGCTCTCCTGTCTATGGCACGGTCGAAACCGTTCAGGATGCCACCTCGAGTGCTGACGGCAAATCCATCAATATCAAGTACAAGTACATCGAAACCGGCACCGGCTTCTCGGAAATTTGCACTGGCACGATGACCAGGCCGTAGTCTCCACTACCCTAAATGTTGATTGAGAAGCCCCGCATCTGCGGGGCTTCTCATATTAATCACTGATAACTTTCGACCTTCACGTAGAGTAAGAGAATGAAAATCAGCAAGATCCGAAACTTCTAGGCTATCATAACTCAGAAATCAAGTTCTGGTCTTGCTGAACGATGCTGTTTTTTTTACATTTGTCATCATCATATTGTTTTGTTTGAGTTCTCATTTGATTGATCATAAAGCATGAAGAATCTAAACCTTAGATGGACGGCGGGAATCATTTTCAGCATCCTTGTCCTTTATTCCGGTTGCACGAATCCCTGCAAGAATGTCGATTGTAACAAAGACAATGGGGAATGCCAAGATGGGGAATGCAATTGCAAAGACGGCTTCTTTGCACCTCCCACTTGCCAAGAGAAACTGAATGCAAGGTTTAATGGAACGTACATCATCGAAGAGAAATGCGAGTTTACCGGACTGGACGACTACCTGGTGTATCTGAAAGCAGACTCCAGTGTTAATAATTCGGTTGAGATCGACACGCTTTGGAGATTGGATTACAGGAAGGGTTTACCCACCGTTGTTACCATGGTCGTGAATCAAGATGGAATGACGTTTACAATTCCGAAAATAAAGGTTTATGATGGCTGGGTTGAGACCATCCGGCCTGGAATATCTGATTCGGCTGGGAATACTCTCAGTTTCATTTACAGGCACATACCCGACTCTCAAGTAGATTCTCTGATAGATACTTGTACTGCATATCTTTTCAGGAAGAAGAACTAAACACGAGCAGGGAAGGACAGGGAAGGAGCAGCTCCTTGACCATCCTACACGATAGTGCCAATGTCAATGCACAAGCGCATCACCGCCCATCTACCCGCCCTTGCAGTGGGCCTGATGTGCGTGCTGCTTGCCGGATGCAACGATCCATGCAAGGACATCCGCTGTGTCAACGGAACATGCTCAGATGGTGAATGCGACTGTGCTAGCGGCTACAGCGGAACCAACTGTGGAAACCCCGTAAATGCACGATTCAGCGGGGTTTTCGTATCGACCGAGAACTGTCTGATCCAGGGAGACGTCAATCCCTACAATGTAACGCTGGAACCTAGCACTGACAACCCGCTGGAATTCACAATTCTTGGGCTCTGGCAGGCTTCCCGGAATCGCATCATTGCAAGCATTGATGGAAATGAGACCTCTTTCACAATTGATAGGCAAGCTATCATGGCTGGATATGAGGCAGAGGCAGCCGTGGGAACCATCAGTTCCGATGGCAAGACCGTGAACCTGAACTACCAGATCTATCGTACTGGACAGACGACGGTGGAGGATCGGTGTACAGCCATGATGCAGAAGTAGGATCATGCCCGCCCCGATTCGACTAGAAGCTTCCGGGATCCCATCTTCACCGGTTATGAACTGGAACAGTCGGCGAATTCTGCCAGTTCCACAATCTCGAGGCTTTCACTTGTCCATGTCTCGTCAGCACCTTTCCGTTCCTATCATCCTGGCAACCATCTTCTGGATTGCCCCCCTGCTGATCTCTTGCAAGCGTGACAAGTGCAAGAAGATGGTATGCCTCCATGGGAGCTGTATGGAGGGGATTTGCAGCTGCCAGGCAGGCTATTTCGGCAGAAAATGCGGCTCGGTGATCAATGCGGGATACGATGGTACATGGAACCTCACCGAAAACTGTACCGCCGGGACGGATTATTACAGCCTCAGGCTGCTTCCCAAGCAAGGGAGCCTGACGGGATTTCGCATGGTTGGGCTATGGGAGCAGGCGGACACACTGGAGGTCGAATCCGCAGCGGATGGGTTTGACTTCTCAGCCCAGCGGCAGCGTGTGGGGACAGTGGACTTGGAAGCATGGGGAACCTCAGTGGCTTCACGCGATACGATTCAGCTCCATTACAAGGCCTATCAGATTGGACAACCACAAGCTTTTGACCAATGCACTGCAACCTTGCTGAGGCAGTAGCCAAGGTCTTTTGGGTCGTTCATGGGATGCTTATCCTCGTGGCGATGAATTCGTGCAATGAAGGCGACCCTTGTGAGAAAAGCGCATGCATCCATGGAACGTGTCATGACGGAACATGTATCTGCTACCCCTTCTATGAGGGGATAGACTGCGGCACGCCTGAACGAGACAAATTTCTCGGAACGAACTGGTACAACAACAGAATCTGCGGTGCAGTCGGTCAGCTGTATGCGAGCAAATTCGATGCGAGCCCCTCGTCCATCGAGGATGTCCGCATCATCAATGTCCACACCCCTCCCGACACGGTCTATGGGAAGGTGCATGGAGATACCATCGTCGTCCCCTTGCAGGTGCATGGATTCGAATACATTCAAGGAGCTGGTTTTTATGAGGATGGCGGCATCACCCTGGAGTACAAGGTGATGACCACGACCTCGCAGGAGACCTCCTGCATCGCTATTTTCAGCCGATGACCTTGGGAACCTCCACCTGATGGACAGCATGCGTGCACGGACGTAAGAAGTTGACGAACGGAATCGAATTTTGAGTACTTTAGTCATCGGTTTCTAGAAAATCCGATGATGCTCAAGAGTTATTCCTTCATCCGCTCAGCATTTACACTCGTGGTTGCCGCCCTTTTTGCCACCGCTTGCGATCCTGACCGGAATGGCAATCCCGATGATCTTCCCGTCGACAGCGATCCGCAGGTGGCGCGAGTGAGTCCTGCAAGCGGATATGTCCTGGCAAGGCGGGGCGAGACGGTTCAGATAGTGTTCAATCTTCACGACAACGAACAGCTAACTACCTGGGAAGCAAAGGAAAAATGGATTTCGGCCACAGGGATAGTTTACAGTCCGGAGACGCGGATTGCCGGACAATATGCGGCGATTTCCACAACGAATTCGCTGCGGACAATCGATTACAAGGTTCCTACGGGATCCGGAATCCAATTGTATTCCACAATCGAAATCTCAGCCTATGCCACCGACAACAAGGGCAAGGTCGCCAAGGACATCCTCAAGATCAACGTGATCCCAGACAAGGACGACACCACGACGGACTATGAAATGCAGGCCTATTCAGACGATACGCTCTGGAGCGTAACGACGGGTGACAATTATGTCTTTGACTTGATCGGGCACCGCGTAGGCAACAGCCAGAACCTTCCGTTGCCCAATCAGTACATCCGGGAGGCTTCCACGCCGCCGGCAATCAGCTGGATTCTGGTATCACCGATTCAAGCTGCCATGGATAGTACCATCGTGACCACCGACGACCAGCATTTCAACTATGACGAGGCCACCTATGAGACCACCTGGCAGGCTTTCGTGACCAGCAGCCGGATCGGCAATCGGAGCGACCCATTGTCACAGGGGGACATTGTGATCCTGAAGATGCCCGTCTTGCCTCATTTTGCGATTCTTCGGGTGAACTCGACCGAGGGAGCGGCTGGCTGCGGGTGCATGAGATTTGATTACAAGTACTCCTATCCATGAGGATACTGAAAACCACATCCTGGGAGGGGCGTTAGAAATCTCCTTGTATCACCCTCATGCACTGGTTGATTCCTTATATAAGCCACCAATGGAACTCAAAATCCAAGCATGGGATTCATTCGCCATTCGTCTATGATTTTGTGACAAAGGTGCTGCCGCATCGGCCGACACCGTTCGGGGATCAAGTGGAGCGATTGCGGAAGAGATTGCGTGCGCGCCGGCAGATGCTGGAGATCAGCGACCTCGGTGCCGGATACGGTGGCAGGGAGCGGCCAGTGATTCACAAGACGCTGAGGGAGGTGCTGCATTCCTCTGCGAGGAACAGGAGGGAAGGGGAGCTGCTCACGCGCATGGTGAACCGATACGCACCCGGACAAGTGCTCGAACTGGGCACCAATGTCGGATTCTCGGCAATGTACCTCCTTGGAGGCGGCGAACCCAAGCCGGAATTGATCAGCATCGAAGGGTCGGAAGTATTGTCTAGGATTGCTTCGGAAAACCTCCAGGCCCTTGGCTGTTCGGCCTGCCTCCTCGTGGGAGACTTTGCAGCGGTTCTCGGCGAGGACGTAGAATGGCGTCGGTTTCGCCCCTCATTAGTCCTCATGGATGGAAATCATCGGAAACAAGCCACCTTGGACTACTTCCACACCTTGCTCCCGAGGCTCGGCAAGGATCCTGTGGTCGTCATCGACGACATTCACTGGTCGGCGGAGATGTGGCAGGCATGGAATGAAATCATCCGTCATGAGCGGATCTCGGTGAGCCTGGATTTGTATTCCTTGGGCATCTGTTTCCTGGACCGCCCACAGGCGAAGGAGCATTTTCGTTTGAAGATTTGGCCTTGGTGAGCCCGGCCTTTTGATTAATTTTGAACCTGCGATCTAATTCATCTCAAATCCTTTATTGAATTTGGACACATTATGCAAGGTATGAACGAACATCTGACCCCGTCCCGGATCGTAGAGGAGCTGGACAAGTACATCATTGGACAATCGGAAGCGAAAAAATCGGTAGCGATCGCACTCAGGAATCGGTGGCGGAGGATGAATTCCAGCGAGGAGATCAAGGGAGAGATCATCCCGAACAACATCCTGATGATCGGGCCGACGGGGGTGGGCAAGACCGAGATTGCCCGTCGCCTGGCACACCTGGCAGATGCCCCCTTCGTGAAGGTCGAGGCTTCCAAATTCACGGAGGTCGGCTATGTGGGGAGGGACGTGGAAAGCATGGTTCGCGACCTCGTGGAGCAGTCCGTGAATCTCGTGAAGGCCGAGAAAAAGAAAGAAATCGCGATCAAAGCCCAGGAAAATGCCTTTGAAACCATTCTGGACATCCTGATCCCCCCGGTGAAAAAAAAATCTCCCGAGCCGGCCAGGCCTCCCGATGATTCCGAGCACAAGGACACCGCCGGCGGTGAAGCCGAACTGAATGAGCGCACCCGTGAACGCTTTCGTGAAAAGCTCCGAAGCGGCGAACTGGACGAGCGTAAAATCGAGCTGGAGGTGAATGCATCTCCCTCACAGGTACAAATCATGGGGCCGGGCGGCATGGAAGGCCTTGAGGGATTGCAGGACATCATCTCGGGGATGGTTCCCAAGAAAACCAAGAAACGCTCCATGACGATCGCCGAGGCTCGTGAATACCTGACGGAGGAGGAGGCATCCAAGCTGATCGACATGGATGCCGTGACGAGGGAAGCGGTCGAGCGGGCATCCAACAGCGGGATGATCTTCATCGATGAAATCGACAAGATCGCTGCAGGTTCCGGAAAGGGATCCGGGCCGGACGTATCCCGCGAGGGGGTGCAGCGGGATCTGCTGCCCATCGTGGAGGGGAGCTCTGTCAATACCAAGCATGGGGCGATCAAGACCGACCACATCCTGTTCATCGCGGCTGGTGCGTTTCATGTCGCCAAACCCAGTGATCTCATCCCGGAATTGCAGGGAAGATTTCCGATCAGGGTGGAACTCAGTTCCCTCACCAAGGAGGACTTCATCCAGATCCTGAGCCAACCCCGGAATGCCCTCACGAAGCAATACGCAGCCATGCTGGAGGCGGAGGGAGTGGCACTCACATTTTCCACGGATGCCATCGAGGCGATCGCGGACATTGCCTTCACGGTCAACCAGGACCTGGAAAACATTGGGGCCCGTCGCTTGCATACCATCATGAGCAACGTTCTCAACGATATCTTGTTTGACGTGCCAGACAGGGTTCAGGACCGCATATTCAAGATTGATGGGGATTTCGTAAGGGCAAGAATCAAGTCGATCAGCAGTAATAAGGACATGAGTCATTACATCCTGTGAATGGCTCGGGGCCTCACTGATTTTCGCACTCGGCGGATTTCACCCGGTCTATTTGGAGGGCATTTCAATTTTGTCTTGGGAATGAGAATAAGGTACCAGTTTCAATCGTTGCTTCTCGTCATTGCATTCGTCTCAGCCTCAGGTCTGGCGCGTGTCGATGCGCAGGCAGGCACCTGGGTGAAAAGCTTTGGATCGGCATTACAGGACAACCCCGAGGACATGCTGGTGGACCAGGCGGGCAACACCTATGCGTGCGGATTCTTCAG
>JBJOPY010000157.1:0-3777 GCA_046050405.1 Bacteroidota bacterium | reverse complement strand
GACGAGAAGAGACAAGCGTCGCACCCACCATAAGCTGGAGTCGAAGCCGATGTACATTGATGCCGTCAGCGGGGAAGCGACCCTGTACCATCGCGTATGCCTAGAAAGCGGTTATTATCGCGGGCGTCAGGTGATGGAAGGGAAAGACGACCTATAATCGATGCGCATCGGAGTGGATATTATGGGCGGGGATTACGCCCCCGCTGCTCCGATTGAAGGTGCCATACTGGCACAAGAGCATCTTGGCAGGAATGTCGAGGTCGTCCTTATTGGTGACGAAAGCCGCATCCGTACAGAACTCCAAGCCAGGGGGAAGTCTCCTGAGTCCTTTAGTCTCTTCCATACTGATCAAGTCATCGGTATGGAAGAGTCGCCTACGAAATCAGTTGCATCCAAGCCTCGTTCCACAATCAATGTCGGGATCGGAATGGTCGGAAATAAACAACTTGATGGATTCGTCAGCGCGGGCAACACGGGAGCAATGTTGGTCGCCTCGATCATGGGGCTCGGCAAGATTGAGGGTGTCCTTCGGCCGACCATTGGCGCCTTCATTGAAATCGGAAATGGCAGGAAAGCCCTGCTCTGTGATGTCGGGGCCAATCTGGATTGCAAACCTGAAGTGCTCTATCAGTTTGCGATCCTCTCCAAGGTGTTTCTCGAGAGTGTACACAAAATCGATGATCCGCGCATCGGTCTTTTGAATGTCGGGGAGGAGGAAAGCAAGGGCTCAGAAGTTTCCAAAGCTGCCTATGCACTGATGAAAGGATCCGAAAGATTGCAATTCGTTGGGAATGTCGAGGGGAGGGACATCTACCGTGGCCATGCCGATGGGTTCATATGCGATGGATTTACAGGCAACATCCTCCTAAAGTTTGCGGAGTCCATGTATGAACTTTTGAAGAGCCGCTTCCCCGAGGACGACTTCATCGAGACCTTCAATTTTGAAAATTATGGCGGAGTGCCTGTGTTGGGGGTGAAAGGCATCTCCATCATAGGGCATGGAATCAGCACTGGGAAGGCTGTGGAAAGCATGATCCTAAGTGCTGTAAAGGCCGCCGAAAGCAACTTGGTTGCAAAAATCGAGTCTGCATTTTCATCCTTTCAATCAGAGAACCACATCATCGTATGAGAACAGCAGCGATCACAGCCCTCGGCCACTATCTTCCGGAGGACAGGCTCACAAATGCTGACCTCGAAAAAATGGTCGACACCAATGACGCCTGGATCCAGGAGCGTACCGGAATCTCCGAGCGTCGCATCCTGAAAAATGGTGCTACCTCTGACATGGCCATCGCAGCTGTGAATGAGCTGCTGGAGCGCCGTGGCATCAAAGCCGAAGAAATCGACATGCTCATCTGCGCGACCGTCACTCCTGACCATGTATTTCCTGCCACTGCCAATATCATCTCCGCAGCCGTTGGAGCCAGCAATGCATGGGGATTTGACTTGGAGGCGGCTTGTTCCGGATTGCTGTATGGATTGGTTATCGGTTCAAAATTCATCGAGACCGGAACCCATCAAAAGGTTGTGGTCGTCGGGGCTGACAAGATGTCAAGCATCATTGACTACACCGATCGCAACACCTGCGTACTCTTCGGTGACGGATGCGGAGCCCTGCTTTTGGAACCCAACGAAGAGGGGCTTGGCATCTTGGACTCTCGCCTCCATAGTGACGGCAACGGAAAGAAACACCTTCACATGGTCGCTGGCGGAAGTCGCAAACCGCCTAGCATTGAAACCGTCCAGAACCGCGAACACTACGTCTATCAGGAAGGCATCCATGTCTTCAAGTTCGCAGTCACCAAGATGGCGGATGTCTGCGCCGATGTAATGGCACGCAATCACTTAACCGCCGATGACATTGCCTTTCTAGTGCCGCACCAAGCCAACAAGCGGATCATCGACGCCTGTGCGGAACGAATGGGTATCGGTTCAGAAAAGGTGATGGTCAACATCCAGCGTTATGGGAATACCACGGGTGGAACGATTCCCCTATGCCTCTGGGATTGGAAGGATCAGCTCAAGAAGGGCGATAATCTCATATTGGCAGCTGTCGGTGGTGGGTTTACGTGGGGAGCCATCTATCTGAAGTGGGCGATTTGAGAACTCAATTGCACCCGGACCTGAGAGGATAAGAGAGATGTGCAATCATCCGGAGGTTTCCCGGCTCTTCGGTGGCGGCTTGCCAATGCACATGGGCGAAGTACCATCCATTCAGCAAGGCTGATCTAGAAAAGCTCTGCACACTTCCCACAGATGCTTACCTATAGCGCAAACACGGCAACTTAGAAATCCGCACTCAATCGTTCAGCCCGCTGATACACGGCTCCGTTCAAAACTTGATGGATAGAATTTTCCTTCGATACTGTATTGCCCCCTCATTCTTTTGCTTTACCTGTAGCAGTATCCATCATCCAACTTCACATTCCGGGACGATCATCAATCCATCCAGATAGTAGTCCGTACGAATCCAAGTACTTCCCAATCATCCGAGCCAATGATGAAATCGTCATCTGCCTTGACAATCAAGCCCTTGTCGCGATACATGCCCGCATCAAAAAGAAGACAGCCAAGGTCGGGGCGGAGGCCTTTCGAGGATCGGAGTGATGGCCCCAAAGCGATTTGTTTGTAGGAAAAAGAAATCTACTATATTTGCGACAATAAAAAATGCCTTACACAGTGTAGGGTTGAGTTTAACAGGTTTTAAAGATTTAAAGCGTTACCAAGATGTCTGATATTCAAAAAAAGGTTACCGCTATCGTAGTGGATAAGCTGGGCGTAGAAGAATCCGAAGTCACCTCAGAGGCAAGTTTCGGAAATGATCTGGGAGCCGATTCCCTCGACACTGTCGAGCTGATCATGGAATTCGAAAAGGAATTCAATATCAGTATTCCTGACGAAGACGCTGAGAAAATCGTCACTGTGGGCGATGCCATCGATTATCTCGAAACGAACGTGAAGTCATAAATGTCCAGAAGAAAGGTCGTTGTTACAGGTCTTGGGGCACTCACCCCGATTGGAAACACCGCCGATCAATATTGGAATGGCTTGATCAACGGCGTAAGTGGCTCCGCAGTCATCACACGCTTCGATGCCTCCAAGTTTAAGACCCAGTTTGCCTGCGAAGTCAAGGACTTTGATGTAGAGCAGTTTATTGACAGAAAGGAAGCCCGAAAAATGGATCCTTTCTGTCAGTACGCTGTTGTAACCTCCGACGAAGCGATGACCAGCAGCGGCCTGAGGCCTGGAGACTACGATCCTACTAGATTCGGAGTGATCTTGGGTTCCGGCATTGGTGGTCTGCTTACCTTTCAGGAAGAGGTTCGCGACTTCTATCGCGGAGACGGCACACCCCGGTTCAATCCATTCTTTATTCCCAAGATGATCATTGACATTGCTGGAGGGCATGTATCGATCAAATATGGTCTGAGGGGACCCAATTACAGCACCGTATCCGCCTGCGCCACTTCCAGCCACTGCATTGCAGATGCCTTCTCGCTCATCCGTGACGGGGTCGCGGATATTATGCTCGCTGGAGGTTCAGAGGCAGCGGTGGTGGAGGCTGGTATCGGAGGGTTCAACGCCATGAAGGCACTCTCCACCCGCAATGATGATCCCAAAACTGCAAGCCGGCCTTTTGACTTGGATCGCGATGGTTTTGTATTGGGAGAAGGGGGTGGAGTCATGGTGCTCGAGGAATACGAGCACGCGAAGGCGAGGGGAGCACGAATTTACGGTGAGTTGTGTGGTGTAGGACTTACTGCTGACGCCCACCAC
>JBJOPY010000156.1:0-7545 GCA_046050405.1 Bacteroidota bacterium | reverse complement strand
AAATGGCAATGGCGATGTCATGGTATTTGAAACGCTCGTATCGGAATGCCGCTAGCAGGGAGCCTCCCAGAAAGTAGGACAGCAGTCCTGAAAGACGCCCTGCATTGATGAAAAACCAGTGGTGTTCAAGATGAAGAACCCCCGCACACCCATGAAGGAAAACCCAATCTGAAAGTTGGTAGAGGTATCCACAAAGTCATAATGAGACTTGCCCGAGAGCGTGTAAGAATGCGTAAAGAGCACGAAGACTGCGAATATCAGTCTGAGAAACTCAAAATTGTTCCTTGGAGTCGTGTTTCCCATCATTACCGGCCAAGCTACACATCATTCAGGTTCAGCCAGCCAGACGGTACAGGAAAACCCAAGGTTTCAAGGTGCCGCAACCCGGCACGTTCACCTCACCCGGCCAACTGGTACACCAGCAGCGCGGCTCCGTAGGCGAGGCCGGTCATGTAGAGCAGCATCCACAAGGTCATCTTCCAGGACGCGGTTTCCCGGCGCACCACCGCCAGGGTGCTCATGCACTGCATCGCAAAGGCGTAGAATACGAGAAGCGAGATTGCGACGGCAGTCGTGTAAACCGGCTCCCCTGTCCCGGGCCTGGTCTCGGCCTGCATCCGTCTGCGCAATCCCTCGAACTTGCCTTCTGCATCCTCTGCCGCGCCTTCCCCTGCACTGTACAGCGTCGCCATCGTGCCCACGAAGACCTCCCGCGCAGCAAATGAGCTCAGCAATGAGATCCCGATTTTCCAGTCGAAACCCAATGGCCGGATCACGGGCTCGATCGCATGGCCCAGCATGCCTGCATAGCTTGCCTGCAGTTTGGCGGCGGCCTCCTCGTTTTTCAGCCCGGCCCTTTCCGCCTCGGTCGTGGCCTGCCCCAGCCGTGCCTTGAATGCCGTGGCGATCCCCTCCATCTGTTCGGAGGGGCCGTATGTCTTCAGAAACCATAGCACCATGGAGATCACCAGGATGACCTTCCCCGCCTCCACCACGAAGGTTCGGCTTTTCAGGTACATGGTCAGGAGGATGTTCTTCCACCGGGGAATCCGATAAATCGGAATTTCGGTTACGAAAAGTGCACTCGAGGTGTATCGCCCGACTGTTTTGATCACCCACGCCACCGCCAATGCCATGAAGAACCCCAGGAAGTACATTCCCGTCATCACGAGGCCTTGAAGGTTGAACACTCCCAGTACGTGGCGGTCAGGGACAAACATGCTGATCAGCAATACATAGACGGGGATCCTGGCAGAGCAGCTCATCAGGGGTGTCACCATGATCGTGATCAGGCGTTCCGTCCGGCTGGGGATGCTCCTCGCCATCATCACACTGGGCACGGCACAGGCCATGCCCCCTATCAGGGGAATCACGGATTTGCCGCTGAACCCAAACGGCCGCACGATGCGGTCCATGAGGAAAACCACCCGGGACATGTATCCCGTATCCTCCAGCAGGGAGATGAAGAAAAAGAGCATGGCGATCTGCGGTACGAAAACAACGATCCCGCCCAGTCCCGCCCAGACGCCATCGACCAGCAGGTCGGTGCCCCAGCCTTCGGGGAACATGGCGCGCATCCCCTCACCGGCTGCGGAGAATCCCATGTCGATCCAGTCCATGGGATAGCTCGCCCATGCGAAAATACCCTGAAAGATGACCCCCAGCATCGCGACAAAAAACACATAGCCCCAGACCGGGTGCATCAGCACCCGGTCCAGCCGGTCACTGAGCCGGCTGACGGGATGGAGGGGAGTTCGCTCCACCGTCTCCACGATCTCTTGGATGCGGTCATAGCGGACAGCCATCTCATTGTTGACCAGGTCCTCCTGGTTGTCCAGCAGGTGGCTATGGCTGGCCGGCAGGATCGGGTCGGAA
The DNA here is from genome assembly GCA_046050405.1 of Bacteroidota bacterium. Taxonomy (GTDB): domain Bacteria; phylum Bacteroidota; class Bacteroidia; order J057; family JADKCL01; genus JADKCL01. Next base: position 5,670 of record JBJOPY010000156.1, on the reverse strand, counting down.
TCCAGCCAACTGAAGTTCTCAGGTCGCATCAGCAGCAGCCAGGCCAGGTAGCGAGAGGCCGTGCCGATCTTTTTCAGAACCGGCAGCAATACCTCGTCGAAGGACGGCGGAACCTGGAAAAAAGGTTCGGCAGGCGCGGAATGTGGCTTTCCGAGCTCCTCCATGAGTGCTTCCAGTCCGTTGCCCTTGAGTGCGGAAATGGAAACCACCGGGATGCCCATCCGTTCGCTGAGTTTCACCGCATTCAGTGTGCGTCCTTCCCGTTCGAGCAGGTCGGTCATGTTGAGGGCCAGGACCACCGGCAATTTCAGGTCCATGACCTGGGAACAGAGCAGGAGGCTTCTGCGGAGGTTGGTGGCGTCTGCCACCATCACGACCAAATCGGGGTGGTCCGGGTCATTCCAATTCGCGAGGGTCGAGGTGGCCACTTTTTCATCGTCCGCAGTGGGGTAAAGGCTGTAGGTGCCGGGCAGGTCGATCAGGGTGACCTCGCGCTTGTCCTTCAGGCTGAAATGGCCTGTTTTGCGATCCACGGTCACGCCGGGGAAGTTTCCGACCTTCTGGCGCAGCCCCGTAAGGACATTGAAAAGGGAGGATTTCCCTGAGTTCGGGTTTCCGACGAGTGCTATTTTGAGGGACGGCTTCATGCCGTTCGCTTGATTTTCACCCTGGCTGCGTCAGCCTTCCGCATGGCCACCTTCCCGCCTCTGACCCGGAAGGCCAGCGGCCCCCCCATGGGAGCCCGCTCGGTCAGCCTGACCGAGTCGCCTTCCATCAGTCCGATCCTGAGCAGTGCCAATTTGAGCTGCGGATCATGGATGCAGCAGACCACGGCTTCTTCGCCCAAGCCTAGATCGGCAAGCAACGTCGTCCCATTTGTTTCCAATCTTCCCAGAATATCAAGCCTCGAAGGCGTTTCGTGGGGTTTTGCCCCGTTGTAAAATGGCCGCTAATTTAGAACAATTCTAAATTAGCCGAGGCAAAACTGACAAAGATTCTCTGCCATTGGAACGGGGGTTGGCTTGGTATTTGGTTCCATCCACGCTTGTCCGAATAGGGATCTGCGCCGAAACCACGAAGTTTCACCCCGATCTTGCCCGATGGGCTGGGCATCGGCAGGGAATTCACGGCTTCCGAATGACCGAGGGGGAATCGCCTGGAGGGAATATCCATCCGCAACCCTCAATGCTGAGATTGCCGGGATGCGACAGGTGCCGTCTCCAGCACTTTCATGGCATCGCTATGGCGCTCGAAATTTCCGGCACCCTTGATGTTTTTCAGGATCACGACCGCGCTGCTGTCGATCTGCCTCAGGAATGGCCCGGAGTTGAAACCCAGCCAGAACATCAGCAGGACCAGCGGCACCATGACCCAGATTTCATTGCGCGTGAGATCAGCGACCTTGCGGTTTTCATCCTTGTCCAGTGCCCCGAACATGACCCTGCGAAACATCCACAGCAGGTACACCGCCGCGACGATCACGCCTGTCGCAGCCACCACTGCCCACCAGCCGGAAACCAGGGGGGAGGCGAAGGATCCCGCCAGCACCATGAATTCCCCTACGAATCCATTGAGCCCCGGCAACCCGACGGAGGCCAGGACGGTGATCATGAAAAACAGGGTGAAGATCGGTATCTGGCGGGCAAGCCCTTGGAAATCTGCAATCATGCGGGTATGGCGGCGGTCATAGATCATTCCGACCATCAGGAACAAGGCTCCCGTGGTGATGCCGTGGTTGACCATCTGGATGACGGCGCCATCGAGGGCCTCCGGGGTGAACGAAAAGATCCCCAATACGATGAATCCCAGGTGGGAAACGGAGGAATAGGCCACCAGGCGCTTGACATCGTCCTGCACCATGGCTGCCATGGCGCCATAGATGATGCCCACGACTGCCAGGAAGCACATCAGGGGAGCAAACTGCACGGATGCTTCCGGGAAGAATGGCAGGCAGAAACGCACCAGGCCATAGGTTCCCATTTTCAACAACACGCCCGCCAAAATGACCGAGCCCGCCGTCGGTGCCTGCGTATGGGCATCCGGGAGCCAGGTATGCAAGGGGAAAAGCGGAACCTTGATCGCAAACGCCAGTGCGAAGGCCGCAAACAGCCATGTCTGCGCTCCCAGGGGGATGTTGGCATTCAGGATGGCATGGTAATCCGTCGTCAACACGATGGTCGGGCCGTCCGGGTGCAGGAGATTGGCCTCGGGTGCAGCCTCTACCGCCACCCAGATGATGGCCATCAGCATCAGGAGCGAACCCACCAGGGTGTAGAGGAAGAACTTGACCGACGCATAAATGCGCTCCTTGCCACCCCAGATGCCGATCAGGAAATACATGGGGATGAGCACCATCTCGAAGAAGACATAGAACAATACCATGTCCAGGGCGCAGAAGAAGCCGATGACACCCACCTCCAGCACGAGCAGGAGTGCGTAGTAGGGCTTCTCCAGCTTGTCCACCGAACCCCAGCTGTAGAAGATGGTCAGCGGGAAAAGCACCGTGGTCAGCAGCAGCAGATAGATGGATATCCCATCCAGGCCCGTGATGAACTTGATGTCCAGCCCGGGAACCTGGAACCACCATTCGCCCACTGAGAACAGAACATAGTTGTTCAGGGTGGAAGTGGGTTTGCCACCGATATCGGCGGTCGCAAGGCCGGAATTGTCGAGGTAGAAGAGGTAAACGAGGATGGACAGCACCAGGGGGATGCCACTCGCCAGCAAGGCCATGACCTTCGCTTGGCTCTTGCCCATCAGGAGAATGCATGGAACCCCCAGAAGAGGTGCCATGATCATCAAATTCATCAACAAATGCGCTGTTTCAGCCGACATACCTAGAACCCGATTTTAATCAAGGCGGAAAATTAATCAATCTGATCGGGAATGTAAAAAGTAAAAGGCCTGGAATGTGATGGACACGGGCAGGCAGGCGCGGAGGGTAGGACGGCCCGTCACGGGATTCCCTGCCCCCGGCAGCGGGCTAAGCTGGAAAACGACCGACCGGGACGGCCTATTCGCGTACATAGACGCGCCTGACGCGCTGGGAGATGCCGGTCAGAATCTCATAGGAAATCGTGCCGCAGAGGGAGGCAATCTCGCTGACGGAAACAAATGCGCCCTCCTGCCCCCCGATGATGACGACCTCGTCGCCGGCCTGAACGCCTTCGACTTGCGTCACGTCGAGCATCAGCATGTCCATGCAGACCCGTCCGATCACCGGCGCACGTTGGCCGCGGACGAGGAACCTGCCCTTGCCGTTGCCGAGGCTCCGTCTGATGCCGTCTGCATATCCCACCGGCAGCGTGGCGATCCGGGACGGGATGCGCGTCGTTTCGCTGCATCCATATCCGACCGGGGTGCCTGCTGGGTAGGCATGGACTTGCGTCACCACGGTGTGCAGGCTCCCGATCTCCTGCAAGTCAACCGCCGCACCCTCGAAGGGTGGGATTCCATACAGGCCGATCCCGAGGCGGACCATGTCAAAGGCATACTCCGGGAAACGAAGCACCCCGGCGGTGTTGCAGAGATGCCTCAGGGGCTGACGCTCGAAGGTGACGGAGGCGGTGAGCTGGTCATAAAATTCCAGGAAGCGTTTCGCCTGCTGGTGCGTGAATGCGTCCAGCCCCTGGTCATCTGCGCCTGCGAGGTGGCTCAGCACTGTTTCCACCTGGATTCCGGGCTCATGCTTCAGGAACGCGATGAGTTCCCCGGGCCGCTGCCAGTCCCAGCCCAGCCGCGCCATCCCGGTGTCGACCTTGATATGTACCGGGAATTGGTCCTTCCCCAGCTGCCGCCCCGTCTCGATGTAATGCCGCAGCAGTTCGAGGCCATAGACCTCGGGCACAAGGTCGAACCGGTACAGTTGCTCGATGCTTTGCAGGTCGGCATTCATGACCATGATCGGCACATGGATGCCGCGGTTCCGCAGCATGATCCCCTCGCTGGTGTAGGCGACGGCGAGCTGGTCCACGCCCTCGCGCACCAGCGCCTGGGCAATCTCCCAGGAGCCCGAACCATAGGCGAATGCCTTGACCATGGCCATTGTCCGGGTGGTTCGGGGAATCAAGGCCCGGAACTGCCGGAAATTGTGGGCGAGGGCGTTCATGTTGATCTTGAACCAGGTGGCTGTCGCACGGTGGCTGAGGTAGGGGATCAGCCGGTCCAGCCCGAACCTGCGGGCACCCTTCAGCAGCACCGTATGGTTGCGGAAACGCTCGTAGTCGAATGCCTGGATGAACGACTCTGTGCTCGGATAGCGCGCAATCCAGGGCACATCGGCAAGCAGCTTGTCGAAGACCGGGCCGATGGCCACGATGTTCTCCGCACCGAGGGCCATGACCGCCATGTCGAGGATTTCCTTCTGAATGCGCTCCTGTTCCTGGCCCTGATGGTCGATGTCGGTCAGGATCAATGCCCTTGCCGAATGATAGCGCTCGGCAGCGAGCAGGGAGATGGCGTTCTTGACGGAACTGAAGTCGGCATTGTAGGTGTCGTTGAGGAGGGTGATTTCCGGGTTGTCGGTGATCATCTCCATCCGCATGGATACGGGTCGAAGAAGCTGGAGCTGGGGCTGGATGTCCTCGAATGACAGGCCGAGGTGCAGGCAGGCCAGCACGGCGAGCGCGGCATTCTGCAGGGCGGCCTCGCCCGCGATCGGCACCTTCAGCGGATAGGTGCCGCCGGGTGTATGCAGTTCTGCCTGGCTGGCCGGCGGCCCGGCATGCATCGCCGACAGCCAATGCGTTCTGTCCGCGTCACCGCCCAGCGTGGACAACGATTGAGGATGTGCGGCCACGTGGGACTTCAGTTCATCCAGGATGAAGTCATCCATCGCCTCGGCGACCAATGCCCGGGTGCCCGTGAACAGCTGCAATTTCTCATGGAGCTTCTCCTGCGGCCCGGAGAATCCTTCCGCATGGGCGTCCCCGAAGTGGGTCATCACCCCGATGGCCGGACGGATCATCCGCTCCAGCCGGACCATTTCACCCGTTTTGGAAATTCCCGCCTCGATGACCGCCAGGTCATGGTGCGCATCCATTTGCAGGAGGGACAGTGCCACGCCGATCTGGCTGTTGTAACTCTGCGGGGACTTCACAATCGTAAAATGATCCCCTAGCAGGGTGACGAGCCATTCCTTGACGGTCGTCTTGCCGTTGCTGCCGGTGATGGCGATGACGGGGTAATGGAAGCGCAGGCGGTGTGCAGTTGCAAAGGCCTGCAGGGCGGCCAAGGTGTCGGGGACCAGGATCGCAGCACTGTCCTCCGGCACGTTCCGGGAATCGGAAACGAGAAAGTTCCGAACCCCTTTGCGGTATGCCTCCTGGATGAAGGCGTGTCCATCCCTGTATTCGCCTACCATCGCCAGGAACAGCGTCGAATGGCCTTCATGGATTTGGCGGGTGTCAAATTCGACCTCGGAGAGGGTTGTCCCAGCCGGCTGCCCGATGGTGCGCGCTTCTCCGCCCATCATCTGGGCGATCTCCGGGAGGGTATATCGGAAGCCGTTCATCTTTTCCAAATCTGGGGACGAATTTCGAGAAAAAGACGATGCCTTCCGTGATGATGTTGATTGGATGGGTGGACGCGGTGGATTCCGGAGGGCTTTCACCTTGACAGGCATCCGCTCCAGCCACTCCCCCCCGCCCGGTGTTCATCGCCTGGCCCATG
>JBJOPY010000155.1:0-3804 GCA_046050405.1 Bacteroidota bacterium | reverse complement strand
ATATTCGCAGTCTTCGTGCTCTTTACGCATTCTTACACGCTCTCGGGCAAGTCTAATTATGACTTTGTGGATACCTCTACCAACTTTCAGATTGGGTTTTCCTACATGGGTGTGCGGGGGTTCTTCATCATCAGCGGATACCTTGTCTTCCAGAGCCTCATGCGTAGCACCGACCTGATCGACTACGTCTGGAAACGAATCCTGCGCATTTTCCCTGCCTTGCTCGTGGTGCTTGCACTGACCGTCTTGTTGGGGCCAGTGGTTTACGAAGGCCTTCCAGGTACCTACTGGAGCAATCCTGAAGTATGGACTTACTTCCCACGGAATGCCATGCTCTACACGCTTCAATATTCGATCAAGGGAATCTTCGACACCACCCCATATCCGAATGTGATCAACGGATCACTCTGGACGATTTGCTACGAATTCACCTGCTACATGGGATTGGCCTTCCTGTTGTTCTTTCGGAAGCAGCCTTGGTTCATCATCCAGTCACTGCTGCTGCTCGGGTTTCTCGCTTCATCGATCGCCTATGTTTTCTACATCGATATTCTTAAAAACTATTCGTTTTTCATCAATGCAGGGTGTCTTTCAGGACTGCTGTCCTACTTTCTGGGAGGCTCCCTGCTAGCGGCATTCCGATACGAGCGTTTCAAATACCATGACATCGCCATTGCCATTTCGACGGTGGCGATTCTCATTTCGATTTATTTCGGAGTCTTCCGCAGCGGCTCCCATTTTGTGTTCTTGCCATGTGTGGTGATCGGCCTGGGGATCAAAAGCACCCCCGTTCTTCGGGACATCGGCGAGAAGATCGGCGACATCAGCTACGGCATCTACGTTTATGGGTTTCCGGTGCAGCAATTTCTGATGCATTTCTTTGCCCTCGATTATATATATCACATTGTTCTTCGCCACGCTCCCCGCCACCTTCATCCTCGGCTACCTGTCTTGGCACCTGATCGAGAAGCGAGCCTTGAAACTCAAGAACCTGCGACCTTTGGCTTTGCTGAAGCGGATTTTGTGACACAAGCGGCAAAAGGTCGGTGGCTGCGGTCAAGGTCATGGCACGCCATAGAGCGTCAGATCCAGCGGCCATGATACGTGGGGCAAGCGGCTGGACGGCAGCCCCGCCCTGGCGGACACCGGGTGAAACCGAAGGGCCGGGGGGTTGCAGTATGGCAGTTGTGCAACAGTCACGATAAATAATCAGATTTGCCCTAACTTCGTGTCGTTTTCAAGAATGAAGATTGCAATCCACACTTCTTCCCCCATTTCCAGCCTCTTTCTCGCCGTCGTGATGCTGACAGTTCTGCATGGATGGGGTTGCCAGGATCCGCACCGGAAGAAAGGCGGGAAGGAGGGCCCCCCCTTGGAAACCACAGCGATCGGGGAGATCAGCATCGGCATCGATGTCACGATGGAACCCGTGTTCCGCCAGCTGGTGGATGCTTTCCATGTAGATTACCGGGAGGCGACCGTGCATCCGGTCTATTCCTCCGAGGGTGCCCTGGCCAGGGCATTCCTGGCAGATTCCCTGCGCCTCATGTTGATCTGCCGGCCACTGTCGCCGCACGAGCTGAGAATCCTCGCCAAGGATCAATACCGCGCCACGACCACCGCCATCGCACGGGATGCGGTCGTCGTGATCCTGCATCCTGACAACCCGATGGACAGCCTCACCATGTCCCAGCTCGGTAGGTTGGTGCGCGGTGAAGCCGGACGGTGGAGCGACCTCGGCGGGGAGAGCCAGGATAGCATCCGCCTCGTCTTCGATGCACCCCAGTCCAGCACAGTGCGGATGGTTCGCGACAAATTCCTTGCGGCCGATCAGAAGTTGCCCAAGAATGCGTACCAAGCCCAGAACCAAGACAGGGTGGTGGAGTATGTGAGCCACAGCAAGAACGCCATCGGCTTTATCGGATACTGCCAAGTCTCCGACCGGGACGACCCGAAGGTGCAGGGGATCCTGTCCCGGGTGAAACTTGCCCGGCTGGATGCCGCTGACACCTCCGACGCCAAAGGGTATTTCATACAGCCCTACCAGAACGAGATCGCCCTGGGCAGGTATCCGCTCTCCAGGCCGGTGTATGCAGTCAGCCGCGAGCATTTCACCGGATTGGGCACGGGGTTTGTATCCTACATCGCAGGCGAGATCGGGCAGCGCATCTTGCTCAAGGCTGGCCTCGTGCCAGAGTTCATGCCGCCGCGTGTCATCGCCTTGCCTGAAATAGCGCATTGAAACCAGGTTACTCAAGTATATTCGCATGAAATTCTCACACACCATGGACATATCGTCAAAGATTAAACGCGCAACCATCGCCTTGCTGATTGTCTTCTTTATAGGACAGTCGGTGGTGCTGGCGCAAACCGAGGCCGAAATGAAACGTCTCATTGAGATTGAAAAGTATGAAGAGGCCATCGCGATGGGCCATCAATTACTCGGAAGCGATCCCAAGAATGATAAAATCGACTACCTGATGGGTCGCGCCTATCTGGAGACCGATCGGGTCAACGAGGCCTCGGCTTGCTTCACGAAAGGCCAAGGCCACTCCGCGCGCAACCCCATGAACTTCATCGGAGCGGGTGCCGTCGCCGCCCGCCAGGACAATTTCGACAAGACGAAGCTCGAGATGGACAAGGCGGTGGGGCTGAACTCCAAAAATGATCCGAAGGTGTTCCTTGCCGTGGCCGAAGGTTATATGGGCTATTCCTCCATGGACAAGCAAAAAGCACAGCCCTTCCTGAATGAGGCCGAAAAGTACCTGTACAAAGTCCAACTGCTTGCCCCGAACGATGCCGGGAGCTATATCCTGCTGGGCAGGCTATACGGGCTGCAAGGCGTGGAGGAACTGGAGCAGGGCATGTATGAGAAGGCGATCGAAAAGGACTCCACCTACATCTACGGCTATCTCCGTCTCGGGCAGCTTTTCAAGAAGCAGGCCAAGTACCAGGAGGCTGCGGACAAGTTTCAGAAAGCGATCAGGATCGACCCTGGCTTCGGCCCTGTTTACCGTGAAATGGCCGAAATGTGGATCCTCGCCAAAAAGTATGACAAAGCGGAAGAGAACATCGACCAGTACATGAGGATCATGGGCGGCGACAAGGGATCCCGCATCATACAGCAGAAGATCTACTACCTCGGAGACCAGTTCGACAAGAGCATCGAAATCGGGAGGAAACTGATCGCTGACACCAACAGCACCCTGGTCAAGCGCCTGTTGGCGTATTGCTATGTGAAAAAATCACCCCCTGACGCTGACAGCGCCATGCAATGGTTCGGGCAATACTGGAAGGCGGTTGAGAAAAATCCCGGTGCAGTCATCGCGACCGACTACGAGTACTATGGCAGGGCATTCCAGCTCCAGGGCAACGATGTGGAGGCCGTCAAGAACTACGAGAAAGCCATTGAGCTGGAAAAAGCCAAGGAGGCTGGCAAGCCCAACTTCGAGCTGTACAGCGTCATCTCCGAGATGTACAAGGAAAGGAAGGACACGCTCCAGCGGATCGCCTACTTGCGGAAGTTCGTTCAAAGCAACACCTCGGGCAAGTATCAACTGAAGGAGAACTTCGCGCTCGGCCAGGCCTATTACCAGATCCGGGACTATGTCCGTGCCGACAGTGTCTTTGAAGTGATGACGCAGAAGATGCCCGACCTCCACATCGGCTGGTCATGGAGAGGCCGTTCAAATGCCGCCCAAGACCCTGATTCGAAGCTGGGAAGGGCGATGCCCTATTACCAAAAGGTGATCGACCTCCTCGGGTCCGATCCCGAGAAGATCGCCAAGTACAAGACCGACTACA
>JBJOPY010000154.1:0-3711 GCA_046050405.1 Bacteroidota bacterium | reverse complement strand
AGAAGATCATCGGCGAGGAGAGCTTTCCCTGCAGGAGGAGAATCGAGTCTCTGCCGTTCCTGGCTACCACGTCCCCGGGAAAGCGGTCGACCACCTCCTCGTAGGCTTTCAGCGCTTCGGGAAGCAGGCCCAACGACCTCAGGGTTTCTGCACGGCCGGTCCTGGCTACCACATTTTCAGGAAAGCGGTCGACCACCTCCTCGTAGGCTTTCAGCGCTTCGGGAAGCCGACCCAGGGACCTCAGGGTTTCGGCACGGCCGTTCCTGGCTACCACATATTCAGGAAAGCGGTCGACCACCTCCTCATAGGCTTTCAGCGCTTCGGGCAGCCGGCCCAGAGACCTCAGGATTTCCGCCTTCGTGCAAAGAAACGCTGCATCCTCGATACCCAAGACCTCCGTAGCCGCAAGTACGAATTGAACGAAATCATCCTTCCTCTGCTTTCGGGCGATGTTGATCAGATTGGTGCAGGACATAAGGATATTATTCGGAAAACTGAACTTGACTTGGTATTGAATCAAACCCAAGAAGCCTTGCCTTGCCCTTTCAGGATCGTTGCGAGACAATAAAGCTTCAATTTTTGCTATCATGGTGTCCACCCTCTCCTTGACATCGTCCGGAGAAATGGGTCTTCCCACCGAAGGCTTCCCCTGCCCCTCCTTCCGATATCTTTCCAGACAAGTCCGAATCTGACCTTCGATGGTTTCATCCTGCGCTTCCTCAAAGTCTTCGTCTCGGTCATCCTCCAGCACAGTGGCCATCGTCTCAGCCACGCTGATCCCGAGCGAACTCCGCAAAAAATCGTGGAAAGCCTGCAAAATCAGCGGAACACTCACCTTGGGGATGCGGTTCTCTATCTGAAAGTGCCTTAGGACAAGACTGTCGAACTGGGGAGCACCTCCTGCCAGTACCCCTACAAGCCCCCTGAAATACCCGTTCCGCATCAGTTCCGAGCGCAATTCGTCCTTGACCTGCGCATTGGGAAGTTGATCGTGCGTGAACCTGTCCCAGGCAACTGCCGCATCGGCGATGGCTTGGCGCTTCTCCCAGACATCCTGCAGCAGGGCGGCCACCTCCTCCAGCCCTGCCCCGCGACTGATTTCGATGGCCGTTGTAAAATCTGCAACGGAAGGGGGGGCGGTGGAGTAGAGGATTCCCATCAAGTGGGTAAGCAGGGGAGGCTTGAGGCATAATTCGGCGCAATAAGCCAGCGCATCGGAACGGGTGGTTCTGGAATAATCCGCATCCAGCCCCATCAGGCAGAAATGCAGGACATCGTACCGATCTGTCTCCTCCTGCAGCAGTGCCTCCACAGCGGCATAGTCGAGTGCATTGTCTTCCAGCAACCTCCAATCCCGGGTCAACGAAGTGACATTCCGCAATTCACGGGCATCACATTCCCGCCATCCCGCATCCCTGTCTGCCTCCAGTCTCTCCCAATGGCCGCCTTTATGGACGAACGCGCTCGCGGTACTCCCCGATAGGATGACTTGATCAAACATTCTGGTATTCGATTCCGAGCTTTTCCGCCTCTTCCTTTATAGCGGAAAGCAGACCTTTACTTTTCTTCGCTTTTGAAGGATTTGGCCCGACGATCTTGGATATTGCCCTATTGTCAAATGACCCAAAGATATGAATTTCGATGAATTCATCTGTCGCTCGATCGCCTTCAGACTTCAATATCAGCTTGTTCACCTCTTGTTTGCTTATCCCTGGATGCAGGCCGGACGCCAGCTTCGCAACCCCCAGTTTGATACGCTCTTCCCAAACACTGCGGTAACCTAGTGGCAATGACTTGTCCTTGAAATTAAAACTGTTTTGTTCCAACAGCGAAGCCCGATGGGCAATGGCAACCTCCCGCAACGTGACGGCAAATTCTCCGTATGAACTTAATCCGGTTCCATCAGGAGAAAGCTCGGCGTAGAAGATCTTACCCCCATTGCTTCCATACAACTGACCTTCGGCTACGATGCGATCCCGGTCGTTTTCATGCTCAGCAGGCTTACGTATGCCCGCATCCACCTGATTTTTATAGGAAGTATAAAGAAGCTTTGAACTGGTCAGCATACTATTCAGAAAAAGCAAGTCCATACTGACCACCGCATGGGCACCCGCGAGCATCGCTTCCATCTCTTCTAATTTCCCGTTGGCACCATTTGACTTCGCCGTCTCCACGGCTTCCTTGTACCGCGCCTCCAAGGCATCGCGCTCTTGGGGGTGATTTGCCATTCTGACATTGGTTGGAGGGATCAACGTACAACCACAGGTAGGGCACTCGTTCATGTTAATCTGGATCATTCCCGGGCAACCTTGGTCTTTTCTGGGGCACGGTTCATCTGAATACATCATCTTAGATTAAAATTAGGCAGGGATTCCATCAAAATCAAGCCTGAAAATAATTTCCTGGATTTCCCATCAGGTCTTGCAAGTTCCAAAAAGCCGAAGCATCTTTGCATCCCCGATAAAGGGTCGTTCATTGCAAGCCATCTGGCGATGTGCCATGAAAATACAGTGCGGGGTAGAGCAGCTGGTAGCTCGTCGGGCTCATAACCCGGAGGTCGCAGGTTCGAGTCCTGTCCCCGCTACCACGAGAAGCCGGTTTTAGAACCGGCTTTTTTGTTGTATGGCAGCTGGGGGTTCCATAGGTTCCGCAATCCTCCACGCGGCGTGCCGCCCCCCGAATCGCCTTGGCATCGTGTGCATGCCCCCTTCCTAGCCCGCCTTCCTCCGATGGACATGCACCGTCCAGCCCAGCCGAATCAGCACCGCCCCAATGATGGGATGGAAGGCTGGATGGAGCCCGGAATGGAGGAACCATACGGAGATGGTCACCGGGACCATCGCCATGGCGTAGTGGAGGGCGAGACGGCGGGTGCGACGAATGGCCAGCATGAACGCATACACCAGATGGAGGGGGCTCGCCCATAGCAGGTTCAGGTTCCAACGGGTGGCATCGTGGTCCGTGGCCGTCCAGAGGAGCAGGATCAGGACACCGAGCAGGCCCAGGATGCTGAAGAGAAGCACATCAAATCCCCGGTAGGGTTTCCGGGAACGGAACCCCAGGAAGGTGACGACCGCCGCCAGCACAAAAAGGACCCCTCCCAAAAGATGCGGGCCGTACCGGAATGCTGCGCCATCGTTCCTTGGCATCTCCAGCAGCACCTGCTGGCTTGCGACCAATGGCCTCCATCGTCCATCGATCTGAACCTCCGCAGTGTTCAATGCTGCGAGCAGATGGTCGGGCAGGAACATGGCTCCTTGCTGGGTCGCGGTATTGTCCGTGGGCTGTCCCAGGCAGATGTCGATGCCGAAATCCGCCCATGCCTCGTCACGGAGGTAGCCGTCGATCAGCTCGCGGTAAGTGCCGTAATCGTCGGGATCCTTCGGGTGCCAGCGCAGGTCAGGCCCCAGGGCCCTGGCCAGGACGTCCCGCTCCCGCGTGGCGCAGTTGTCGAAAAAGAAATCGTATTGGTAATACTTGTTCTCCGGGCGTTCGTTCACCAGCAGCGTCTCAAAAATGGCCTTTTTCTGTGTGTCGGAAAGGTTCAGGGTTTGCTCGGTGATGCTGCGCCCTTCGTCCAGGTATTCCCGGTAGAAATGCCGGTAACTGTAGCTCAACACATAATAACGAAGCCTTCCCCGGGCGAATTTGAGGATGAAATTGGGCGTATCAAACTCGAAGACACCGTAGTTCCAGACCCAATCCAGCTGC
>JBJOPY010000153.1:0-3166 GCA_046050405.1 Bacteroidota bacterium | reverse complement strand
GGATTCGGAAACACTTTTGAGAGCAATCACTCGCCAGTTGAATTTTTTTAAACAATTGAAAGTGATAATTATATGTGAATTGTATTCAATCATCACTTTAGATTCTGCGGATTAGAATGGTCGCGGGAAGGTTGCTGGGAATAGGAGGGAACCCGGATCAACGGTCCCATTCCGATTCAGCGTTGCCTGGTGCCGGTGGGAAGGGGACGCCGGGTATTCCATGTTGATGGTGGTGGATTTTTTTGCACATTAGCGGTCAAGACAGGTTTTAGGATGGTTGAGAGACGGGAGAGAACATGTATAGCCGCATCAATAAGGGGGAACCGATGAGTCCTGGTCAATTTCTGGACAAGGTGGACAAGCACTGGACACTATTCCTGGACCGGGATGGTGTCTTGAACCGTCGCATTGTGGACGATTATGTACGCGTTTGGGAGGATTGGGAATGGTTGCCCGGCGTATTGCCTGCCATCGCCTCGCTGTCCAGCGTCTTTGGGAGGATGGTCGTCGTCACCAATCAAAGGGGCATTGCACTTGGCTATTACTCAGAACAGGCGCTAATGGGCATCCATCAGAAGATGAAGGCAGAGGTCAGGGCAGCGGGTGGCCGGATCGATGCGGTCTTCCACTGCCCCCATGACCGGGACAGTGGCTGCAGTTGCCGAAAGCCACAGCCGGGAATGCTCCTGAACGCGGCGGCCAGCGATTCCGCCATCGACCTGCAGCGGGCAATCATGGTCGGCGACAGCATCTCGGACATGCAGGCTGCGGAGGCGGTGAGAATGCCTGCCATCTTCATCGGCAGCGTACGACCCCGTTTGCCGAACAATGTCCTGACTGCGCTGCCGGATCTCCCCACGGTCGCACGGCTGTTTGAAAAACAGTAGTGTGATCCTGCTGTTGAAGGCAACGTCACGCATGGGGTTCCTGGCCGGAGGTGGATGTCTCCGGGGTATCTGGAAGTACCTGCGCAGCAGCCTGCTGCGGGGCAAGGACACCCATCCGCCCTCCAACAAACGCATAGAGTCACCAGGGATTCGGATCATCCATCCGCGTGAATCCTCACGCCGAAGAACCGCGAGCGACCGCCTACATCCAATTTCTCCGCTTGAACAACAGGTACATTGAAATGCCGATGACCAGCATGAGGCTCATCGCTGCCGGATATCCCCAGGCAGCATCCAGTTCTGGCATGTCCTTGAAGTTCATGCCGTAAATCCCGGCCACCAGCGTCATGGGGAGGAAGATCGTGGAGATCAGTGCGAGGACTTTCATGATCTCATTCATCTTATTGTTGACCACGGAGAGGTAAAGGTCCTGCATGTCACCGATGATCTCCCGATTGGACTCTATCGTATCGATGATCTGGATACAATGGTCATAGAGGTCATGCAGGTAAGGCTTGGTTCCAGTGGCTACCAATTCCGAGTCCGATTTGATGAGGTTGTTGACCACTTCCCGCAGCGGCCAGATGGATTTCCGAAGTGAAACGACCTCCCTCTTCAGTACTTGCAGATTGACGAGCTGTCCCTGTGACCTCCCAATGATCAGGCTGGATTCCAGGGTCTCGATCCGGTCCCCGAAGTCCTCCAGGACGAGGAAGTAGTTGTCCACGATGGCATCGATCAGGGCGTAGGCGAGATAGTCCGAGCCGGCCCTGCGAACCCTGCCCTTGTCCGTGCGGATACGGTCCCTGACGATTTCGAGGATGGCCCCTTCCTTTTCCTGGAACGTGAGCAGCCATCCCTTCCCGAAGATCAGGCTGATCTGCTCGACGGCGACATTCGTTCCGTTCTTTTCCTGATGGATCATCTTCAGCACCACAAAGATGTAATCCTCGGTCAGCTCGGTTTTCGGTCGCTGACCGGTGTTCATGACGTCCTCCAGGATCAAAGGATGGATATGGTACCTCTCCCCGATCTTCCGGATGATTTCAGGGTCGTGCACCCCCACGATATCCAACCATTGCACACCTCCGGCAGTCGGTGGGCCGGGAATCGTTTGAACATGGGTACTCTCCTCGAACGTCGATTCACCGTAATGCATCAACCGCATGGAGATGCTCTCGGTGAGTTGGTGCCCCATGAAGATCAGTGAGCCCGGAACCGCCCCCATCCTTGCCTTGCGGGTGGGGGCATGGGGGCGCCGTCGTTTAATGTCTTGGTTTCTTGGAGGACTCATCGATTTCTCAGTGGTGCCAGAGGTTTGATCCCGGGTTCAAGCCCAACGGCGAGGGCTGGTATTGTGCTCTTCCGAATTCCCCGCCTGTGGGAGAACGACCGCAATGTTAAGCGTTTCATTCGTTATTCCCAGACTACCTGGGCCAAAATGGCTTGGGAGGCCGCCAATTTCCTGGGGAAAAGAACCTGCCTGCTCAAAGCATCCAACTCCTTGCTATGTCTCATCCGCATGATTTCTTCTCCCTGATATCTGGATTTTTGTTGCTTCTTTCTCATCATCACCCTCCTCACTTTCCGTCTTTGGTACTATATGTTCAATCAATCCTGTTCTTATCTGCTTCCATTCCATCGCCACCTCAAAGTTATTGATTTTTTCGTGTGTTTCCATTCACTTCCCCTCTGCCTCAGAGCGGGTCGCAGGGATGCCAATATCCTGGAATAAGTCCTTGATTCGACACAATCCCTCGGTCCAGGATGCGACCCATGAATCGTAGCATTGTGATTCGTTCTGTCAGGACACACCGCCTGCCACCAATGTTGTGATCGGCCACCCTTGCCAAACCCCTTTTCAGGATTCCCGTTTACCATCCCTGGCATGCCTTCAGCATCTTGGGAGAAGCATGCCTGGAATGCCCAGCATCAACCGAAACGGCTCCTGTCCGTCCAAGTCCGGCCAGGAATGGGGCAGGGTAGAGGAATTGTAGTCCTCCACTGTCTGTGGGCTCCGTGCCGCATGGCCTACCCTCCCCCCATCCGGCCAATGCCGGTACCTATGGCCGAGCAGCTGGAACGGAAGTCTTGCGCCACCGTTTTCTCCCGGAGGAAGCCCAGCCGCCTCCTCACTTGCCAGGGAGTGAATCCGCTTCCCGCTTCAGCTGCCAGGGCGATCACCCGTCTGCGTCAGGGAGGGGCAGGGGGAGGATCACCGAAGAGTTTCCTGCGTACGAGAAACGCCACGTAATTCAGCTCAGGTTCATACTTCCTGA
>JBJOPY010000152.1:0-7845 GCA_046050405.1 Bacteroidota bacterium | reverse complement strand
CAAGAGGTGGACATCGTCACCTCCGGCCCCGGGATCAAGCTGTTCAACGAGCAGCTGGATCCTGTCAAGGATACCGTTGAAATCAACTTTGAGCTATTCCGCAACAGGGGCTATTTCCAAGCGAGCACGAACCTCCGGCTGTTTTCCAAATACTTGAAAAATGGGCTTTCCGCCATTGCGGTAAACCCTGATACGATCTCCCTGGCCTTTGCCGAGGAACACCAGAAGAAAGTCCCCGTTCGGCTTGATCTCGAATGGGACCTCCCCCCCTCCTACAGGGTATCCCCAAGTTCCATGCGTTTCATGGATTCTGTACACGTGATCGGGCCCCTGGATTCCCTCGAGCGGATCACGGACGTGAAAACGGTTCACTTCAAGCTGCCCTACAGCATCGAGCCTCAAACCGTCTTTATTCCCTTTGACTCCGTCGGGGCAATGCAGATGATGCCCAACGGTGTGACGCTCTCCTATACACCCCGTCCTTTCACGGAGAAGGTGATTCGGATTCCTGTCATTGCCAAGAATCTACCTGCCAACATCCATCTGCGATTCGACCCTGACACCGTGGAGGCAAGGCTTTTGCTGCCGCTGGAGCATTTTGAAAGTGTCCATGCGCACACCCTGTCCGCAGAGGTCGATTTCCCGAGCATTCGTGAACGCAGCAAATTTGTGATCCCGCGGATTCGCCCTCTTCCGCAGGACGCCATACTACTTGCCTTCTCCCCGTTCACCATTCGCTACGTCATCATCACGCGAGAATGGCCCTGACGATCGGACTGACAGGCGGGATGGGAAGCGGCAAGACCACCGTTGGACGGAGCTTCGAAGCCTTGGGCTATCAGGTTTACTACGCCGATGATCGCGCCAAGCTGCTCTATGACGTGGATGACCACTTGAAGCGCATGATCACACAGGTGGCGGGCAGCGATGTCTATGACTCGAATGACAAACTGATCCGTGCCAGACTCTCGGAGAAGATCTTTCAGGACAAGGCCCTGCTGTCCAAGGTCAATGCACTGGTTCACCCGGCTGTGAAGAGGGACTTTGAATCTTGGCGAGAAGCAATCCCCGAGACTTATGCCCGTCCATTCATCCTGAAGGAGGCAGCCATTCTGTTCGAGGCCGGGACTGACACTGCCCTGGATGGTGTGATCACGGTCTATGCACCGAAGAGAACGAGGCTGGCCCGTGTCCTCCACCGCGATGGCACCCACGCGGAGCATGTGCTCGCCCGCATGAACCATCAATGGCCCGATGGCATGAAGATCCTCTGCTCGGATTTCATCATCTACAATGATGGACTTCATGCCATTTCCACCCAAATCGCCGCTTCCATCCGGCATTTCTCCGAAAGATGATCGACTGGCTGTCATACCGGGACACTGGAATCTATTGCATCCCCGGGGACTTCTATTTGGATCCACACCGCCCAGTGGCACGGGCAGTCATCTCGCATGCCCATGCCGACCACTATCCGCGCTACTGCCATGAAGTCTGGGCCACAGATGCGACCCTGTCCATCGGGAAACTTCGCTATCTCCAAACCGCTGCAAAGCTGGGGCATTCCTGCCCGATGAACGATCCCATCCAGATTTCGTCCGTCTCCGTGAGATTCCTGCCAGCAGGACATATTCTCGGTTCGGCGCAGGTATTGCTGGAATACAACGGGCAACGCGTCCTCTACACCGGGGACATTGGATTTGATACAAACCCGACGTGTGCCCCGCTGGAGTACCCCGCCGAACACATCGACATGATGATTTGCGAGAGCACATTTGGTGAGAAGCAAATCCATCCCGAGCCAGAGGCCGCCCTGCAGCATTGCCTGGACCAGGCCGGCAAACGCCCCCTTCTGATAGCGACTTACGCGCTCGGAAAAGCGCAACGCATCAATCGGCTGCTGCATGATCTCCGCCCCGATCTACCTGTATTTGTGGATCGCACGATCACCCCGATCCATCACCTCTATCATCAATATGGCATCGATCCAGGGAAGCACCAGGTTTACCGCAGGCAAGATGTGAAGCGCCTCCATCGGCAGTATGTATGGCTGCTACCGCCCAAGAAACTCACCGGCTTCGCAGGTGACCGACTCTACCACAAGGTGTTTGCAAGCGGTTGGGACAATACCCACAGATCCGCCTGGCTCAATGGCCGCCTCGAGATTTCCGATCATGCGAGTCAGTCCGAGCTGCTGCAGTACATTCTGAACATCAGACCGAAATCCGTGCAATTCTGTCATGGGTATCCTCAGAGCCTGATCAGCAGCTGTCTGGAAAATGGAATCGATGCGGAAGAAATGTCAACCTCCGGCAACCCATGAAGACTGCGACCGCTGGATGCAACCCGGGGAATCCCCTGACAGCCTGAAATTGAGCCGCGGCGCGATAATAATCCGAATTCATCCTTAATTTCGGCCTGTGATTCTAGGCAAAAAAGTTACAGTCGTCATGCCCGCCTACAATGCGGAACTCACGCTGAGGCAAACCTATGAGGAGGTGCCGAGGAACATCGTGGACGAGGTCATCCTCGTGGACGACCAGAGCAGGGACAATACCCCCACCCTTGCCCGGCAGCTGGGGGTCGACCGGGTGATCGTCCATGACAGCAACAAAGGGTACGGAGGGAACCAGAAAACATGCTATACGGCAGCGTTGGAAGGCGGCGCAGACATCGTGGTGATGCTACATCCTGACTACCAGTATACTCCGAAGCTGATAGAGGCCATGGTATTCCCGATCGCCCATGGACTCTTCCCGGTGATGCTGGGCTCCCGGATTCTCGGCAAAGGCGCGCTCAAGGGTGGCATGCCGCTCTACAAGTACATCGCCAATCGATTCCTGACTTTATTCCAGAATCTCCTGATGGGTCAGAAACTTGCCGAATACCATACCGGCTACCGCGCCTTTTCGAAGGAAATCCTGGAATCACTTCCCCTCGGGGAGAACTCTGACGACTTCGTCTTCGACAACGAAATGCTCGGACAGATCACCTATGCAGGCTTCACGATCGGCGAGGTCACCTGCCCCACGAAATACTTTAAGGAAGCCAGCTCCATTAATTTCCGGCGAAGTAGCAAATATGGGTTTGGTGTTCTGAGGGTGTCGATTACCTATCGCCTCTGCAAATGGGGAATGATGCGTTCCAAGATATTTGATTTCAAGAACGGAAGGCGGCTTTCCCCTTCGACCATCCAAAAATGAACGAGACAGATCCCACCCCCGGCAGAAAAACGAGACCAGGCGCCATCACCCGCTGGATCTTCCTCCTCATGGGGCTGGGACTCTTGGCCATCGGACAGTATGTCCTCCATCTGGATCTCGGCTACCCGGTCATGGGGGGTGCCGCTGCCGGCATCATTCTGACCGCAGTGGTATGGAGAAGACTTCCTCGGCTCCTGCAATGGCTCCTGCTGTTCCCGACGGCCCTCCTGCTAGGCGTGGCTGGCTATCTCTACTTCCTGAATCTCGAACGCCACGATCTCTACGATTTTGTCCCGAAGGATTCCATTTTCATCATCGAGTCAGACGACCCCATCAACAACTGGAAGGTGCTCAGCAAGACGAAGATATGGCGTCATGTCAAGACCAATGACCTCTTCGCAGACATCGGGAAGGACTGTGACTATCTCGACACCCTGCTTCAAGACAATGCGCAGATCTTCAGGCTCATTTCCGGAAAACAATTGCTGGTCGTCGCACAAATGATCTCGGACAAGGACTATGACTTCCTCTATCTGATGGACCTGGAGGAAGGCGGAAAAATCTCCGCCTTCATGGACATCTTCAGAGGTGTCCTGAAATCCTTTGGGCTGGAGATCCATTCAAGGGACATTGCCGGGCACAGAGGATACGGAATCGGTCAAGGCAGCGATGAGGTGCTACTCGCCTTCGAGGGCAATGTAATGGTGGCCTCCTTCTCCACAATGCTCATGCGGAATGCCTTCGAGCAGTACACGACCCCCCACTATTCCCAGAATGAAGAGTTTCTCACCGGCAGAAGCCGAGCGAAGAAGACGAAATCACGCGGAAGCATAGCCATGCTTCACCTCAACCTCGCCCAGCTCGACGAGTACCTGGCGACTTTCATGGGCCAGGTGACCGGGACGGTGAAGAGCCTCAGTGAAAACCTGAACTATGTCTCACTGGACCTCAAATTGGACGATGAGTTTGCCGAGCTATCCGGATACGCTACCGTGGATATGGAGCACCCCTCCTTGCCCAGCGTCCTCTCCATGATTCCAGGAGGGGAGATCCGGTGTACCAACATGCTTCCCAGCAGCACCTCTTTCATGCTCTCCATTGACTTCGAGGATTTCGATCAGTTCTACGACCGGGTCTCCGAAACCATGAAGGCAGATGACGGCTATGAGGAATATGAAAAATACAAGAAGCAAATCGGCGGCCTCCTCGGAGTCATCAAGGACGACAAGCAGATGGATCGGAAGAACCGCAAGGGCAGGGATGTGGATTACTTCGACTGGATCGGGGAAGAGATCGCGATGGGCATCATCCCCGTGAATGAATCCGGGACACGCCAGGCCTATGTCGCATTGTTCCATTCCCCCGACAAGGAAAATGCGATGCATGATCTCAAGACCATCGAGAAGAAGATCAAGAACCGCACGCCCATCAAGTTCGATCAATATGAATACCTCGGACACGAAGTGAGTCACCTTGCGATGAAGGGTTTCTTCAAGCTGTTCCTGGGCAAGCTCTTCAACAAGTTTGACAAGCCAAAATACACCATCCTGGATGAGTTCGTCGTCTTCAGCAACGACACCGCCGCCATCCATCGCATCATCGAGGTGGCGCATGGCAGCCGCCCCAATCTCCCGATGGAACCTGGCTTCCGACAGTTTTTCAACGAGTTTGAAACCAACTCGAATTATTTCGCCTACATCAACTCCCCATCCCTATTTCCCTTCCTTCCCACTTTCGTGGATCGCGAGACCGCAGCATCGATCCAGAAGAACCGCAATTACATCACCTGCTTCAGCCATGGCGGACTTCAGCTCTTATCAGACAAAGGCTCCTTCAAGGCGAAGCTCCATCTCCAGTTCAGTCCGGAGGCATCCATCCCCGCTGGAGACAGGCTTCCTGAATAAGGTACATCCTGCCGATGGATCTCCTCCAGGCCCGCCCTTCACAGCGATACGTTCACGAAGCGGTTCATCTGACAGCTTTTATCCCTCGAATTCCCCCGCCAGGTGAGTTTTGGCTGGAGATGGCCTTGCGGAGAAAGCACCGCAGGGATCACCACCCGAAAGCCATGCCTCCACCCAATGACTCCAGCAGCACTACTCCTCCTGCAATGGAGCAAACCTCCTGTTGCGAGGATTTCCAAGCAGGATGAGGCTTCATACTTGTATTTTTTCGGGTTCTTTTTCAATCTCCGAAGATCCGCACCTGACCCCCAAGGATGCCGGAAGGGTACCCGCTACCCTGTAAATGGTGAAGGCCAGGACACCCTCGATCAAGTGAATGCAGTAGTCGAAAGCAACACAGGTTACAGTGATTTGATTTTTGAATCCGTTCGAGCGTCATTTGTACCCTGCTTCCAATCCAAGCATACACGGACAAGGCATGATCATATTGGGACTGGTTTTGGCTGGCGCGATGGGAATCCTTCTCGGAATGCTCGGCGGTGGCGGATCCATCCTCACTGTTCCGATTCTGGTGTATGTGCTGGGTGTCCCTCAAGACTCTGCTCCGTCCTATTCTCTGCTGGTTGTCGGGGTGGCATCATTGATCGGCTCGGTTCAGTACATCCGGCAACGGCAGTTCTCGCTACCGGCCTCCATGATATACGGCATTCCCTCCATGCTGGCAGTATTTTTCAACCAGGCCTTCCTTCGTCCCTGGATTCCTGACCAGCTGCTGATCCTAGGGCATCTCATCTCGAAAGGCACACTGCTCATGGTATTGTTTGCGGTCATGATGCTGCTGGCCGCTTGGTCATTGATCCGGAAGAAGAGCCGGAAAAAGCCGAATGCGGTGAATGTGGATGGCAGTCCAGGATTGGAACCCATGAAGATCGTCGCTGCAGGCCTGGCCGAGGGTATGCTCACCGGCCTGGTGGGAGCCGGTGGAGGGTTTATCATTGTCCCGGCACTCGTGACGGTCGCGAAACTGCCCATGAGGATCGCCGTGGGAACCTCGCTCATCGTCATGGCCGTAAAATCTTTGGTGGGTTTTACAGGTGCACTGCATGACTTGAAGGTCGACTGGACGTTGCTGGCTCCATTCACAGCAATCGCCGTCGTTGGAATTCTGTTCGGTGCAAGATTTTCAAGAAAAGTTCCCGCAGCCAGGCTGAAGCAGCTCCTTGGGTGGTTCATCTTGGTCATGGGAACATTCATTGTGATGAAAACAATTTGGGATGCACAGCGTTGAAATCATCGTCCATGGTTCCATGCACTTTACCCGTTGTAACAACAGTGTTTTCATTTGGAGGATTGAACTTTAGCAGGATATGTACATAGAACAGCTCTATACCAGTTGCCTTGCAGAGGCCGCCTATTATATTGAATCCGAAGGGGAGTCGGCAATCATCGATCCCTTGCGTGAAACCGCTCCCTACCTCGAGATGGCTGCGGCACGTGGATCGAACATCAAATACATCTTCGAGACACACTTCCATGCAGATTTCGTCTCAGGTCACCTCGATCTCGCACAGCAGACCTCGGCAACCATCGTGTACGGGCCTCATGCAAATCCCAAGTTCGACGCCTGGATCGCGACCGACGGGCAGCGGTTCCAGATCGGCAAGCTCACCCTGGAGGTCTTGCACACGCCAGGACATACGATGGAGTCGTCCTGCTTCCTGCTATATGACGAGTCCGGAAGGCCGCATGCGCTGTTCTCTGGCGATACCCTCTTTGTCGGTGCCGTAGGGAGGCCGGATCTCGCTGTCAAGGGAGAGCAACCCACCACCGCTGAGGAACTGGCGAGCATGATGTATGATAGCTTGAGAAACAAGATCATGCCGCTTGCGGACGAAGTCATCGTCTATCCCGCACATGGCCCGGGATCAGCCTGCGGAAAGGGAATCGGAAAGGAGACATGGAGCACCCTCGGCATCCAAAAGGCCACCAACTATGCCCTCCAACCGATGTCCAGGGAGGAATTCATCGCCAAAGCGACCGAAGACCTGCCCCCCCCGCCAGCCTACTTCTTCGAAGATGCACGCATCAACCAAATCGGATACGACTCGTTTTCCCAGGTCATGTCCCGCAATTCAAGTCCCCTCTCAGCCGACGAGGTCGCAGCTGCGGTGGCAGAGGGTGCCATCGTTCTGGATACCCGTTCTGCGGACGCTTTTGAGAAAGGATTCATCCCCGGCGCGCTCAACATAGGGTTGAACGGCGGATTTGCCGTCTGGGTCGGTACACTCCTGTCCATGCACCCGCCCATCATCCTGGTTGCAGACGAAGACCGCGTTTCGGAATCGATCATGCGGCTGGCAAGGGTGGGCTATGAAAACGTCTCCGGCTATCTGGAGGGCGGCGTTGCAGCCTGGACCGCATCCGGTAGAACTCTGGACCAGGTGAAGTCGATCAATGCGGAGGAGGTCAGCGCATTGATGGGCGATGCCGTATTCATAGATGTCCGCAAGCCCTCTGAATATGCGGCAGGCCATATCTCAGGCGCCAGACACATGGAACTGGATGGATTGGCATCCAAGATTGCAACCCTTCACCAGAACCAGAAGTACGTTGTGAATTGTCAAGGCGGATACCGCAGCATGGTCGCCGCCTCGATCCTGAAAGCCCATGGAATCCATCAGGTCATCAATGTCACGGGGGGATTTGCGGCCATTTGCAAAACCTCAACCCCGGTGGAG
>JBJOPY010000151.1:0-5979 GCA_046050405.1 Bacteroidota bacterium | reverse complement strand
AAGACGCCGTCGTGCAGTTGGGAGGGTTCTGCACCGCAGAGGTCGTGTCCGCCGAGGGGTGGATGAAAATGTCATGCACCAGGAAATAAGCGAATCCATACAAGGCGATCCCGGCACCGATCCAGATACGGATGTCACTGCCCGCCATGGCCCCTGTCATGATCAGCAGCCAGCTCGGGATGGCGAACAGCAGGAAGAAGGAATCATTCCGCTCAAAAAACCCGGGCTCCTTCTGGTGATGGTCCCTGTGGAGATACCACAGGAATCCATGCATCACATATTTATGGGCGAACCAAGCCACGAACTCCATGAAGCAAAACGTGGCGATCAAGACGGCGATGTGAACGATCAACAACATATCAGAGTGACAGATTAAGGGTTCCAAAGAAGAAAAACTGAAGCAGGAGGAGGGCGGCCGCGATGGGATTCCGCTTCTCAAACCCAAACCCCCGCAAGAGGAGGATGAGCACGAGGGATACGAGGAACCAGGCCATGAAGTTCTGAAGCGGGACCCGGCCATCTTCCCATTGCCAGAAGTCGAGGCGCATCGCGACAGGCTCGATGAGCACGTCCAGCAAGGTCATCGCCAGGGCTGCCAGCCCCGCCTGCACCGCCTTCGGCAGGGCCAGCCGCTCCGCCAGGCTGCTCGTGGTGTAGAGCAGCAGCAGCCAGTTCAGGCCGATCACGAGGGGCACCTCCCAGACTTGAAGGCCCAGGGTCTCCCCATAGGCATAGTTCCCAAAGATAAGCCCCGTCCTGACCCCCAGGACCTCGATGAAGAAGCCTGACAGGCAGCAGAAAGCCATCCCGGCCAGGAACCGGCCATTCCAACCCTGATGGTTCAGCAGGAGGAAGCCGGTGGACAGCACGAGGGTCAGCGGCGTGGCAGCCAGGAACCAGTCCCGGTGGCCACTGTTCAGCCCCCAGATCCCCACCGTGTAGAGCACCACGAGGATGCCGACGGAGAAGATGGGGAGATAGGTGCGGATGAGTGCCATCATGCAGGGTTTACCATTGAGGCCACGATCCTGGCACTGAGCAGGCAGAGCGGGATTCCGCCGCCCGGATGCACGCTGCCGCCGCAGAAAAACAGCCCCTTGATGCGGCGGCTGAAATTGGGATGGCGGAGGAAGGCGCTCAGCCGGCTGTTCGAACTTGCACCGTACAGCGACCCCTGGAAGGAACCCGTGCGAGACTCGATCGACCTCGGATCCAGGATGTCCTCACAGACGATCAGGGGACGGATCTCCTGGCGGAGGATCCGGCTCAGCTTGGCCAGGATTCTCTCCCTGCTGGCAGCGATGATGGCCTCCCAGTCCTGGCCGCGGTTCCCGGGGACATTGATCATCACGAACCAGTTTTCCATCCCCTCAGGGGCATCGGACGGCTCCACCTTCGCGCTCACATGCACATAGACTGTCGGGTCGCCGGACAGGCCGGCGGTACCGAAGATTCCATCGAACTCCGCACGGTAATCCCCGGAGAAGAAGATGTTGTGCACATCGAGTTCAGGGAATGCCCGGCGGATCCCCCAGTAGAAGATCAGCGCGCTGCTGCTGCGCTCATGTGCCAGGGTCTTCTCTGGGGCCCTCTGGCCAGGCAGGAGGTGGCGATAGGTGGGGACGATGTCCATGTTGCTGACGACCAACTCCGCCTCCCTCCTCTCCTGCCCCACCAGGACGCCGACCGCGGCCCCATCCTCCACCAGGATCCGGTCCACCCGCCTCCCCAATTCAAAATTCACGCCCAGGTCCCTCGCCAGCCGGACGAGGCTGTCGGTGATGGCCACCATGCCCCCCTCCGGAAAGAAGGCCCCGATCCCATGCTCCAGGTGCGGGATCAGGTTCAGCACGCCCGGCGCGGCATAAGGGTTGGAGCCATTGTAGGTGGCATAGCGGTCGAAGAGCTGCACCAGGCGATCGTCGCTGAACCTGCGCGCATTGACCGCATGCAGGGAGCGGCCCATCTCCAGCCTGCCCACCTGGAGCAGGGTGGAGACGACCTCCCCACGCAGGTAGGAGCCGATGCGATGGAGCGACCGGTCCAGGAAGATTCCCTTGGTCAGCGCATACTTGACGCGGGCCGCATCCAGATGCGCCCTCAGGTCGCTCGCAGGCACCCCCAATTTGCTCTCGACCTCCTCCGCGAAGCGGTCCGGGTCCGCCCATGCGTCCAGCCGCGTGCCGTCCTCGTAGAAGTACCGGCAGACCAGCTCCAGGCTGCGGTACCTGAAGTGGTCCGCTGCCCGGCGCCCCGCCAGCTCAAACAGTTCATCCACGAGCTGGGGCAGGGTGAACAGGGAGGGCCCTGCATCAAACCGGAAACCCTGGATCTCGAAGGAACTGAGCTTGCCGCCCGGGTATGGATTTGCCTCCAGGACCGTGACCTTCCAGCCCTTCAGGGCGAGCCTGACCGATACCGCGATACCGGCGATTCCAGCTCCGATGACGATTGCCTCTGCCATTGCCCGGATCTAATGAAGGGTGGACGTGTGTTCCAGGCTGCTGCCTTGCGCCTCCATGCCGCGGTGGCGGCCCACGCGGTCCAGGCAGATCCGGAACCAGACGGTATAGTCCCCGGGAAGGTCCCGCACCTCCCGCACCAGCGATGCCATGGGCACGGCCCTCCATTCGGACACTTCCCCGGGATTGATTGCCATCGCTCCGTCATAGGTTCCGATGAAGACATGGTCCAGCTCATGCTCCACCAGCGCACCGACCTCCTCGCGGTAGATGAAGGAGAAGGCATGCGCGAGGGGGCACTGGAACCCCATCTCCTCCTGCAACCGGCGGAGGGCAGCCTCCTCCAGCCCTTCCCCTGGCCGGGGGTGGCCGCAGCAGGTATTGCTCCAGAGGCCGCCGCTATGGTATTTCCCCGGGGCACGGCGCTGCAGGAGCATCTCTCCCTCGGAATTGAAGACGAAGATGGAGAACGCCCGGTGGAGGCTTCCCTTCACATGGGCCTCCTGCTTCTCCATCCGCCCGATCTCGCGGTCCTCGGCATCCACCAGGACCACCTGCACTGCGCTCATGTGTGAACCAAGCATGGGATCAGATGATGTTGAATTGATGACGGAAGTATGAACCCACGAAGAGTGCATATTTCCGCTGGTTGGGGATGCGGATCCGCTCCTGCAGGATGCGGTGGTGCGGCAGGGACTTGATCTTCAGGAACAGCCGATGGTAATAGACGTAGGCCACATAGACCCCGAAGCGGGAATCCTTGGGCAGGCGCTTGATCCCTCTCAGCCCGCAGTCGAAGTCCTCCTGGATGCCTGACTCGATGGCGGATTTGGTGGCCGCATCGAACTTCTCCACGTTCAAGCCCGGGAAGTAGATCCGGCCCAGGGACTGGTAATCCGCCTTCAGGTCACGGAGGAAGTTGATTTTCTGGAACGCGCTCCCCAGGCGCATCGCATCCTGGCGGAGCTGTTCATACCGCTCGGTGTTCCCATCCAGAAACACGCAGAGGCACATCAGCCCCACCACCTCGGCAGATCCCAGGACGTAGCGCTCGAAGGCGGGCTGGTCATAGCGGCGGTCGGTCAGGTCCATCTCCATGCTGTCCATGAAGGTCGCAATCAAATGATGGGGAATCTGGTACTGCCGCACCACGGACTGGAAGGCGTTCAGGATCGGGTTCAGGCTGATCCCCTTCCGGATCGCCTCCTCGGTGTCCTCCCTGAACTTCCTCAGCAGCTCCGCTTTATCATAGTCATGAAAGGTGTCCACGATCTCATCGGCAAACCGTACGAACCCATAGATGGCGTAGATGGGGGCACGGAATCGCTTGCCCAGGAATCGGATCCCCATGGCAAAGGAGGTGCTGTACGCCTCGGTGGTGAGCTTGCTCGTCTCGAAGGAAACCTTGTCAAAGAGTGCTTTGCTGTTCATCTCTATTTGATTTTAAATTCTCTGGCAATCTCCTCCGCCACCACATGCCCCGAGATCAGGGAGGGGGGGACACCCGGGCCGGGAACCGTGAGCTGGCCCGTGTAGAAGAGATTGCTGACCTTCCTGGACTTGATGGACGGCTTCAGGACCGCAGTCTGACGAAGCGTGTTGGCCAGGCCGTACGCATTCCCGCGGTAGGCGTGATAGTCCTGCTCGAAGTCACGATGGGCGTAGCTGCGCTGATAGACGACATGGGGCCGGATGGCCTGCCCCGTCATCTTCTCCAGGCGTGCCATCACCATGTGGTAATAGCGTTCGCGCATCTCCTCCGTGTCATTGCCCAGCCCCGGAGCCAATGGAATCAGTACAAACAGGTTCTCGGAGCCCTCGGGGGCGACGGACGGGTCGGTCTTCGAGGGACAGCAGACATAGAAGAGCGGATGCGAGGGCCACTGGGGACGATCGTAGATCTCCGTCGCATGCTGCTCAAAGTCCGCATCAAAAAACAGGTTGTGGTGGAGCAGGCCTTCCAGGCGCTGGTTGACACCAATGTAGAAGAGCAGGCATCCGGGGGCCATCACCCTCCGGTCCCAGTAGGATTCCGTGTAGGACCTGAATTCCGGCTGCAGCAGATCCTGCTCCACATGGTGGTAGTCTGCACCGCCGACGACGATGTCAGCCTCCAGTGCGCGGCCTGCCAGCTGCACCCTGCGCGCCAACCCGTCCCGGACATCAATGTGCTGGACC
The DNA here is from genome assembly GCA_046050405.1 of Bacteroidota bacterium. Taxonomy (GTDB): domain Bacteria; phylum Bacteroidota; class Bacteroidia; order J057; family JADKCL01; genus JADKCL01. Next base: position 1,339 of record JBJOPY010000151.1, on the reverse strand, counting down.
TCGGCATTCATCTCGAACTCCACCCCGAGGGACCTTGCCACGTCCACCATCCCCTCGATGATCCTGTACATGCCCCCCATGGGGTACCAGGTGCCCAGCACCATGTCCGCATAGTTCATCAGGCTGTACAGCGCCGGGGTATGGGACGGCTTGGCACCCAGGAAGAGGACGGGGAACTCCAGCATCGTGACCAGCCGGGGATTCTGAAAGTACTTGCGGACATGGCTGGAGAACGAGCGGAACAAATCCAGGCGAAAAACACCCTTCATCACCCGCCAGTCCGCAAACTCCCACCAGGAACGCCCCGGGCGATAGACCAGGTCGTGGATGCCGACCTCATACTTGTAGGCGGCCTCCTTCAGGAACTGGCCGAGTTTCTGCGCAGCCCCCTTCTCCATGGACTCGAAGAGGGCGGACATCCCGTCCATGTCCGCAGGCAGATCCACATGGTCCCCCTCCCCAAACCAGATGCGGTAGGAAGGATCCAGGCGGACAAGGTCATAGTAATCGCCGACGGACTTGCCGAACTGCTGAAAAAAACGCTGGAACACATCCGGCATCCAATACCAGCTGGGGCCCATGTCAAACAGGAACCCGGCCTGCTCGAATGTCCGCGCACGACCGCCTGCCCTGTCATGTTTTTCCACGACCTTGACCGCGTATCCCTTCTGTGCAAGATGCGCCGCAGCGGACAATCCTGCGAAACCCGAACCGATGACAATGACTTTCTTACCCATGCGATATTGCCCCAAAGGCCTCCAAGGTAAACTTTTTATGGGTTCTTGTTGGAAAAAAGTTGATGAAAATCATTTTTAGATTTGCAAGGTGCTGTAAATCAGGTGCCTGAAAACATGGGGGCTTTCATTGCTTTCCTCGGCTTCTCCGGGCTTGAGAATGTCCTCGCCTTTTTGTGTAAGGCTGGCGCAATGGGGCTCCTCGGCCTTCCCTTGCGGCAGGCTGCTGGCTGGCTCGGACTTCCAGGAATGCGCCGGGGCTCATTTCCCGCTGGATTCCTGATGGCGCATCCCGCAAGTTTCACACGCTTCCGCTCCGATCCTCCCTTCCCTGCTGTGTGATCACCCGGGTCATGTGGTTGTTGCTGGGTTCATGGTTAGGCTGGTGGGCAACACTGTCTGCTGACTCGTCTTCCCGGGTCCAGCGGGGCATAAGCTCACCGGTGTCCTCTATATAGGATCATCCATCCCCTACTGCGTCCCCTCCACCATGTTCAACGGCACGAAGCCGTTCGCGCCGGCGGGCTCCCCCGGCGGATCCTGTACAAGCCAGTGCTGGAAGGTTGCCGCGACCGCCCCGCGACGCTCGCAAAACTCGGCTTGCG
>JBJOPY010000150.1:0-4455 GCA_046050405.1 Bacteroidota bacterium | reverse complement strand
TGAGGCTGCCCGGTGTGCCTGAAAGGATATTCCAATTGAAGGCAGTCCCACCTGACACGGTCCTACTCAATGAAGTGTATGCCTCCCGAGTAGATATTTTAATCTCAGAAGACAAGAAAATTCACCAAAAGGCAGTTGCTCTGGGTCTTGAAGGTAAAGTATTTCGGATCAATACCTTCCTTGAAAAGGTCTTCTCCGAAAATCCAGAGCTAGCCAATTACAAGGTGTTGAGTGTGAAAAAGGTGCGGTTTGGCAAGCTCGATCTTGCCGATCCATTTTTCACAACGCTTCAAGAGGACTACCCAGGCTTTGACCAATGGTTTAACAAGAAGGCAGACGAATTTGCTTATGTGACGCTAAATCAGAGCAACGGGAAATTGCTTTCGTTCCTTTATATCAAGCGGGAGGATCCTGATGAGTCGTATCCAGACATTGTTCCTTCATTTGTTCCGAAACGCCGATTGAAAGTAGGAACTTTCAACGTGGTTAGCAATGGGGTGCGTCTTGGAGAGCGGTTTTTGAAGATCATCTTTGACAATGCACTTATTCAAAAGGTGGAAGAGATCTATGTTACGATCTTTGACAAACGCAGTGAGCAACGCAGGTTGATCGAATTGCTGGAGGATTGGGGCTTTACGTTCCATGGAAAGAAGGGCAATGAGGAATTGGTCTATGTAAGGGATTTTCGCCCAAAGGTGAACTTCACCAATCTCAAGCTAAGTTACCCCTTCATCAGCTTGAAGGCCAGCATCTATTTGGTTCCGATCAGACAAGAGTATCATACGGAGCTCTTGCCCGATTCCATTCTCAACAATGAGCGGCCGACTGATTTCTTGGATGATGAGCCTCATCGGAATGCAATTTCAAAGGTGTATGTTTCTGATTCATTTGATCGTAATCTCAAAAAGGGAGATGTACTTGTATTTTACAGGACGGGAGGTTTGTATATCAGTGTGGTAACGACGGTGGCAGTCGTGGATGAAGTCATTGATCCGGTGGCTAGTGAAGCGGAATTCATCGCCAAATGCAAAAACAGGAGCGTCTTCAACGAAGCAAAGCTCAAGGAGAAATGGAACTCTAAACAGAATGTCCGTCCGTTTCTGGTCAATTTCTTGTATGTTTACTCGTTCCCAAAGCGTATCAATATGAAAAGGTTGATTGAATTGGGGGTCTTGGCTGGTGTGACAGATGCCCCACGGGGCTTCAAAAGCATCAGTAAGGAAAAGTTCGTGGACATTATCCAGGATACGGAAAGCGATGCGCGTTTTATTGTCGATTAAGCCTGAGTTTGCCGAGAAGATATTCGACGGCACGAAGAAATACGAGTTTAGGCGAGCGATTTTCAAGAACCGTGATGTAAAAACCGTGGTTGTGTATGCGTCTTCGCCTGTTCAGAAGGTCATTGGAGAATTTGAGATCGGTTTGATTCTTGAGGGAGACTTGCATTCACTTTGGAACCAAACTAAGGACAAAGCCGGCATAGAGGAGTCTTACTTCTATGACTATTTTGGCGACAAAAGCACGGGGTATGCGATTCAAATCAAAGTGACGAAACGCTACAAAGTACCCTTGTCATTGCGAGACTCGTTTGGGATTGCCCCTCCTCAATCATTTTCCTATCTAGGTGATGCGCCGCAACCAAGCGGCACAAAGTCGATTACAGCAATTCCCGACAAAATGTCAAAGGCTTTGTCAGCAAATGCCTAGGGCTTGGATGTATTCATCGCTGTTCGACTTCCATTCCATCGTTTAGGACGGGAGTGGCTTGCATACAACCCGCTTTCTGGTCGCGGACGAACTTGAAATGTGCCCGGCAGGTATCCTCCGACAGAAATTCCTTGAAAAAACCGAGTAGCTTCATGGCATTCTTCCATGATTTCTGCCGAGCTCGACGCAGTGTTTGACCTGTCGTGTCAAACATCACGGGCAAAGTTCCCCATGGGCACAAAAGACTTCGATGCCACGCCTAACCAACCCGCCCAGATATCCGCCATCAAACCAGAATGATCGCGTGGAAACGCTCAGCGTTCGAAGTGGCAACTCATCCTTGGTCACGATGCAACCACCGTCCCGGAAAGGTTGAACCCTAATTCATCCGAAGGGCCAGATTCGGAGAAAACCAGAAAAGGCTCAATACCGATACATTGTCTTCTTCACCGCATCCATCACCTTTTTCGGATTCGGAAGCCACTCAGCGATCAAGGGGGGTGCATAAGGCAGGGGGGTATCTGCCGTCGTGACACGGATCACCGGCGAATCCAGGTAGTCGAATGCCATCTGCTGAATCATATAGGTCAATTCACCTGCAAATCCAGCCAATGGCCAGCTTTCCTCCAGGAAGACGCAGCGATTCGTTCGTTTGACGGAGCGGACCACGGTGTCATAATCGATGGGGCGGAGGCTGCGAAGGTCGATGACCTCGGCATCAATGCCCTCCTTGGCGAGTTCTGTGGCAGCATCCAAGGCCACATGAACCATCTTCCCGAAGGTCACGACCGTGACGTCATTCCCCGGTCGCTTGATGTCTGCGGAACCGATCGGGATCAGGAACTCCGTATCTTCGGGTACCTCACCCTTCCAGCCGTACATCTGCTCGCTTTCCATCACCAGGACAGGATCATCGTCGCGGATGGCGGATTTCAGCAATCCCTTTGCGTCCCGTGGGGTGGAGCATGACACGACCTTCAGGCCGGGACAGTTCGCATACCAGTTTTCAAAAGACTGGCTATGTGTCGCCGCCAATTGCCCGGCACTCTGGCTGGGCCCGCGGAACACGATCGGGACATTGAACTGCCCTCCGCTCATTTGGTACATCTTGGCGGCATTGTTGATGATCTGGTCGATGCCGACAAGGGAAAAGTTAAAAGTCATGAACTCAATGATGGGGCGGAGGCCGACCATCGCAGCCCCCACACCGACACCGGCAAAACCCAACTCGGAGATCGGTGTGTCGATCACCCGCTTAGGGCCAAACTCGTCAAGCATGCCTTGACTGACCTTATAGGCACCATTGTATTCAGCCACTTCCTCACCCATCAAGAAGACGCGCTCATCGCGACGCATCTCCTCTACCATTGCCATGCGCAAGGATTCTCTAAACTGCATTTCCGCCATTGTCTTCGTTATTGAATTCGAGTCGCTAAATTAGTGGAAAATGGGAAGTAAAAAATGGAATCGTGAGGGCCACAGAGATTCGGCAAGTGACCTTGGCCGCTAACGTCCGCAGGGGCGGGGGTGAGTGGGTGAAGTGAATGGGCTCCCGGGTGCTGGACTTGGCTGTCGCCGTCAAGAAAATTGGCGGTTGATCGGATCACCGGCATTCCACCGAGGCCACCAGGCTCCAGCCTGGCAGGCATACAGAGGGTTGTTCGCGGATGGAGGAGAAAGGCTTCAAAGGAGGACAGTGCCCGGAATGTCAGCCTTTCAACCAACCTGGACGCTGCGGAATTGCAGCGTCGGCCATACGGCGGACTCTCCTGTCCGATCTACTTGTTCAGCAGGTTGACCAGGATGTCCTCGATTTTGGGACTGCTAGGGCGGTCTGCATCTTGCTCGATTATCTTACCGTTCCGATCCATGATCATATACCTTGGAATGCTATTGACTTGGAAATAATTTCCGGCGCCATCCGACCACTCTCCTGAGCTGTAGCCCTGTACGCCTTCCAGCCCAAGGTCTTCAATGGCTTTTCTCCAAGCACCCTCGTCCTTGTCAATGGACACATAGAGAAATACGATGTCTTCCTTCTGCTTCTCGTTCAAGCGATTGGCCAGGGTTTCATGGAGTTTCTTGGAAAACGGCATTTCGCGGCGGCAAGGGCCGCACCAGCTTGCCCAGAAGTCAATATAGACGACCTTCCCCTTGAATTCGCTCAATTTGAGTGGTTTATCCTCCAGATCGAAGATCCGTACGGGATATTTCTCTCCTTCGAAATCCTTCTCATTCCCCTTGCCTTTCGCCGCTGCCGCCTTCTCCGCCTTCACCCTTGCAACTTGCCGGTTCAGGAACTTCGCATAGAGGTCACCCATCGTCCCTTTTTTGATGAGATCCATCATGCGGTCCAAGGAGCCAGGAGCCAGGCCTGGAAGCAGCTCCGACGTGATTCTGGTATTGTACCAATTCAGGGCCTGGCCGCTCAGATTTTTGGCTGCGACCGGGGTCTTCTTGTTCAGGGAAATGTTGAAATCTGTGAATTTCTTGAAGCCGTTTTCCTTGGAGGCGTGGTAGGTAACCCAGTAGTAGGCATACTCACGGTAGGCGATGCTGGGCAGATGGGCCACTGTGGTGACATCAGCGGATTTAAGGCCCTTCTCGATCGTCCTGGGAAGTGGCTTCACCGTCATTTCCGTAGGTTGGGCATTTGCACGAACGAGCGGATAGGACACGAGCCAGCGATGATAATTGTAATGGATCTGTGCATTCATGTAGGCGATGAATGCGGCGCTATATGAATCT
>JBJOPY010000149.1:0-6882 GCA_046050405.1 Bacteroidota bacterium | reverse complement strand
ACTTGTCAATCATCGTGAGTTTTATAGCGTATTCAAAACAGAGGAAAATTTTAAAGTTGTAAATTCGGGTAATACAATTGGGAAAATACCTTTTTCACATCAAATTATAGAAGACGAGGTCATCTTGCTTTCTGCAAAAAAGTGGAAAATTACATTGGTTGATAGCAAAGCGAAAAGAATAGAAGTTGTTCCAGCAAATGATGGAAAGAAGCCCGTTTTTTTAGGTAGTGGCGCAGTCATTCATCCAAAGATAAGAGAGAAAATGTTGGAGATACTGTATTCTAAAACAGAATGTAATTTTCTTGACGAACCGAGTTCTGACCAGATAGAAATAATGCGTAAAGATTTCTCGGATATCAATATCAATGATTTGAAATCTGAAAGACCTCTTCTGATTGAGAAAAATGGCTTGAAGCTGTTTTCATTCACTGGGACAAAAATTAATAGAACTATACATTTTCTGTTCAATATTGCTGGAATTAAGAATCGACTTGTCGAAAGGGACAGTTCATTCGAGATCGAACTTCCCAAGCACGATTTTATTTCAAAGTGGAATTATTTATTATTTCCAGTGACAGATATTGATACACATATTTTGACACTGCTTAAGAGCACTCCGACACTTATAGACTTTTCCAAATGGGGTGTATACTTGCCAGATAAGTATAAAGTCAAACTTATAAAAAATAAATACTATGACTTTGACCAGACAATAGACCTTTTAACCACATTAAAATTAATTAGTAACGAATAGCATATTTGTCATACTCCCTGAAATGCTACTCAAATTGGTACATCATGCACCGGAATCGGTTGTGCAGGTTTGCCGGAAAATCAGCCAGTGCTAGGTATCCAGCCCACCTGCAGGCACCCCTCCCGAGCCGCCACGCCATTGTAAATTATTGCAATTAACAATAGAAAGCTCCAAAATGAAGGGTGGCATGCCGAGCTTTCAGGACGTGGCCTCCATGGATCGGAATGACCCGCCTCCCGGGAACCTCCCCAGCCAACAAGCAGATGGAATCCAAGAAAAGATTGCAGCGCCAGCGGACCAGACACTCACCCGGACACATGCCCCCGCCGACGGGAGCCCAGGACAAAGTTTTCAGGAATTAGGGATGCCGCCATCCAGCGGGAGGGAAGAAGGATCAATCATCCTCATCCACCTCCACCTCCATCCCGCCCGTGTACACCTCCAGGAGACCTTCCGGAATCTGGGTGGCGATCGTCCTTGCCTCCCGGTCCACCGCCCCCACGATATCCCCAGCGATCGGGATCAGGACTTCCTTGCCCTCCCATTGCATCACGAGGAGTGCCTGGGCGGGAAATTCATCCACGCGAATCACCGGGCCCAGGGTTCCATGGCGGGCATCCACGACTGTGAAGCCCTTGATTTCATGAAAATAGAACTGGTCGGGGCCGAGCTCGGGGAGTTCCTCCTCCGGGAGATACATTTCCAGGCCGGCCAGGCTTTCCGCCTCCGTGCGGTCGTGCACATTGCGGAACTTCACGATCGCCATCGTCGGGCTGATCGGGTGTACACGGTCCACCAAAAAAGGAGTCAGTTTACTCCCTTGAAGGATGTAAACTGACTCCAGATCCTCGTATTCCTCTATTTCGTCCACGTCGAAGTAAACTTTTACCTCACCGTGGAGGGAATGCGGCTTCAGGATGCGACCCAGCAGGAAACAATCCTCGACACGCATGGGGCCGGGAGCTATTCGCCGTCCGGTTCGCCTTCGCCGTCACCACCGTCCGCAGCAGGTTCTTCCACAGCGGGTGCCTCGGCAGGGGGAGGAGTGTTCTTGGCGATGATCGCCGCCTCCCTGGCAGCCTTGACCTCGACCTCATGGGCGAGCGCCTTCTTCAAGGCCTTGGTCTTCTCCTCGCTGATCCGGTCCTTCTTGGCCTCGATCTTCGCGAGCTTCTCTTCCATCCAGCGATTGAAAATCCTGTCCTGCTCTTCCTGGGATTTTCCTTGCTTGATGAGCGCATACTTCAAATTGACTCCCGTGTAACGCAGGATCGCCTTCACCGTGTTGGTGGGCTGCGCACCGTTCTTGAGCCATTTGATGGCCTTGTCATGATCGACTTCGATCACGGCAGGGTTAGCGATCGGGTTGTAGGTCCCGACCTTCTCCAGGAACTTGCCGTCACGTGCAACCCGCGCATCGGCGGCTACGATGTGATAAAACGGGAGTCCCTTCCGGCCTTGTCTTCTAAGTCTTAACCTTACTGACATGTGAATGAATTGATGCTAATGTGCAATTGAAATTTTAAAAAAGGAATGCAAATTTAGGGCGATGGCTCAAATTTCCAAACAGCCAACAAATAATTTTACCATTCCTTCAAGGCCGGGGGCAGGCTGTCATGCGAATGGAAGAAGGGCTGCGGCTGGGCGGACACATAGAAATGGAGCATGGTCTTGCGCCCGGTCCGCACCTCGGCATGCCCCCCCTTCTTGCTGATGCGGGCTCCATCCCAGAGCAGGGTGTCCGCTGCCTCGGGCAGAGCCAGGATGGAGTGGGAGTAGTCCATCGGCGATTCCTTCAGGTCATGCACCCATCTGCAGCTTTCCGTCCCGCAGTCCACTTGCTTCGGAAGCGGAACACTACTGCCCTCCCGGTAGAACTCATCGCGGGACCATCCAGTCTTCAGCCGGGAGGAGGTTTCCAGGATCCCGGATACCGGAACCCGGAAAACCAGCACCCCATCCATTTCCGGGATGGGCGGCGCGTGCGGTTTCTCAAACTTCACCGTCACCCAGCCGGAGAACCCTGTCGGCAGATAATAATGATGTGCGGCACGGTGCGTAAAAAAGACATAGCCCGCGAAAAGCAAGACGGCAGAACCCCCTGAAACCAACAATACCCGATTCAACAGGCGCTTTCTTCGATCCATGGGGACAAATTTAGAGGAATCATCCGCTTTCATCCGTCGATACTCCAAAAGCACCTCGGCCAGGGAAGCCGGCGGGCTATTCCCCCATGGCGGCATTGCCCGGCATGCCGGGGGATTCATCCTTCCGCATGCGTCGGCGGAGCATGCCCACGGAATCGGGCGGACAAGGAAGGAGGGGCATCCCATTTCCATCCCGGACATCAGCCCCACGGGAGGAGCCATCCAGGCCCCGATTGCGGGATGGAAGGAGACAGACTGGGTGTCAAGCAGAATCTGGAACGATTCTAAAGAGGAGGTATTGCAAAAATTCTTTTGGAAGCCTCTTTGAATTGTGAAAATAGTGACGCTAAATTGCACCCGGTTTGAGTAAAATGGCTTGTGAAATGAGCATAAATCGAAGAAATCCATTTACTGTCCCCATCAGGTACCTGCTTCTGATATGGATTCTGTTCTCAGGATTCAGCAACGTGACAGCCAGCCCTATCCAAGGTGGAGGGACTGGCTTTGAAGCATCTCTGGGAGCCAGTGAAATGGGGATTGGCCAGGCACCCGGGGCACCCGCCCCCAATGTCCAGGTGGAGTATGAAAGCATTTATCTCACGCTCGCCGTCATGGTCGGTGTGCTGATGTTGGTGATTTTGCTCCTGATATTCATCTATGTGAATCTGGTGAACCTGGTGCGGATTCGCGAAAACCGGGAGCCCTACACCTTTTCAGGGACATTGGCCAAGACCAAGGAAAATGCCCTGAACCCCTACATTGCCAGCTTCGGGACCCTTGTGGTGACGGTGGTCGGGCTTTTCATCATCACCCCGATCGCCCGCGGTGTCGGCCATTCCCAAGGATATGCCCCCGACCAACCGATCTGGTTTTCACACAAGATACACTCCGGCCAGTTTCAGATTGACTGCCAGTACTGCCACTCAGGCGCCTCGAAAGGGAAGAACGCCTGGATCCCTGCGGTGAGCGTCTGCATGAACTGCCACAAAGGGATTCAGCAAGGAACCATCACGGGCACCAAGGAGATCGAGAAGATCTACGCCGCCTATGACAACAACGTACCCATCGAGTGGGTGCGCATCCACAACCTCCCTGACCTGTCCTATTTCAACCACCAGCAGCACACGGTAGCAGGAAAGCTGGAGTGCCAGGAGTGTCACGGCCCCGTCCAGGAAATGGACAAAGTCTATCAATACAACACGCTCAGCATGGGATGGTGCATCAACTGCCACCGGACCAAGGGCGTGCAGAAGGATCTCTACAAGGCGCTTGGCCGCGAGGATGTCGTCACCCCGGCAGACCAGGGCGGCCTGGAATGCGCGAGGTGCCACTATTGATGATGCTAGGCCACTGACGGTCGTCGTGGCGTTCGAAAAGACTTAGAACTCAGCACAAAGAAGTATAAATGGGAAAGAACGAAACATACTGGAACGGACTGGAGCAATACCATTCCGAGCCTGTGTTTGGGCAAGACCAGAAAAATGAATTCCCCGGGGACCTTCCGATCCAGGAAGCCCTTTCCGAGGATTCGCTAGGATTCACCACCAACCGCAGGGACTTCCTGAAGCTCCTGGGGTTCGGGCTTTCGGCTGCTGCCATCACCGCCTGCGTGGACAAGCCCGTCAACAAGGCCATCCCCTACGTGGTGAAGCCGGAGAATGTCACCCCGGGGGTTGCAAGCTGGTACGCCACCACCTGCCAGGGCTGTTCCGCCAATTGCGGATTGCTGGTCAAGTCGAGGGAAGGCCGCCCCATCAAGGTGGAAGGCAATGAACTCCATGCCATGTCCAGGGGCGGCACCTGTGCGGTCGGCCAGGCCTCGCTGCTGAACCTCTATGATTCCGACCGACTCAAGGCGCCGAAGACCCCGCAAGGCAACGGCACCTGGAGCAGCGTGCTTTCCGAGCTCAAGACCAAGATTGACGGAGCCAAGGCCTCGGGCGGCACCGTGTATCTCGTGAGCAACACCCTGAACAGCCCGACCTCCCGGAAGGTGATCCAGGGCTTCATCGGGGGCGCACCGAATGTCAAGCACGTCGTGTACGACCCGAACAGTGTCTATGCCCTCGCTTCCGCCCACCAGGGGGGCGGCCCTGACGGGATTCCGAACTTCAACTTCGCCAATGCAGACGTCATCGTCAGCATCGACGCAGATTTCCTCGGCAACTGGATCTCACCCGTACAATACACCAAGGATTACATCAAACGGCGCAAGGTCAAGGAAGACGATGCCACGATGAGCCGCCACATCCAGTTCGAGTCCCGCCTCTCGTTGACGGGTTCGAATGCGGATTTGCGGATCCCGATGAAGCCCAGCGCACTCTACGGGGCCGTCTCCAGCCTTTACAAGAAAATCGTCGGCGGAAACGGCGTCGATTTCGACGCCCCCGGCAATGCCATCAGCCGTGCAGCCACGGAACTGAAAAAGGCAGGCCCCGGAAGGGCCCTGGTCGTCTGCGGCATCAATGACATCGGGTTGCAGCACGTCGTCAAGGCCATCAATGAAGCCCTCGGCAGCTATGGCAGCACCATCGACACCGCCCATCCCAGCTACCAGGCCCTCGGCAATGACGCAGAGATGATGGACTTCATGAAGAATGTGGGTTCGGCTGCAGCCGTCATTTTCCTGGATGAAGCCAACCCTGTCTATGACGCAGCAGGTGGGGCCAGGCTAGGGGAGGCCCTTGCAAAACTGCCGCTCACCATCTCCTTCAACAGCAAGGAGAACGAAACCTCCGAGAAGTGCAAATATGTCCTTCCGCAGACCCACTACCTGGAAGCATGGGACGACGCCAACCCGATCAAGGGGCACTACAGCATCCAGCAGCCATTGGTCCGACCGATCCACGGCTCCATGCAATGGCAGGAGGTCCTGCTCCGCTGGACGGACAATGCACCGGCTTCCAAATACTACGACTATCTGAAATGGAACTGGGAGACGACGATGCATCCCGGCGGCGGAAACTTCCGCAAGTTCTGGGAAGGCGTCGTGCGTGACGGCTACATGATGGCCGCCGCCCCGGCCCCGGCACCCGGGGAGCAGCCTGCTGGGAATCCAACACCTGCCAGGACTGGCAGCGGATCCCCCGCCGAGGCCGCACCAGCGCCTGTCGCCGATGTCAGCACCCACCTCGAGGCAGTCAATGCAGCCTTCGCCAAGGGCAAGGCAGGACTGGAACTCATCGTGTACGAGAAAAGCTACATGCGGAATGGACGCTACGCCAACAATCCTTGGCTGCAAGAGATGCCCGATCCCATCAGCAAGGTGACCTGGGACAATTATGTCTCCGTCCCGTACGGGTGGGCAATGGCGCAGAACATCAAGGACGGGGACAAACTCACGGTGAATGCCGGCGGCTACAGTGTGACACTGCCTGCCATCGTGCAGCCCGGCCAAGCCAATGAATCCATCGCCATCGCGCTGGGCTGGGGACGCGCGGACATCGTCGGCAAGGTGTCCAAGGGTGTCGGTGCGAATGCCGCCCCCTTCATCAACGGCTCGGCATCCTTCCTCTACCATGTGCCGGGCGTCTCCATCAGCCCGACCGGTGAAAACATCGAGATGGCCAAGACCCAAACCTACATCGGCTACGACATGGTGGCCGAGGGCGGTCATGCCAAGCGTGAGAATATCGAGGGCAGGATCAGCGACTACATCCTCAAGGAGACGACCCTGGAGGAATACAAGGAGCACAAGGCAGCCGGCAACAAGCGCCCATCCCCCCACCACATGCTCTCCTTGTGGGACATCCATGACAAGAAGGGGCACCACTGGGCAATGGCCATCGACCTCAACGCCTGCACCGGCTGCGGCAGCTGCATCGTGAGCTGCAATGCGGAGAACAACATCGCCACCGTGGGGCGCGACGAGGTGCGCCGCCGCAGGGAAATGCACTGGATGCGGATCGACCGCTACTTCAAGGGCGATCCCGATGCGCAGGACGGCAGCCTGCAGGTGCTGCACCAGCCAATGCTCTGCCA
>JBJOPY010000148.1:0-4389 GCA_046050405.1 Bacteroidota bacterium | reverse complement strand
ATCCCCCTCAGCGAAAATCCTCCCTCGTAGCGCACATTCTGGATGAAGTTCTCGATCACGACACCCCCATCGTAGCTGCGGAAATAGGGATAGTTCGCCTTGTTGATGTCTGTGTAGCCCTTGTTCATGTCCTCGTAGCAGCCCTTCAGGGGCTTGCCGATCAGGCTGTTGTAATGAAAAACCACCGTATCGATTTTCACGAAGGAATAGTTCATGTTCAGGCCGTAGTCCATCAGCTCGGCATAGACATCCCTGGGGTCAAGCTTCATCTTGGCCCAGTCAATCCTCCCACCGACTGCATTGAACATCTTGTTGAAGAGGTTCAGCTCGCCAGAGGTATGGTAGATGTGCGTACTGTCCCTGGAGGTGCGATAAGTGACGTCCGTCTGCTGGAATTGCAGGTACGGGAAATGCACCGGACCGCCCGTCTCGGGATTGATCCTGGTGGTGAAGCCGAGGGCAGGGTCTTTCTGGCTCATCGCCCAGCTGCTGACGGAGGTCTTGGCGACCGCGCCCGTACCGAGATAGGTCTGGAGGAATCCGTAGAACTTGCCCGATTGCACGCGGTCCAGGGTCAGGATGCATGAATCGGTCACATCGAAGAATTGACCCACATCCAGGTGGGCGTCTGCCGAATCGCTCTTGAGCAATCCGAAGGCCTTCGCATAGGAAAGGACTTCGCTGCTGATCGCGTAGTTTTTTTGGAGCATCGTGTTGGTTTGGCGGATGAACCGCTTCTGCTCTCCCTCCGTGAATTTACCCGTCTCCCAGTTCAGCCGAAAGGCTTTCAAGAATTGCTGGGTGGCCTTGTCGGCTTGCGGCAATAGGCGGCTTTCAAACTCGTCGATGAACTTTCCGGGCGCATCATTCAGGGTCTTGGAGCTTTGCGCCTGCAGGTGGACAGGGATGAGAGCGAGGATCAACCACCCGATCATGCACGCCCAAGCCCCCCCTGGCACCTGAAGCTTGTTTTTCATTCGGACCCGATCCGTCAAATGGACAAATAATCCTTCCTTGTTCATGTATTTCGTGGTGAAGAACTTGGTTTTTCGAAAGCCAGCATGACCCAGCTTTCCCGGGATTGGCGTTCTACCGCGCGGAGTCCCGCCCCGGTGAAATGGGCGGACACCTTCTCCTCGTCGAAGTCGTAAAACCCGCTGATCACGATCATTCCACCTTCGCTCAGTGCGCCGAGCATACGGTCGCGGTCCGTCATCAGTACATTGCGGTTGATATTCGCTAAGATAATCTGGTAACGCTTGCCTGGGATGGAAGATGCGTCTCCGAGGATCACCTCCAGGCCGCTCCGCTCCAGGTCCACGATGCCGTTCAGCAGTGCATTCTCCATCGTATTTTCCCGGCTCCAAGGGTCCACATCGATCAATGTTACCGTCGATGCCCCCAATTGGTGTGCCAGAATGCCCAGAACCCCTGTCCCGCAGCCCATGTCAAGGACGGTCTTGCCCTGGAAATCCATGTGGCTGCAGGCCTGAATCATCAGCCAGGTGGTGGCATGGTGTCCAGTGCCGAAAGCCATCTTGGGAGCCACCATCACATGGTATTTCACAGCAGGGTTCGGAGGCCGGTGCGGGGGATGGACCTCACAAAAATCCCCGACCGATACACTGTGGAAATTTGCCTCCCATTCCGCATTCCAGTCCTTGGGTTCGATCCTTTCCAGTGTCCTGTGGAAGGCCATCCCAGGAAACACCTCGTCCACCATTTCGGTCAAGTACTCCTCCCGGTAGTCGGATTCCATGATGAATGCCTTGAGCACGCTCGGTGTCTCCTCGAACGCGTAGTACCCCATTTCGGACAGCAGGGCTATCATCGAGTCGTAGTGTCCGGGCGGAATCTCCAGGTTGAGTTGAAGGAAGGCTTGGTTGCTCATGGAGTTTGGAAGGATGTCTGAGTGCAGCATGGAAGCGTGGAGCGGTGGACATGGCCACCGATGGCAGGGATCGGACCTCCGGGGGAAACGCCGTCCTCGTACAGTCCTCGTCTGGTTTTCTGGGGATGATTCATCGGAAAAATATCCATCGTGCCGCTTGTGATCGGACAAAGATAATCCATCGGAGCCGTCCCCCCACGCCATCCACGGCCCAACCGCATGAAAATGTGGAAAACTGATGGACAGGAGTACCCGGCGAAGCGCTTGCACCTCAGGTTCATGCCCACCTGGAGGCCACCTCCGTGCACGCCTCAGGCCTTCCTCCTGAAATCCAGCATGTGAAAATGAAAATCTGCACTTGGCAGGTCGATCTTCAGTCCGCAGACATCCCCCGTGTGGGTCAGCTCGAAGGTGACCAGGGCAAACGGCAGGTATGGGTCACGGAAGTGCACCTTCCAGGTGTCGTAGTGGAAATGCTCCATCTCCCCCGTGAACAAGGCTCTGGCAGGCACCATCGTGAACATCAGCCGGTTTCCTTGAAGTTCCACCTTGGCCTCACCGTACGTCCGGTCGAAAAAAGCTCCCGCATAGGCCGTCAGTGGAAGGGAAGGCTGGGTGCCGGGCTTCCGCGCCGCCTCGCGGCTTGCAGTTGCCGCCTGTTGGTTTTCCTGTTCTTGGTCGCTGTAGCCCCTGAAGAGCCTGTCCCAATCCGGGCCTTTCAAGCCCAGGAAATGATCCAGGACCTTGAACCGGATGACATCGTTCACCATTCCGTCGTTTCCATTGTTCAGCACCACGAGCCCGAGGTTGGACTCCGGAAGGATCATCACCTTCGAAATGTATCCAGGCATGCCCCCGTTGTGCTCGATCACGCGCTTGCCGCCATAGTCCATCAGGATCCATCCCAGTGCGTAGCTTCGGAAATGGATGCCCCAGCTCTCCCACGCGGGGCTGACACTCATCAGCGTATGCCCCGTGGTGAGGGTGCGGATCGTCTTCGGGTCCAGGATCTGCCGGCCATTCCACCTGCCGCCATCCAGCCACATCCTCACCCAATGCGAGAGGTCGTCCACGCTGCTGTAAATGCTCGCGGCGGGCTTGCAGCCAGTGAAGTCATAGATGGGCTGCACCTGGCCCTGCAAATGCCCGCGTGCCAGGGGGGCTCCCGGGGGCAGCTCGTCATTGCTGGCGCAGGTGGCGTTCATCCCCAGCGGAAGGAAGAGGTTGTCGCGAACGAATTCCGACCATGACTTTCCAGTGACCTCCTGTATCAGTAGCCCTGCGACCATGTAGAGGTTGTTTTGGTAGCCGAATTCGGAGCGGAAGTCCTGCCGGATGGGCAAGTGGCGCAGGTGGGCCAGTATCTGCTCATCGGTGTAGTCTGTGCCATACCAGAGCAGGTCTCCGTCGAAGGTTCCGAGGCCGCTCCGGTGGCAGAGCAGGTCCCTGACCGTCAGTTGACTGGTGATACAGGCATCCGACAGCTGGAATCCGGCGATGTGGTCGATGACCTTGTCTTCCCAGCGGAGCTTCCCCTGCGCCACAAGCATGCCGATGCATGCAGCGGTGAAAGCCTTGGTGCAGGAGGCGATGTTGAACAAGGATCCGCTCTCAGCAGGCCTGTTGGCGTCCTTGTCGGCACTGCCCCATCCTTTAGAGAGAACCACCCGGCCGTCCTTCACGACTGCGACACAGAGTCCAGTGGGCTTGAACGCCTCATAGCTCGCCTCCACAATCTTTTCCACTGCTGCGGACAGGTCGGAGGATTCTTGGTTTCGCTGTCCAGGGCTTGGCAGCGGGATTGCACATAGGCCTGTCGAGACGAGCAGGAAGCCAAGCAAGGGGAATCGTAGTCGTTGCATTTCCTTTTGGATTTTCACGTCGAAGTTACGATGAAGGGCAATGCTGGACAATCCCCGCCATTCCCATGACTGGGAATCGGGGAAGGGGCTCCCGATAGGTTAAAAAAGTTTGTGGTACCGGTCAGGTTCGCCGTGTGTGTCGAACCCGAGGGGGCTCCGGCATCGCGGCCTATCCCGTCCATGTCGCCTACACGGTGGCCAAGGAAACCCTCCCCAGCGGCAATGCCAAGCTCAACGCCACCTTCCACCTCCAGAGGCAGCTTGACCTCCAGTGGACGGGGATATACCTGGCTCCGGATATCGTGCCGCAGGGCAGGATCGCTTCAAGGTATGCCATCGATGCCGGGGTCAGGAAGGGAATCCAGGACGGCAAGGGGGAGCTGTTCCTGAATGGAAGCGACCTCTTGAACACCATGCGCATCCGCAAGTCACTGCGTGCGGATACGTTCAGGTTTTACACCAGCGATCTCTATGAGACGCAGGTGTTCAGGCTGGGGTATTCTTACAAGTTCTGAGGGATCGGCTCGGAACACCGCATGCTGCCTGCGGAGCCGTAACGGCTCCGGGTCGCCGCTGGCATTGCCCCGCCGCTTACCACTTCCTTCCCATCCACGTCCGGAGTGCCACCACCATGCA
>JBJOPY010000147.1:0-2932 GCA_046050405.1 Bacteroidota bacterium | reverse complement strand
TCACCCCTGAGAGTGAAGCCGAACTGCTCGGAAGGATCACCGACAAGTACAACAGTGAGATATCCCCCTACTATGCTGCTGCCCGGCTATGGGTGGACGGGATCATCGCCCCGATGGAAACCCGTGGGATCATCAGCAAGGGCATCGAGACCGCATCCCATCAGCCTCGCCTGCCGGTGTACAATGTGGGGGTCATCCAAACCTGATGTTATCCGCCTCGCAGTGGGCCAGAGGGAGCGGGAATCCTGCATGGGGGGGGCCTGTGAACCTTGCGGGGAGTCCGCGTGCCACTGACCGCACGGGTGACCGGCATGGGCACGGCCTTTTCGTGGCAGGATTTGCAGGAATCCGTCTGTGGATGCAGCGGACGGACGGATTCAGGGGTGGTCGTATCGGGGATGTGCCGGCCATGCCGAGGCATTCACTGTCCTGTGGCGAAAACATTTCCAAAATTTTGTCCGTTTAAATTGAAAACATGGTGAACAATCGCAGTGCGCGCCATAAAAGAAGAACAAAATATATTTTGACATGAAAACGCCCGAAAACCCGCTCTCCGAAAGTGAATTCAAAGCCCTGCTGAACCTCCTGGACGATGAGGACGAGGAGGTCAATGTACACGTCTGGAGCACCCTCATCGGCCTCGGAGAGTCTGGGGTGGAACGCCTGGAGGCCGAGTGGTTGACCTCTTCCGACCCTGAGATGCAGGGGCGCCTGGAAAATGTCATCAACCGGATCCACCATAAGCACACGGCGAAGGAAATCCTGGAATGGCGGAAGGAAGGAGGGAAGGATCTCCTCCGGGGCTGGTACCTCGTCTCCAAGTTCCAGTTTCCGGAACTCGATTACCAGAAATACCGGAATGAGGTCAACCGTCTGGTGAACAAATCCTGGCTCGAAATCAACCATCAGATGGAGCCACTGCAGAAGATGCAGATGATCAATCACATCCTCTTCCGGATGGAGGGCTATGGCCCCAATACCGCGCGGCCGAATTTTCCGCACAACAGCCATTTGAATTACCTGATGGACCATCAGCAAGGGAATGCGGTTTCGCTGGGCTTGCTCTACCTGATCATTTGCAAGCAGCTGGACCTGCCGGTTTCAGGGGTGATCCTGCCCGGGTATTTCCTCCTGATCTACAAGGATTCCAAGCACGAGTTCTACATCGATGTCTTCAACGGGGGGCAAGTATTCAACCGGGCAAGACTGGCCGGTTATCTGAAGCAGATGAATGTACCCGAGCATCCCAGCTACTTCCTGCCGACCTCCCATATCTATATCCTCCTGCATCTGATCCGCACCATCAGCGGCGACTACGCCTCCAACGAGAAGCAGGAGAAGGTGGATGAACTGGAGGAATTGATGCGGGACATCCATATCAAGTTTGAGATTTGAGGGGGAGAAGGGGGCAGGCCCCCGCTAATCGGCCAGCTCGTAGTAGGTGTGCGGCCCGTCCTTCCGCTTGGGGGAAGGGGGAGCCGGCTTCACGACTTGCCGGGGGGTGGCCATGGAGAGCAGGAGCCCCTCGTCGATCCGCAGCCAGACCTTGTCCCCCGGAAGGAGGTGCTCGATTTGGTCGGCGAAGAGGTATTCGTTCAGCATGACCGTGCCATGCCCCGTGTCCACCATGGGATAATAATCGTAGGGGCCGATGCCGAAGCCGTTCTCGCCGTATTTGGCGAAGGCCTTCTCACTGAGCGCATCAAATTCTTCATCCAACATTTCCTCCTCTTGGCTGTTCACGAATTTCACCAATTCGGGGAAAAAATTGAACGGTTCCACGACGGACAGGAAGGTGGCCTCCAGGTGCTGGGAGGGATCGATTGCCTTGTTGGAGCGGTCAAAGGGCAGGACAGCCCCTTCAACCACCATGAGGAGGCCTTCGAAGGTGCCCTGCGCGTAGGCCTGCAGAGGCAGGTTGGAGCGTTCCCTGGCGAAGGTTCGCCAGGCAAGCTTCGGCCCCCAGCGAAGGTGCATGGCGTGTGCATAGACCACCCCGTGCTTCTGCAGGGTGACCTCGAAACGCTCCAATGAAAAGACGGGAAGGGTCAATGCATTTTCCATATTCAATAAAAGTTTGTCCACAGCAGTTCGTCAACCGTGAACGACAATCCGTGGAGGCCGTGACTTTCGTATGCTTCCCTGAAGGCATCCGTCACCAGGATGTCATAGGGAAGCTCAGGGATTCTGAAGATGGGCCGCCCGGACAGGCGGTCGGGATGGAAGGAATGGCGCTTGATGGCCAACACATGGCCGGTCAGGGGCAGCCGCTCGATCACCGAACGGCCCAGGTCCAGGACGCCGGGCTCGGCGCGGGGGATGTTCAGCACGCAAGGGTTCGATTGATCGTTCATCACGGGCAGGAATTCCACGTTCGCGCCCCAGAGGGGTGCCAGTGCTGTCCTTGCCCGCTCGGAAACCACCACAAACCGGTCCTCCACCATGAAGAAGTCGGGTTCCAGCTTGGGCACGTCCACCATCAAGACGATCGGATCCCAGGTATCTGCCGGGAGGAACGGAGCCTTGCCATGGACTTCCAACCATTTCCGCTCCGAGGCCACCGGCAACCTGTAGGTGGTGTAATCCTCGTCGTTGGTCACCAGCCGATAGACTTGTATGCCTGCTGCCATCCCGGTGCGCTATAGGAGCCTGATGGAGGAGATCTCCGCGGCGTTCACCGTGAACCCGAACACCTTTCCGTCCCGCAGGGCCTCTGGAACCAATTCCTCGCGGACGAGGAGGACGATGCCGTCGGGGGTGGAAACCATAGGGGCGGACTCGAACTGGTCCATCCCGAAACCGGCGTCTCCGTAGTCCTCCATCAGGTTGGCGGAGGCTAGCTGGAAGTCCTCGAAGTCCACCTCCTCGTCCTGGAGCATGTCCAGCAGTTCGGGGAAGAACTCGATGCCGGCGATGTGTCCGAGGTAGCGGC
>JBJOPY010000146.1:0-21041 GCA_046050405.1 Bacteroidota bacterium | reverse complement strand
TATTGTTGGTCCAGGTGGTGTTCGTGGTGATATTGCTGCTGATGGTCACCGTTTGTGCCTGGACAGCTGCCCACATGGCTGACAAGAGGCTGATGGAGAAGAGGACATTTTTCATTTTTCTGAGAATCTTTTTGTATTATTCATTTCAATAATTGTTGGGGCAAAGTTCGCCATTGATTGTAGTTCATTTGTTAAGGCATTGCAATCCTTTTGCAATCCTTGCCTGAATTTATTGTGAACGAAAAATGTAAGAGGCCCACATTGGCGACCTTTTCAGCAAGGGGAATCCCGGTGTTTGGACTCGTTAATCTGATTTCCACCCGATGAAGGCATCAGCCCCGGACAATCGGCACCGCAGATTCCCTTTCAGGCGACAGCCATCGGCCAAGCCTCAGTCCCTGAACGTGCGTGCAAGGGATCCTCAAGCAGCGGTGCAGGCGCTGGAGTGGCGTAGCCGCCGGTCGGCATAACGAAGTAAAGCCCTTCGTATTGGGCAGGGTTCCAGATCGCAGAAGCGCACAGGAACCCTGGAATCGAAAGGAAATCAGGTTCCTGGTTCAAAAGTTGAGCCCGAGCCCGAGGGAGACATTGGAGCCGAACCTGTTCCCGAAGAACTGAGTGTCCACGTCTTTGTCGAAGGATCCGTTGGCGTTCTGGTCTTGGTAGAAGACATTTTTCTGGTTCAGGATGTCAGAATAATTCAGCTTGACTTCGCCCCTCCGGAATACGCGCATGGCTACCTGGAAGTCCATCACGGAGCGAGGAGCCTCGTAAATGTCCAGGTATCCGTTCGATCCTACCTGGAAGATGCGGCGGCCGATTCGGTTGAACAATGCAGAGAAGGAAACCCCACGCACGGGATCGAAATATTGGATTCCAGTGTTGATGAGGTAGGGAGACTGGCCTTGCAGGGGACGCACCTTCTGGCCTTCCACTTGTGAGGGTACATTGGACAGGTCTACACTGGACTGGATATAGGACAGGTTCGCAAACCAGGTGATCCTGTCCCAGGCTTTCCAGGGAAGCAGGGAATCCAGGCGGTTGGCTTTCAGCCGCAGCTCCAGTTCAGCACCGTAATTCGTGGCACCCAATACGTTTTGGTAGGTGAACATCCGAGACCCTGCGCCCGACGAGGCATCGATCACCTGCTCGATCGGATTGTTGAATTTTTTGTAGAAGACGGTCCCCGAGAGCAGCTGTCCAGCCTGCGGATAATACTCGAACCGTGCATCCAGATTGAGGATATGGGAGCGCACCAGGGAGTCATTGCCATAGACAGAACTGGAGGTGTTGAAATCGTAGAAGCTGAAGGGAGCCAGCTCCCTGAACTCAGGCCTGCTCACGGTGCGTGATGCGGCCAGCCGCAGATAGGCGCTCTTGGACATCTCCCAGCTCAGGTTGATGGAAGGCAGGATATCGAGCGTCTTCGTATCAATCCCCACAGTGTCGCCCCCATAAGTGCGCGAACCGAGCTGCTGATGGAACTGCTCCATGCGAACGCCCCATATCGCCCTCCATCCTCCGGGAAGATGGTTATCGCTCAGGAGGTAGCCCGCCAGCAATTCCGATCCTGCAATATAGGAATCACTGGGGTTGGTGCTTTCGACCACGCGGAAACCATTCGGGCCGATCGCACTCGGATCAAAAATGCTGTCTTGCCCGTCATTCAGGCGGTCCCAGTCAAATGTAGGGGTGCGTCCGATCACATATCCGAAGACACGGGCATTGAAATCGCGCTCGCGGATTTGTGATGAGAATCCACCATGTATTTTCTGGTCGAACCTTCCAAGCTTGTAAGGGATGGCAAGGTTGGCATCTCCACCATACAGCTGCTCCCCCAGTGTCCCGTAGTATCTCCCCGCGTAGTTGGGAGAGGGTGCCCCCGAGGGCACGTAGGCACGGAAAATGGAATCTCCGAGATCCTTCATGTAATACATGCGGCGCAAGTCAGGCACCGTGCGTTTCAGCTTGCTGTAGGTGCCGCCCCAGCGCAGCTCCAGCTTGTTCTTGGCCAGCCCGTGTGTGCCAGCCAGCTGGCCGGAGAGAAGGCTCGTGCCCGTGTATTGCATGGAGGTGGCAAGTACATTCTGATCGTTCTCATAGTTCGTCCCGTCCCTTAGTACGACCTGATCCTCCCCACTTTGGTTGTACATCACCTTGAGTGAAAGCTTCTGTGTGTTGTCATAGCTGTAGGCGAGATTGACCAGCCCGCCCAGCTGTGCCTCCTCGCGGTATTGGCGGTCCACATAGCTGAAAATACGGGAGGTATCCATGTCATAATCCCCCCGCTCCGATACGATCAGCCGCCGATTGTACTGGTAGACTCCCCCCAGCACATATCCGAAGTCGCTTCGGCCAATGCTTTTATGGTCGCCGATTCCCAGGTTGGCATTGACGCCCGGAGCCATCAAGGCCTTGTTTTGCAAGGCCCAGTTGTTCTGGAGGTACTTGCTCGCAATGTACCTCGTCTCGGGATCGTTCAGCAAGCGGCGGTATTCGGCAGTGGACGGAATCTCCCGTGGCAACTCCCGTGCCTTTCCGCCGCTGCCGAGCGCATCCGAGGCACTTCCATCGTAGGTAGTGTGGGGCCGAAAGGTGCTTTGCGCATTGTAGTTGGAGGAAATCGAGAAGTTCGCAAACCGCTTCTCGGGAATGTCGCGCGTATTCAATTGGATGACGCCACCCGCAAAATTGCCGGGGAGGTCAGGGGTTGCAGTCTTCTGGATGATCAGGTTGTCCAGCATGGCCGATGGAAAGACATCGAAGGAGAATGCACGGCGGTCTGGTTCGGAACTTGGCATCGCCATTCCGTTGATCTGTGCGACATTGTAACGGTCGCTCAGGCCCCTGATGACGACGAAGCGGTTCTCCTGAATGCTGGCCCCACTGATACGACGCAGCACTTGGCTCGTGTTGCGGTCTGAAGAGCGGGCGATATCGCTCGCGGAGACGCCCACCACCATGCCTTCACTCAGCTTCCGATAGGACATCACCCCCACATTGGAATTTTTCAGCACTGTGGCGGTGATATTCACCGTGTCCATGGTGGAACCGAAGACTTCCATCGCGCCTTGGACGTCTGTTTTTTCCCCTGCCCGCACGACAACGCCTGGAAGGGTGAGATCCTTGTACTCCAGCAGGCGAACCACGAGGGTGTAAGTCCCAGCTGGTGCCTCGATCGAGAACGCCCCGTCCGCATCGGTGAACGCCCCTAGAGCGGTGCCTTGCACAAATACGGACGCAGTTTCGATTGGGCTTTGGTTGCTCTTGTCCTTGATCGTTCCGTGGATCCTGCCATTCTGCGAGTATGAGATTCCGCAAAATGTGATGAAAATCAACGCAATGGATAAGATTCTGTGTGAAAACAATTCCATGCGCAAAGCAACGCCAGCGATGTTAACAGAATGTTGCGGGGTTTTTATCTTATTGAAATCTTCGGGGAGAGGGGGCTTGAATGTTCCTCTTGCCTGTCGCTTAAACGAATCCTTGCCCACAGGGCTACTGTCCCATTACCCAGCAGATACAGCCGCTGATGGCAGAAGGAAGGTGAGAACAATCTTTCAGGGGGGGAGGTCCGTGAGGATGTACAGTCCAATTGGGGGTGATCCATGTCGACTGTACAGTGTCTATGGCCATGATGGAGGACGAGGATACTTTAGTCCAAACTCCATCCCCCGGAGGCGGATGCTTCCGCTTGCACCAGTTGCGGCTGATCCAGACAATGCCAGGACTAGGGGGGTGGGTGATGTCGTGAAGCCTGATGGGCGGGGAGTTGAAGGCCCAAGCCTTCAACTCCCCGTTGCCCCCTTGCTACCGCTTCTTGTTCTCAGCCCTCTTGGCTTCCTTTGCGGCCTTCTTTTCCTTTGGATCCTTTGCAGGTGCTTTCTTTTCCGATTTGACCGGACTCTTTTCCTTTGACATGTTTTGTAAAGATTAAAGTTACCCTACCAAATTAAATCACTTTTCGGAGAAAAGGAAGGGTCGAACCCATTTCTTGGAGAGGATGCATCAATTGTCACTGATAGTCAATGGCTTGATTTTTTACACTTCGTTGGAAAATTGTTTGTTCTGACGAAGGCCCTTCCATTGTCCATCCGCCCAGGTCAATCGAAGATTGGATAATCCGACTGGAGACCAATGTCCCTTCTATGCGTTGATGAGCAATGGGTTGCTTGGCAAAATTCCGGAGGGTGGCCGATGGGTGGGTTGCCCTGCCGTCTTTCAGGCTCTCAGAGAGCCGTCCGGTCCTTGGCTCCGAACCTGACCCAATCCCCGAAACAAAACCCATCCCGTCATGTTGGTAATCCATCCGAAAGCAGTAAACTTACGGCACTTTTAAGGTCTCGAAACTTTAATTCAGTCGAATGGAAATTCCTACAACTGTCCCGGCCACTCATCCCGGGCTCTTCACCCATCCCATGGTGATCGTCGTCTTTGGTTTGGTGGTGATTCTGATGTTGATGCTCGATCTTGGAGTCTTCAACAAGAAAAGCCATGTCGTGTCCAACAAGGAAGCTGCCATCTGGACCTTGGTCTGGATCGGTCTTTCGATGGCCTTCAGCGGCTTCATCTATGTGATGACCAAGGACACGACCAAGCTCGCCGAGTTCCAGACAGCTTACTGGATTGAAAAGGCACTCTCGGTGGACAACCTTTTCGTTTTCATCCTCGTGTTTGGCTTTTTCAACGTACCCCGCGAAAGCCACCACAAGGTGCTGTTCTGGGGGATCGTCGGGGCGCTGGTGCTCCGGGGAATCTTCATCTTCTCCGGGGTGGGCCTGATCAAGCTGACTTTCCTTCCTGACTTCTGGATTTTCACCAATGAGGGTCATCCTGTCGATGCTTCGGGGCTTCCTGTTCAGGAGCACCGCCTGAACGTACTCCTCACGCTCTTCGGGATTTTCCTCGTCTATGCCGGCATCAAGAGTGCGTTTGTGAAGGATGACGATGAGGAGAAGGACTTCAGCAAGAGTCCCGGTGCGAGGTTCATCCACAAGATCTTCAAAGTCAGCAAGGAATTTGACAAGGACAAGTTCTTCACGGTCGAGAACGGCGTCAGGCTTGCCACGCCCTTGCTGGTGGTCGTGGGTGTGATCGAGTTTACCGACCTGCTGTTTGCCGTGGACTCGATTCCCGCCATCTTCGCGGTGTCCAGTGATCCTTTCGTCCTGTATGCTTCCAATATCTTCGCCATCCTGGGCTTGCGGTCGATGTACTTCCTCCTGAGCAACCTGATCCACCTCTTCAGCAAGCTCAAGTATGGCTTGGCGGTCATCCTCAGCTTCATTGGTGTCAAAATGGTGATCGCTCCGATCTTCCACATTGAGAGCTGGATTTCCTTGCTGATCGTAGGCGGGGTTCTCCTCCTCTCCATCCTCCTCTCGCTGGTGTTTCCCGAGAAGCCGGAGGAAGCCAAGGAGGCATGACCCTAGAGCAAGAGATGCCTCGAAGCCGAGCGGATGCCATCTTGCCATCCGCTCGGCTTCGTTTTCATCCTGCTGGATCGAGGTTGCCCAGAGGCTGACCCGGTAGATTGCATCGTCCGGACCGGACCGTTTCGGACGATCCCAACCTTTCCGATCCCTGGCCTCTATGATTGGAACCCCGGCTGTCAGGGCAGGCGAAGGAAGGGTCGGCGGACTGTCACGCAGAAAATGCCCACCGCTTCAGGGCGGCCTCCTCACCGGTAGAAAATCGGGAACCGCACAGGATCGGCCTCGTGCATCATGTCATAGACGCACTCGAAGATGTCCTCGACATTGGGCTTGCTCCAATAGTCGCCGTCGGATCCATAAGCAGGACGGTGAGGCTGTGCTGCCAATGTGCGCGGCTCGCTGTCCAGCCAGTAGTAGCCACCTTGCCTTTCCAGGACCTCCTGCATCATGTAGCTGGTGATGCCGCCAGGGACGTCTTCGTCCAGGAAGAGGATGCGATTCGTCTTTTTGAGGCTTTCGCAGATGCGGTGCTCCAGGTCGAACGGCAGCAAGGTCTGCACATCCACGACCTCGATCTCGATGCCGCACTCAGCGAGCATCTCAGCGGCTTCCATCGTCATCCGGCATAGGGGGCCATAGGTTACCACCGTGACATCACCACCCTGGCGGAGGATGTCAGGATAACCCAGGGGCACGGTGTACTCCCCGGTGTTGTCGGGAAGAACCTCCTTCTGGCGGTAGCCATTCAAGACCTCCACGACCAGGGCCGGCTCATCGCTTTGGAGGAGCGTATTGTACATGCCGGCAGCCTGCACGAAGTTGCGGGGGACGCAGACATTCATGCCGCGCAGCAAGTGCACGATGCCCGCCATGGGCGAACCCGAGTGCCATACCCCTTCCAGGCGGTGCCCACGCGTGGTCACGATCACGGGAGCCTTCTGTCCGCCCTTGCTGCGCCATGTCACCGTGGCGAGGTCGTCGCTCATGATCTGCAGGGCATAGAGGACATAATCCAGGTACTGTATCTCGGCGATCGGCCGCAGGCCACGCATGGCCAAGCCGATGGCCTGCCCCACGATCGTGCATTCACGAATGCCCGTATCTGCGACCCGGAGCTGGCCGTATTTGGCCTGCATGCCCATCATGGTCTGGTTCACGCCGCCGATCTTGCCCACATCCTCCCCGAAGGCAATGACCCGGGGGTCGCGTGCGAGGGCGATGTCAAAAAACTTGTTCAGCACCTCGAAGCCGGAAAGTGTCGGCGAGGCATCGCTGTATTTCGGAGCGACCACCGGTACGTGGCGCACGGCCTCCCTCGTCTCACTCGTCAAGTGGCTGCTGAACGCCTCGTATTTCTGGGCATTCAATTCCCGTTTCCATTCCAGGAGCTTCTGTCGCTCGGGACTCGCTTCGTCACGCGTCACCCGGATGACCCTTTGCGCAGCAATCATCAGGTCGCGGTAGAGCGGATCGATCATGTTCTGAAGGCCGGACTTGATTTCCGATACGCTGGAGCCATGCCTCGAATAGGAGGCAAGGCTGTCGAACAGTCCGCAGAGGTGCTCGATATGGTGCTTGATCGGGGTACAGAAATCATTCCAAGCCTCTTTTTGCCAGTTCTTGACCAGCTTCTTGTCTTCGGCTTCGATGGCATCCATCTCTTCGGCCGTGCTGATGCCATGGGCGAGCATCCATTCCCGCATCCGCCGGATGCCATCGTAATCATCCTCCCACTTCAGGCGTTCCTTGCTCTTGTAGCGCTCATGGGAGCCTGAGGTCGAGTGCCCCTGTGGCTGTGTCACCTCGGTCACGTGGATGATCACAGGCACATGCTCCTCACGGGCAAGGCTGGCGGCCTTGGCATACGTCTCCACCAAGGCTGCATAGTCCCATGCACGGACGGTCATGATTTCGTAGCCACCCCCGCCCCCTTCACCCCGCTGGAATCCGCGCAGCAATTCACCGACATTGTCCTTGGCGACCTGCATGCTGTTCGGGACGGAAATGCCGTAACCGTCATCCCAGATCGACATCACCACGGGCGCACCCAAGACACCTATCGCATTGATGGATTCCCAGAACATGCCTTCCGCGCAGCTTGCGTTGCCGATGGTGCCCCAGGCGACCTCACTGCCGTTGCGTGAGAATTGCGTGAACTGCTTCAGCTCCTCCAGCTGCCGGTAGAGGACGGACGCATAGGCAAGCCCCACCAAACGGGGCATTTGGGAGCCGGTGGGCGACACGTCCGCCGAGGAATTGACCATCTCGGTAAGTTTCTTCCACGAACCGTCGTGGTTCAGGCTTCGGGTTGCAAAGTGGCCGTTCATCTGACGGCCGCCCGAGGCCGGCTCCTTCTCCAGGTCGGTATCGGCATAGAGCTGCGCGAAGAACTCCTTGATGCTGCTGTACCCGAGTGCGAAGGCCATCGTCTGGTCGCGGTAATAGCCGGACCTGAAGTCACCGATCGCGAAGGAATGCGCCAATGCGACTTGTGCGATTTCCTTGCCATCCCCGAAGATGCCAAACTTGGCCTTGCCGGTAAGCACTTCCTTGCGTCCGAGATAGCTTGCTTGGCGGCTCTGGTGCGCGATCCGGTAATCGTTCAGGATCACATCCTTGGAAAACGGAATCGATCCTTCGAGGCCTTCTTGGCGGGCTACTTTTCCCATGCTGTTACATTGAAGTGATGCGCAAAACTAGAGATCTTGGTGTGTAAAACAAAGATCAAGCCGTGTATGTTGGTGATCTGAGAATTTATGACAGAATAATCCTCAGACGCCTGGGAACCAGCTTCGGGACGGATTCTTCTACGGATGCGCCCGGAACTGGAATCCCACCGCGATTTGGCAGTTGTGTACCGCCGCTGGGACTGGGTTTTATAGGCGGTGGTGGCCTTGGGAATGCAGAGCGAGGGTTTGCTGGCGGGGGTTCTGTGGCCCGGTACCGTCGGATGTGATCAACGGTTCGCCTTCAGAAGCCGCCTCCAAATGAAAACGACCGACCCCACGATCGTCAGGATCAGGAAGAAGGCAAAGGCGTTGAATCGTGAATCTTTCTTGACCACTTGCTTGAGATCCACCTCTCCGGCGTAGCGCTTGGATTCCACTTTGCGCGCCTCGATCTGCGCCTTGTCCTTTTTCAGGATCAGAGGCAGACTTCCGCCATCTTCGTCGCTGAAACCCGTGGTACTGAGTTCATCCGAATGGATCCCCTGGAAGTGGGCCAGGGGATCATTGCCGTCTTCGAGTGCCTTGGCTTCCTGGGCTTCGGTGGCGGCTTGCCGCGACCTCGCAGCATCTACGTCGGCCCGCAGGGCCTTCTTGAGCTGTGTGAAGCGGAATAGGTTGAAACGCTCCTCAGCTTGGCGGGGTGCTTCCAAGGCAAAAATGGCTTTCCGGTCATAGACCTCCTCCAATGGCTCCCCGGCGATGATCCCCGCCCGGAGATAGGCCAAGGCAGCCATGTAGTTTGCATTGAACTGGTTGGGTTCCTTGCTGAGCAGATCACCCAGAATTTCCAGGTACAAGGGTTGCCGCGCCGCATCCAGGCGGTAGAGCAGCCCCACGACGTTCATGGCCATGAGGTACTCCGCCTCGTCAGGCCCCTTCTCCTGCCAATGAAGGGCATCGTGCAGGTAGTTGAAAAACCCACCGTTGTAATGCGGGGACAAGGGGGACTGAATCCCGGCATTTTGGAGGTAACCGACCAGCTGTAGTTCCAGGTTCAGCCGGCAAGCAGATCCATGACCTGGAAAAGAAATGGCCTTCCGAAGGTAGGCCTCGGCTCCGGCCAGATTCCCGCCGACCAACTCCGCCACCCCGGCCACCTCCAGGTCGGAGACCTGGTTCAGATCCTTGCCGGAAGAATCCGGAACCGCATCCCGCATCAGGGCATCGACCCGGGGTTGAAGCAATCGGAGGGCTTCCTGTGCTTTGGAAGCATGGAGCAAGGCCATTGCCTTGGCTCCAGGGGCGTCATGCTGTGCTGCAACTGCCAGCCAGGTAGCGGCGGAGGGCCGCTGGTAGCTCCCAGTGATCAAGGCGAGAAAACTGGGGGCGGGCTCTGGATGGGGCCAGGTGATCATTGCCGCACCACAATGCTGGGCCGGCACTTCTGCCATTCCCGCCACACACAGCCCCATCAACAGGCCTAATGCAAATTTCATGAGTTCAAAACGCAGTTTCCTTGACAAAGTTCCCCTTTCCTGATTCGCACTTCAAAAAGTTTTCGGCGAGGTCTCCGTCTTCAGTCCAATAAAAGGGGAAATTGCTGATCAACACGCAGAGCGTATCGAAGTCGGGCAGGTCCTTTCTCAGATAGTACAAGAGCGTGCTTTGTGAATGCCGCCCCCAGCTGGCCACCAGCTCATACCCCCTCCCGTCGGCGTATTCCTCCAGGCTGTCGGTCATTTCCGCCCATGCAGGATCGGGTCTCAGCTTCTCCGCACCAGGAGACCAATAATCATGGATCATCAGTAGCGCGGGCCTGTAAGCATCCAGGTAGCCTGCATCCACCCTTCCCCGGTGGGCGATATGGGCGTCGTTCAGCCCCCAGGCGTCCACGGCCCGCCAGCGGCTGAAAAAGGGGAGGTTTCCCGCCTCCGTGATGGCCATGCTGTAACCCTTGCCCTCCCACCGGGACAGTGCCTTTCCCAGATCTACCTTTCCGTCGGGAAGCGTCCTCGGCTGCGAGGCATATGCCAGATAATGGAACAGCAAAACCGAGGCACCCAACGGCAGGCCGACCGTCAGCCACCTGCCGCGAAGGGAAAAACCGGGACGCATCCCCTCCACGACTGGCAGCCAGGCCACCCACATGATGGGCATCAGGATGTATTGGAAGCGATGGCAGTAATTCATCGCATTCGACATGAGGATCCAGGCGACCGCGAAAAGGAAAATGGGCGCATAGAGCAGCAGTGTCTTGCGGCGTGAATCCCTTTTCCAGGCTGCCCATGCCATGAAGGGGAGCAGTACGGAACCCATCTTGACCACCCCCATGAAGGATGCCCGTAGACTGGAGGGATACAAGCTCCCGCCACCCTTCACATAGAAGGGATTGGGCAATGGGTGTCCAAAATACAGCCAATGCCAACCGAAGTAGACCAGCCCGGGAAGGCAAAACAAAATCAGCACGCGCTGGACGAGCACCCTGCGAACCGCTCCACGGAGGTGCCAGAGCAGGCTTGCCACCATGCCCGCCACCAGAAACACGCCTTCCGGCCTCACCAGTCCCGTGACGATCCCAGCCAATGCGAAGCCTGTGGCGGTTGCCGTCCGGGCATCGTCCTCGATCATCCGCAGAAAATGGCGATAGGTCACCAATCCGGCCAGCGCAAAAACGGTGGTGCCGAAAAGTGCCTCGCAGTAATGGAGGCCGGGGCCGGTCGCCACGACCAGCGCGCTCAGGCCTGCAGCCACTGCCGTCCCACTGGGCCGGAGGATGTGCATGCGGTACACATAGGCAATCGTGACAGCATGGGCGCAGAGCGTGAGCAGGCGGGCCGCGCCCATGACATCGAGGCCGAGCCGGGAAAGCCCCGCGACCATCATCATGAAGAGGAAATCCGTGGCCCCGTCCACGGGTGCCCCACCAGGGTTCCATATGATCCCCTGTCCCGATGCCACATGCTCGGAATAGCGGAGGAGCATCGCGGCATCTTCGAACGGATGCAGGTCCCCCTGGAAGTAAAACAGAACCGCCCACATGGCGGAAGCGGCCATGACCAGCGTCAGTGGCCACCACATGCGCAAGGTCATCCCCCATACGCTGGGCCCTTCTTGGGCGGAGCCGGGGATCATGGAAGGAGTTTCAATGATGGAAGGGTGATTGGATCATTCCCAGAACGCATTTTCATAGTGGTCCGGGTCGAAAACGATGTTCATCTCCCCATGCACCCTGACCATGTCGCCTGCCTCTATCTCATGGCCTTTCTCCGTGACAGGAGGATACTCGTCGATCGCGACCGCCATGTCGATGTTTGCCCGCACCAGCATCGAGTGCTCATTCATTCCAATGACTTTTCCCTGAAGCGTGTAATGATGTCCGTCCCCTTGCTCGAGGAAGCACTCTTTACCGTCGCTCACCTCGATGTGGCCATCTGGAACCTCCATCTCCAAGAGCACCTCCTCCACGGACCCGACAGGGTATTTTGCGAGTTCGTCGGGACGCAAGACGTAGCGGGCTGTGATCTCCATCCGACCGATGGAACCCCGGACGAGGCCTTCAAATTCGCTGTCGTCGTCCCATCGCTCTATGCCTTTGATGATGAATGGGTAGCGTTTCATTCCTGCTGTGTTTTCATTGGATGCGCTCAAGGAATCTCCGGCAAAACTAGGAAAAAAGGGGAGCGGGATTTCTGCTTTTTGGATGCCGGCCCGGCAATGGCTCGAAAATCAGTGCCTGCACCCGAATCATCATTGCCAATCCATCCGTATCTAGGGGCATGTCACTGCTGGATCCGGA
Source organism: Bacteroidota bacterium (assembly GCA_046050405.1). Taxonomy (GTDB): domain Bacteria; phylum Bacteroidota; class Bacteroidia; order J057; family JADKCL01; genus JADKCL01. Next base: position 9,141 of record JBJOPY010000146.1, on the reverse strand, counting down.
AAGCCTTGCCTCACTCTATGGAAGGAAAGCCCTCGCCAAGACGCCGCCCCCGGCAGACCGGGGCGCACGTGAAACCTGCTGCCAGAAGTTCCGGGGAGCGAAGCGCTGCCATGACTGCCCCGCCAAGGCGGCCAAGCCCTCCAGGTAGGCGGCAGAACATTGCCGGAAATTGCATTATGAATGCAGCCCGTTTCGGTAACCATCGTGCACTGCGCTGATCACCAGATGGCTGACGAGGATCTTCTGGATGACAAATGGCGTGAAACGAATTGCCCATCTCGAGATTCGCTGAAACAGGCGCGAAGTCAGCAGCCTGAACACGCTGTGGATGACACCCGGGGCATTGCAGTGGTTCACCCAGAACACCGTGCGCAGTTCAGGCCATTTGCGGGCGATGTAGCGCAGACCCGTGGCACCGTACTCCCTCAGCTGGAGCAATGCCTCCTCCAATTGCTTGGGCTGGGTCGTGGTCACGACGGCCCGCGCATGATAGATGAACTGCGGATGGTATTTCAAATGAATTCTGTACCCGAGTTCCATGTCTTCGCCGCCGTACCGATGGATGGCCTCGTCGAACCCACCCAGACTCTGGAACCAGTCCGATGGCATTGCAGTATTGGGGGTGATGAAATAATTGAAGGGAACGATGGCTCCATCCTGGAACTTCGCCACCCCGCGCTCACTGATGTACCGCGCCCAGATGTTTCCCTCCCTGTTGCGATAGGCGACCGCCCCCACGGAAACCGTGTTGCCCCGGGACAGGAGGAGACGGTGCTGCTCCAGCAAGTCCGGGGAAGCCTCCATGTCCGAATCCATGAACAGGGTGTACAACCCCCTGATATGTGCCAAGGTAAGGTTTCGCGTGGCTGATCTGCCATGGTTCCCCAGATCCGAATGGGAAAAATGCTGCATCGGAAAGTGAAAACGCGCAGTCGAAAGCCACTCCAGTGTCCCATCGGTCGACCCGTCCACCCCGACCAGCACCTCGAAATCATCCCGGGGGATCAGGTCCAGGGCGGCGAGGCAGTGTTTGAGCTCTGGCAGGTTGTTGTAGGTGGGAATGACCAGACTGAACAGCATCGCACAAAATTACAGACGAAGGCGAGCGGAGGGAATAATTTTGCTGCCCCCACAGGTGAGCGTGAAATGCGGAGGCCGGATGGGCGGCCAGATCCGGCGGTTCGATCCAGTGAAATCAGGAAAGAATCTTATTTTCCTATTGTAAAACCCCTAAATTTGACTCCTCGTTTGTGCTAGTTCTAAATCAGTAAACGCATGCCACAGATCACCATTGACGGTAAGGCATTTTCTTATGAGGGGCAGCCCATGCTCCTCCAGTTTGCTTTGGACCATGGGGTCGAAATTCCCTACTTCTGCTACCATCCCGCCATGAGCATCCCCACCAATTGCCGCATGTGCCTGGTGGAAGTAGGCTATCCTGCCACGGATCGTGCCACAGGGGCATTGAAATACGATGAGTCAGGAGAGCTGATCGTCAACTGGGGACGCAAACCCGCCACCGCCTGCAATACACCGCTGGCTCCCAACATGGTCGTCAGGACCCATGCGAGCAGCGCTGCGGTGAAGACGTATCAGCAGGGCGTCCTGGAATACATGCTGATCAACCACCCGCTGGATTGCCCGATCTGCGACCAGGCAGGGGAGTGTCCGCTGCAAATCTGGACGTACAAATACGGGCCGGAAGGATCCCGTTACGAGTCCTCGAAGGTTCACAAACCCAAGCGCGTGGAACTCGGCCCCAATGTGGTCCTCGACGCAGAACGGTGCATCAACTGTACCCGCTGTGTTCGCTTCACAGCGGAAATCAGCAAGACGGAACAATTGTCGATCATTGGTCGCGGGGAGAAAAACTATCCCAGCACCGGCCCCGGAAAAATCTTCGACGATGCGTATTCGATGAATACGATCGACATCTGCCCGGTAGGTGCCCTGACCAGCAGGGATTTTCGCTTCAAGGCCCGCGCCTGGGAGATGGCCTACACACCAGGCATCTGCACTGGATGTGCCAAAGGCTGCAACATCGACGTATGGATCCGGGACAACAAGGTGCTGCGCCTCACCCCCCGTGAAAACCGGGAAGTGAATCAATACTGGATGTGCGACGAGGGTCGCCTCGACATCCAGAAATACAATGAAAACCGTGTCTCAGGCGTTCGCTTGAAAGGCGATGTCCCGATCGACATCGATCGGGGCGTGGAAAAGGCCGTCGATCTCATTCGCAACTTCGAAGGCACCATCCACTTCATCGGATCGTCCCGGGCATCCATGGAGAGCAACTATGCCTTGAAGGCTCTGGCGAGAAAGCTGAGTCCCCACCATAGGATCTTCTATGTCAAGCATCAGGAAAATGGATGGGGTGACGGCTTGCTTCGCCGCGATGACCGCAGCCCGAATTCCAAGGGTTGCGAGATGCTCGGAATGGAGGCCATCACGGTCCTTGACCTGGCACGAAGGTTCCATGAAGGCGAGTTCAAGTTCATCTACATGCTGGAGGATACCATGACCTTGCAGGCGATCGCTCCGAAAAAACCTGACCACCTGACCATGGTCGTGCATGCCACCCACCATGTACCCGGGATCGAGCGGATGGAACTGGTCCTGCCGGCTGCGATGGAAATCGAGGCAGAAAGCATCTTTGTCAACGAGGACGGCAAGGCCCAGCATACCAAAATGGCGAAGCAGGTCGCGCAGATGACACCTGAGATGTGGATGCGCCTGCCCAAAAGCCGGCTGGACAAGGCTGCCGTGGCGGTGGACCGCTGGCGCTCGGTGGAGCATATCCACGACGTCCTTCCGAGCTGGAGATTGCTGTCCATGATCAGCCGAACGCTCGGCAAAGACCTGCAACTCAGGGAGCACAAGGACGTAGTCGCCAAACTCAAGGCCGAGGTTCCAGCATTGGCGGATCTCCAGATCAGCTACAAGGTTCCCAAGGAAGCCTTCAAGACCTCCCAGTTTGAGTTTGCGATCAAGTAAGACCCGCAAACTTGCCTTCCCGAACCGTATGCGCATCGGAATCGATCGGTGGCGGCATTCCCTTGGTTGATTTTCCCCTGAGGTCGTTCCGCTTCAGGCACAGGATCCGGGCATCGCAACCCTGGAGGCATGACGCCAGGTTCGTGCTCAGTGGCACCCGCATCCACGATTCCCGATGAAATCCTTGATCGTCACAGGCGGCTTATTGACATGGTGCCTGGCTGACTTCGCAGGCTTGCGATGCACGCGGTAGGGCGAGCAAGCACTCGCCGCGAAACCGAGCGCCAAGCAAAGGGTTATTATTTTCAAGATGCGTCTCATGCGTCAGGGGTCACTGCTCCCTGCCTCCAAGTTAACTCAATTTCGTAACATTTCCGCATGCAATTTTCAAACATAATGCATCATGCGAAGTTATGGTTGGGCGGCAGGAACCATCGCAACTGGACGCGGGCCTGAATCTGGAATTTATCGGCTGCGACGATTGGGGTGTAATTTTCTGGCCGAAGACGATGGTCTTTCCATCAAGATTGTTCAACCACGAAATAGAGAATTAATTATGGCATTTACCCTTCCCGCTCTCCCGTACGCCTATGATGCCCTGGAGCCGCACATAGATGCCCGTACGATGGAGATTCACCACACGAAGCACCATCAGGCTTACACGAACAACCTCAATGCAGCCATCGAAGGCACCGGTCTCGCGGGCAAGACCATTGAGGAAATCCTGGCCAAGGCCATGGATGCTGCACCTGCAGTCCGCAACAATGGTGGCGGCTTCTGGAACCACAACCTGTTCTGGCAGGTCATGAGCCCGAAGGGCGGTGGCGAACCTGTCGGCGCACTCGCCCATGCCATCCAAAGGGACTTTGGCAACTTTGCCGATTTCAAGGCCAAGTTCAATGCAGCGGCCACCACCCGTTTCGGGTCGGGGTGGGCATGGTTGGTCAAGGGCGATGATGGCACCCTCAGCATCACGAGCACCCCGAACCAAGACAATGCACTGATGGAACCCGGTACGGGAAAGCCGATCTTGGGCCTTGATGTTTGGGAGCATGCCTATTACCTCCACTATCAGAACCGCCGCCCAGACTACATCGGTGCTTGGTGGAACGTCGTGGACTGGGCCAAGGTTGCCGAGCTGTTCGGCCAATAATCCATCCCATCCCGCCTCAAAGGAATGGGGATGTGCAAGCCTGCACATCCCCATTTTCTTGCGCATTCATCCCAGTCAAATAGACACTATCTGCCCTTGACAGCCTTCTGCCCTTCGGAGATGAAATCCGAAGCTGGCTTCCCCCCCAATGAGCGGAATGCCACCTCCCCGGTGATCCCATTGATGAACAGGAAGGTGGGATAGGCGTTGACATTGTAGCGTCTTCCGAGTTCTGGCCCCTCTCCCTTTTCCATGTCCACTTTGATGTTCACGAAATGGGCATTGTAATATTCCCCGACCGATTGGTCTGTGAAGACATTGGCCGCCATGTAGCGGCAGGGCGCGCACCAGGATGTATAGGCATCCATGAAGATCAGCTTGTTTTCCGCCTTCGCCTTGGCTTGCGCCTCGGCAAACGTGCCATGGAAAAATTGAATCCCTGCGTCCTGAGCCTTCATGTCAACCGTGAAGCACAGGACAGTCAAAAGGATGGAGAAAAATGCAATCTTGGTGAAATCCTTCATTTTTTATCAGAAAAGATACAGTCAATGCAAATCTATTCATAAAAGGCACTCCTCGTGGACGAGCGTTTGCACGAATGCCTGAGTTTGCGCGTCATACGTACTGTACTTCATACGAAGTTCGATGATCGATGTTTCAAGCAGTGTCTTCATACCATTGATTTCCTCTCCCAAAGTTCGTGCCAATCGTGGATGCCCATCCGGAAAGAAAGCACCGGGAAGTCACGTCCATCCCTGAGGCGATGCTGGATGGCCCACCCCTGATGAACCCCGCTCACCTCCGCTCCATTTCATAGATCCGTCGTATGCTCATGTCCAGGTACGGTGGCGAGGCCCTTGCCTCATACAGCAGCATATTCGATCCCTCGCCCATCTCCTCGGCCAGTTCGGCCTCATGCGCAAGGATCCCTTCATACACCTTCTGTTGGTACGCCTTCCAGTCGGGGGTCTCCAGCCGCTCCACAAAGGTCAATCCTGACATCTCGAAGTAGGGTACGGCCTCGAGCGCAGAGAGATCCCAATAGGTGAATACAGCCCTGGCACCGGGCTTCATCACACGGTGAATCTCCCTCAGTGCCTCTATTTTGTCCGGTGCTGCCCACAGGGAATCGATGCACACCACCGCATCCACGGATTGGTCCGCCAGGGGAATCGCGTAAAATTCCCCGATTCCGAACTGGGCTGGATAATCAAGCTGGAACGATCGCTGGAATGCAGTGGCCTGCTGTACTGCCTCCGGAACGATATCCAGCCCGATCAGTTGCAGCTTGTTCCGTTGCGCCAGCCACAGCCCGGGGCCGCCCTTTCCGCAGCCGATGTCGAGCAAGGTGCTTCCTGCCGGCAACTGCAGCCGGGACGCGAAAATCTCCAGGTCATGCCTGGTGAGGTAGCCGTAATGGTCGAGCCCGGTCGGATAATTGTCCCCGAAGGCTGCCGACCAGATCTCCTCCATCCACCGGCTTCTCCCGTGGAATCGGTAGTAATCGCGGTAATAGACCTGAAGGAGGTCTTCCTGTTGCTCTGACATCGTATGCCAATCGATTAATTCATGTACACTTTACAAAATTGGGAGATACTTTCCTCACCCTGGAGATCGCTCAATTTGCATCCATCGTCCCCGAATCGCTTTCATGGGCCCGCAGTCCCGTCCATCCCGGTTACTGGCCCATCCTGGCAAGACGTGTACTTCGCAGGGGGAGCGCTTCATTCTCAATCAGGCATTCTCTAAATTTGTCTGCCAATATAGTTTGCACTTCACCATTGACAGTGATCGGCCAATAAAAATCATGGAGCACTTCGAGCGGTTTATTTCGGAACAGAAGCAATTCCTTTCCGAGTTCAACTACCTTCAATTCATCACCAACCTGCTCGTAACGGCGGCATTGGCCTATTTTCTGGGTTTGTTTTATGTGAAGTACGGCAATGCGGTCAGTAACCGCAGGCGCTTTTCACGCAACTTCCTCCCGCTCGGCTTGACGACGATGCTGATCATTTTCGTCGTGAAATCCTCGGTGGCCCTATCCCTGGGTCTTGTGGGGGCACTGAGCATCGTGCGCTTCCGCTCCGCGATCAAGGATCCCGAGGAGCTGACCTACCTTTTCCTGACGATCGGCATCGGGGTCGCCGCCGGGGCTGGCGAAATCTGGATCGCGCTGCTTGCCTTCGTTGTCATCATTCTCCTGCTGCTGGGCCAGGCCTTCCTTCGCAAAAAGAAATTTTTCGCCCCGGGAGACAACATGCACCTGAACCTCCGCACCAGCCACAGGGACCTCTCCGCAATCACTGCCATCCTCGCGGAGACTTTCCCGTTTGTCGAGCTGAAGCGGATCGACGACAATGGCCAGCAGCTTGACCTCAGCTACGTGGTGGAGGCCCGCTCCGTGGAGCAAATCAATCAGGCCCGGATGCGGCTCATGGAATTGTCCCCGAACGTTGACCTTTCCTTCGTCGAGCAGCGCAACATCGCGGTATGATCATTCAGCAGAAACGTTCGCCCCGGGTGCTTCTCCTGCGAATCGGTGCAGTAGGTGGCATCGCCATGGTCGCCCTGCTGTTCTATTTCATCGCATCGTGGATGTCCTTGAACCATCGGAAGGAAGGCGTAAGGATCGTCTGCGACATGGAATCCGTCGCGGTGCGAGGCGACACCGCCTTTTTCCAGGCAGATGGCGCATCCCTGCAAAATGGAAATACGCAGACTTCAGAGGTTGCCCGCTCCGGGAGACACAGCTGCAAGCTGTTCCATCCGCAGGAATTTGGTGCGACCTGGAAGACAAGGGATCTTCGCCCCGGCGACCTCCTGGAGGCAAGCGTCTGGTACAAGGGCAAGGACCACAAGGGGATGCTGATTGGGAGTGGGACATGGGGATTCTACCAAGCAGGCACCCTCTCCGGCAGGCAGGAGGGCGAATGGGAGGAGCTCACCCTCCGTGTACGGGTTCCGGCTTATGTGCACTCGGGCGAGTTCAGCTGCTATGTATGGAACCCGGAACCAGATCCCGCCTATTTCGATGACTTGTCCATTCGCCATGTGAGGGCCGGGGAAGCCTATCCCATGGGTGCCGTACCTGCGGAGGATTCCATCGCCACGCTCGACCTCGTGGTGGGCGATGCAGGATGGGGCAAGCTGCAGCGCCATCGGGATGCTGCGATGAAGGCCGGCCTGCTTGGAGCCAATGAGCAAGACTGGGTGAAGCTGAAAATGATCACGGGCAGGCAGGAGATCAGCGGAAAGCTTCGGCTCAAGGGTGACTGGACCGACCACCTGCTCGGCAATAAATGGTCCTTCCGGATCGCGCTGGACGAAGGGCAGGCCTGGAGGAGGATGACCACCTTTTCCGTGCAGAATCCTGAGACTCGTTTTTTCCTCAGCGAATGGGTCTTCCACCAATGGCTGGACAGGGAGGACATCCTGACCCCGCGCTATGGGTTCGTGAGGATCAAGGTCAACGGCATCTCCAAGGGCCTCTATGCCTATGAGGAGCATTTCGAGAAGCAAATCCTGGAGTACAATCAGCGGCGGGAAGGCCCGATCCTGAAATGGGACGAGGAAGGGCTCTGGCAGGCGCAGGAGATAGCCATCGAGAACGGCATTCCCGATTTCGAAGCCCGCGTGCCGGCATTCAAGGCGGCCAGCACATTGCCCTTCGGGATGAAGTCCGCCACCAAGGACACCGCCATGATGCGCCAAGTGGTGATCGCCCAGAAATTGGTCCAGCAATACAAGACAGGCCAAAAATCGGTCTGGGATATTTTCGATGCCCGGAAGGTCGCACGCTACTTCGCGATCCTCGACATACTCGGCGCTCAGCACGGGATCATCTGGCACAATCAGCGGTGGTACTACAACCCCGTGATTGCGCACCTGGAGCCCATCGGCTTCGATGGCTTCACGGAAAACGGGCCGTTGACCTGGATTGACAAGCCGTTCATCGGCTTCTCGCGGAATGTCCGCTACATGGCCGCAGGTTACCGGGAGCTGATGTTTGAGCGGTTTTTCCATGACAAGAAGTTTCTGGAGCTGTACATCGCGGCATTGTTCGAGTTCAGCGATCCCGCCTATCTCGAAGCGCTGTACAGGGAATTGGAGCCCCGCATCCTGCACTTCGAGGAGGCCATGCAGAAGGAGTGGCCAGGTTATGCCTTTGACCGGAAGGCCTTTTTTGAAAGGGCGAAAACCATACGCCTGCTGCTCCAGCCGCTGTCCAAGACCTCGGCCAAGGCATTCCTCCAAGGCAAGACGGAGAAGGGCTACCATTACCGGGTGTACAATTTTCACTGCCTGCCTGTGTTTCTGGAAGGGGTCGGGGCAAAACCCACGAAGATCGATGCCCCATTTACCGAGGAGGTGCGGATCGATGCCTACAACAATGAATTTCCAGCCGAATTCCAAGATGCCTGGAGCAAGTCGCAGGGCAAGTGGGTCTTTTTCCGGGTGCCGGGGATCGACTCCCTCTTCTCGGCGGAGATCCTGCCATGGGAGGAGCCGGAAGGCCTGACACCCGAGCAATCCCTGTTCCGGGATCTCCAGGTCGCCAGCAACGAAATCTATCAAGTGGACGAAAGCTCGAAGCGCGTGACCTTCAAGACGGGCAAGTACAGGACCGGCAAGGACATCCTGTTCCCGCCGGGCTACCAGATTTGGTTTGAAAAGGGGGTGGAACTGGACCTCACAAACAAGGCGAAGTTCATTTCCAAGTCGCAGGTCCTCATGTTCGGCGAGCAGGACCATCCCATCCTGGTCACCAGCAGCGACCATTCCGCCAATGGATTCACCGTCCTCCAGGCAGAGGGAAAATCAGAGTTCCACTATGTGGCATTTGACAACCTGAACACGCTGCAATACCAAGGCTGGAACCTGACCGGTGCAGTGACGCTCTATGAGAGTGAATGCCTCTTCGACCATGCACGTTTCGTGAACAGCCACTGTGAAGACGCCCTGAATACGATCCGATGCGTCTTCACCTTTGA
>JBJOPY010000145.1:0-7413 GCA_046050405.1 Bacteroidota bacterium | reverse complement strand
AGGCTCACTGGTGCGGCGACCGTATCAGGCTTGATGAGGGTTCTGGCCACGTTGTCATGGATGGTCTTGGAAATAAAGCCTGAGGTCAAAACCCCGAGTGTACTTTTCTTGCCGACAAAGAAATCAGCCCCGGCCCTGAAGTTGTGGTTAAAGTTGAGAGAGACCATTTCCGTGTTGATGGGCGAGAGTGCAAGGCCATCCTGGTAGCGGGAGAAATCCATGAACTCCCTATTTTTCGCATCGGCATAGCTATAGGATCCGAAAACGCTCACATCCCTATTCCGGTAGTTGGCGGAGGCACTTCCATTGTATTTGCTGTAAATTCCGATCGCATATCCCAGATCGACGGTGGCATTGGCCCCGAGGGACTTGTCGCGGCGCATGCGGATGACGATGATGCCGGCATTGCCGGCAGCATCGTATTTCGAACTGGGATTGGTGATGATCTCAAACGACTCAATCTGAGAGCTTTGGATGCTTTTAAGAAAATTGGCGAGATCCTTTCCGCTCAAGGGGGATTGCTTGCCGTCAACGTAAATGCGTAGGCCGCTCTTGCCGAGGAGGTTGATATTGTCATTGTTGTCAATCATCACTCCGGGAGCCTTCCTCAGGAGATTGAAGGCATTCTCCCCGATGGCGTTGGGGGTGTTCTCGACGTTGAAGACCAGCATGTCAGGCTTCACGGACACGAGGGGACGTTCAGCCGTGAGCGCTACTTCCTGAAGGGAGGCGCCGACTTCTACCATTTTCACAGCGGGGTGCTCATGTCGTTCGCCTTTCCCCAGAAAGAATGCAGCTGAGGAGTCCGACTTGTAGCCTGTGAACATCGTCTTCAGCCAATACTGCCCTTCAGGAACCGGGGCAAGCATGAACTTCCCATCCTCTCCGGAGAATCCCGCCTTGATGAGCGCAGAATTCGTCACGGAGTACAGCAATACATTTGCAAACGGAAGAGGGCTCCCCTCCTCATCCAAGACAATGCCAGACACTACTCCCGATGATTGGGCAACCGCATGCGAAAAGATACACAACGGCAATAGAGCCAAAAATGAGAGGAATACATGTTTCATTGCATCCGCATCTGCTAGTTTAAATTTGCGATGACTACTAAGACGCTGTAAAACTGCGATTGTTTCCAGTTCCAGAGGGGAAAAAATTGCCTATTCATGAACATGCCCGGCAACTTTTCCCTATAGCCGGTATCTAGCCTCTCAAACCTATCACCCTGCGGGCAATACCCCATTGGCTGGATTTTTCATATCTTCCAGCTTTGCGCTCCGCTTTGGAATCTTGCCCCGATGGTTACAGCGGCCATGTGAATGAAGTGGAGATTCTCATCCAACAACGTTCACATCCACTCCGGCTAGTCCAGAAACGTTGGAAAAGCGCGTGGCCTGACCGACCGGCTTAGTCTCAGAAAAGATCCACGATTTCGAACTTCCGGCCATTCACTTCGAAGTGGTCACCCACGGACTTTCCTTCCATGGCCTCGTAAATGGGTGCGTTGGTGCTGATGCCGAAGTATTCCACCCCCTCACATTTGAACCGCTCGATGCTAACGGAGACGAAGAATTTCTGCTGATGGGTCACAACCACCGAACCCAAATGGACGACATCGTGGATCTCGTCGATATGGATGCGATGCAACTTCTCAAGCTCGTCTTGCAACATGGCGAGCTGCTCCGACATGAGGCTCGCCTGCTCTTCCGTGGCCTGGGTCATGGATTGTGCGCCACTGTCCTGTTGCTCGCCTGCGTACTGCTGCCCAGTAGACTTGAGTTCTTCGATACGGCTGGTAAAGTCTTCGATGATCGACAATTGTGCTTTGATGCCAGCCGCCAGAATTTGCTTTTTGGTTGCGATTTTATCCATAACTCACTATATGTAAATACGAGTGCAAATCTAGTTCGTATCCGATAGACAGTGCATACTCATCTGCAAGAAATTCAAGATTTTCGTCATGGTCCAGCCCTTCGGCCTTTGCACCTGGCTCGCGGCACCATCCCCTCCATACGATCTATTCAATCTTTGACCTTGGCCAGGGTGGGTCGGGCCGGCCATGGCAGCCCGAAGGAAATGAGCCTGGCCGCTTGTATTTCTGGAATAATTTAGACATTATTAACGGACGAATCGGATGGCGTCCGAGATCGTATGTCAGTGTGCAATCAATCCTGATACCATGACAAAACCATTGAATCTGCTTTCACTTTTTTAGCATGGCCATACATGGCCTGGACGCAGGATTCCCATCTGCTGATGCTTCGGAATGGCCATCTGGAGATGGCTTGTTCAATCTATCCCTGCAGGTACCCGCATTCGCAACGGCCATCCTCGCATCGGGGGATACCTGGCGAGGGAATCTGGATCTGCGTGCATTGGCACGCGGGGTGTGTTGCCTCCGCGTCATGTCTGGCGGCACCCAAGAGGTCAGAAGGCTGGTGGTCGAGTGACCGCCATTGCTGGCAGGAAAATCAGCAAGGAAAACACTTGCAACACTTGGTCGCAGGGATGTGTCGCCTACCATGGCGGGTGGCATACAAAGTGCTTTTTGACCTGACTGGAAAGCGTCATGATATTGTGAAGGTCGCTTGCAGTCGAAATGTCCTCGATCGTCCCGTCCTTTTGGAGAATATCGATGGACTCCTGCGTGTCGGATGAATAGGCCTTGTTGGTAATCTGACCCGAGAAGACAAAATACTTGATCTCTTGGTCGTTCAATCCTAGTCTACGACGGTGCTCCGCCCGCATCTCTGCCATCTGGGACTCCTGAGGAGGCGTGTCCTGAAGCCGGGCCTTCAGCAATCTCCGTTGCAGCAGGTTGCTGCACATGAGCTCCAGCACTTTGTCGCCCGAGGTTCGCCATTGTTTCACGGCCACATTGATGTCATTGTCGTCGAGCTGTATGTATCGCTGAATCACGTCTGGGGTTATCGTCGGCTCCAGAAGGGTATTCTGCCCAAACAGAAACTCCAATGCTTCCGTCTTCCAAAGCCTGTGGTTCGCATACATGAGTTCCTTGGCACGTTTCAGGATGTTGACGATCATGTACTCCGCCGCCAAGACGGCCCTGTGGAGATAGACTTGCCAGTACATGAGTCTGCGAGCCACGATGAACTTCTCGACCGAGTAGATGCCCTTGCTCTCCACGACGATACGGTCGTCCACGACATTCAGTGTCTTGATGATGCGACTGGCACTCACGAGCCCCTCCACCACTCCCGTGAAGTAACTATCGCGCTTCAGATAGTCCATGCGATCCATGTCGAGCTGACTGCTGACCAGCTGATGCAGGAACCTCCGGGGATAGGTGCCCTCGAAGATCTGAATGGCCAGCTGAAGCCTCCCATGAAACCTTTCATTGAGGTGTAGCATGATTGCCTTGCTCATGCGCTCATGGTTCAGGCCTTGCAAAATCACGTTCTCCAGCGCGTGCGAAAAAGGCCCGTGCCCGATGTCATGCAGCAGCATCGCGATCATGGTTCCCTCATACTCCTCCGCACTGATCCTCACACCTTTGGACCGCAGTACGTCCAAGGCCTGCCCCGTGAGGTGCATGGCACCGATGCAATGGTTGAAACGGCTATGCACTGCCCCCGGATACACCAGAGAACTCAATGCCAACTGCTGAATCCTCCTTAGGCGTTGAAAGATATCCGTATCGATCAACTGCAGGATGATGCCGCGCGGAATCTCTATGAACCCGTGGACAGGGTCGTTGATGATCTTGTTTTGAATCACGATGCGGCTAACTGAGCAGGGCAAAGATAGCATTTCAAAATGCATTTCCATTCTCCACCCTGTCAGACCACCGCAGGCTCGATTCACACCCCGTCCCCCCTAGCAACCATTCTCGCTTTCCTTCGTACGCACCTACATCAATTCTATTCTTTCGCCTATCGTCGCTGTGTCTACCTAAAGGTCATTTTTTCACTACGCTGCGTACTCTCGCTCCCTGGCAAAGTCGCAAACGCTTAAAATTTTTTTATGGAAAACGCCAAAATCCTTTGGGTAGATGACGAGATCGAACTCCTCAAGCCCCATGTCAAATTTCTGGAAATCAAGGGCTTCAATGTTTCATCGGCCAGCAATGGCTTCGATGCCATGGAACATGTGCGAAACGAAAGCTTTGACATCGTGTTCCTGGATGAGAATATGCCTGGCATGAGCGGCCTGGAGGTGCTCTCAGAAATCAAATCCTTGTACCCCCACCTTCCGGTGGTCATGATCACCAAGAGCGAAGAAGAGCATATCATGGAGGATGCCATCGGCTCCAAGATCAGCGATTACCTCATCAAGCCCGTCAATCCCAGCCAGATCCTGCTCGCTTGCAAAAAAATCCTGCAAAACAAGCAACTCGTCAATCAAAAGGTCAATACCAGCTATAAACAGGACTTTCGAAAAATCGGGATGCAGTTCTATGAGCAGAACGACTACCAGGAATGGATCGACATCTACAAGAAACTGAGCCACTGGGAGAAACAAATGCAGGACAACGAAGACCAGAGCATGCTGGAGGTCCTGCATTCCCAGATCGTAGAGGCCAACCTTACCTTCAGCCGCATGGTGATGGAGAACTACCTCCGCTGGGTGAACACTGAGAATCTGAGCGAGAGGCCTATCCTGAGTCCAGACGTGCTCCCCCAATCCGCTTTTGCAGACCTCGGCGGGCAATATGAAAGCGTGTTTTTCATCCTCGTGGACTGTATGCGACATGACCAATGGAAGGAGTTCGAGCCGCTGATCGCAGACTACTACTACATCGAAAACGAGCGGCATTACTACAGCATCCTGCCGACTGCCACACAGTACTGTAGAAATTCAATTTTTGCAGGACTGCACCCAGGAGAAATTGCACAGAAGTATCCTCGGTACTGGAAAAACGACAACGATGAAGGGGGCAAAAATCTTCATGAAGAGGATTTGATGAGAGAACACATCATCCGCCGCCGCCTGAACGCCAAGTTCTCCTACCACAAAGTGCTGACCAATGATGAGGGCTTTTCTCTCAATGAAAACTACAAGAACCTCCTGAACAACGATTTCAATGCGATCGTGTACAATTTCATCGACATGCTCTCGCATTCGCGGACGGAAGTGAACATTATCCGGGAGCTTGCCCCGACACCAGCCGCCTATCGGGCAGTCTCCCGAAGCTGGTTTGAGCATTCCCCCCTTCTGGAATTGATGAAGAAGCTGTCACAGCACAAGGTCAAGGTCGTGATCACCAGCGACCATGGAACTGTCTATGTCAATCGCCCTGTCAAGATCATCGGTGACCGTGAGACGACCACCAACCTCCGCTACAAACAAGGCCGCAACCTGAGCTATGATGATGAGAAGTTCCTGTTTACCATCAAGCATCCGAAGGAGGCTAAGCTCCCTCAGATGAACATAAGCTCCTCCTATGTCTTTGCCAGTGAGGACTATTTCCTTGCGTATCCGAACAACTACAACCATTATGTCAAGTTTTTCAAGGACACGTTCCAACACGGCGGCATTTCGATGCATGAAATGATCGTCCCATTGGTCGACCTGGTACCCAAGAAGTGATCCGTGCGGGGGAGCCGGGGTCTACCACTTTTGGAGTGGAGACAACCTCTTCTCCAAAAAATGCAGGTAACTACTGTTGAGGTTTCCGTTCTCAAACATTAGATTTGTGGGGAAGAGCTGGTAGATGCCATGCATATGAAGCAAGCGACAACGCAAGGGGTGGACAAGACCATCGAAACCTACCATCCGGATGAGGTCAAGATGGTTGCAGAATCGATCTTGGATATTTCCGGATCACACAGGATATTCGCCGTTCATGGGCCGATGGGTGCAGGAAAGACGACGTTGATTAAAACTCTTTGCGAATTGTTGGGAACGGGGGATGTCGTGAAAAGTCCGACCTTTTCCATCGTCAACGAGTACGGTAGCCCGCATGGAAGCATCTACCACTTCGATTTCTATAGAATCGAAAGCTTGGAGGAAGTTTTTGACATTGGACTCGAGGAATACCTGGAGTCTGGATGCTATTGCTTCATGGAATGGGCCGAGTTCATCGCGCCGCTCATCCCCGAGGATGCCATCGAGATTAGAATCCTGGTATCTGGGCCGGAATCAAGAACGATCAAAATCTCAACGCACTAAGCATGGGTAAATCGAAAATCGACAGTGGAATCCTGAGCGAGCTCAATCCCGCATCCTGGGCGGTGCATCTGGAGATGCCCGCCAAAGTCAGGCGTGAAAAAAAGGTGATGCGCATCGGGGTGCCAAAGGAGTCGGCTCCTTCTGAAAATCGTGTCGCATTGACACCCGAATCTGTCGGAATCCTCGTCGCCAACGGGCACGAGGTCTATGTCCAGAAAGGTGCAGGCGAGGGCAGCAGCTTTCCTGACGGTGCCTACAATGCTGCGGGAGCTCACATCTGCTACACGCTGGCCGACATCTATACGAAAGCTGAGACCGTCGTGAAAGTGTCACCGCTTTCATCTGAGGAATTGGAGATGCTACGAACACATCAGACCCTGATCTCGGCTATTAATCTGGGGAGCATGAGTGCCGACCATATCCGGACCATGCTCCTCAAAAACATCTTGGCAATCGGATTTGAGTTCTTGCAAGCGAGTGACGGTGCCTTGCCCCTCGTCCAGAGCATGAGCGAGATCGCCGGCGTAACCTCGATCCATATCGCTTCCGAACTGCTGAGCAAACACGCAGGCGGCAAAGGCCTGCTCCTTGGCGGCATCACAGGCGTACCGCCCGCCGTGGTGACGATCATCGGTGCTGGGACGGTGGGCTTGGGTGCTGTAAGGACGGCCTTGGGCATGGGAACCACCGTGCGGGTGATCGACGAGGAGGTCCATCAGCTCCGCAACCTCGAGCAGGTTCTCGGTCAACGAATACAAACAGCGATCAGCCTCCACAACTATATCGAGGACTTCGTCCTGAGCAGCGACGTGGTGATCGGGGCCGCCTTCAAACCTGGATACCGTGCGCCCGTTGTCGTCACGGAGGATATGGTTGCCAATATGCGGGAAGGGTCCGTGATCGTGGATGTGGCCATCGACCAGGGAGGCTGCGTGGAGACAAGCAGGCTCACCACCCATGAGCGACCGACATTTGTGGAGCATGACGTCATCCACTACTGCGTGCCAAACATCGCCTCACGCGTGCCCGCCACTGCCTCCGCAGCGGTCAGCAACATCCTCGGCCCGTTGCTGATCAAAGCAGGTGACATGGGAGGGATGGAGCAGCTCATGAAAGTCAACGAAGGCGTGAAGCATGGCGTGTACATCTATCGCCGCCACTTGACGAAACGTTCCATCGCCAATATCTTCGGACTTGAATTCATGGACATCAATCTCCTCGTGGCGAGTACACTATGACCCGTCTCGCATGAAGTCCATCTATTGGGTCGCAGCAAGAATC
>JBJOPY010000144.1:0-6295 GCA_046050405.1 Bacteroidota bacterium | reverse complement strand
GACACGGTGGTCCGCGTGAACCTGAAAAGTGCATTCAACTCGACCAAAGCCGTGTTGAAAACCATGCTGAAGCAGCGCAGCGGCTCCATCATCAACATCAGTTCCATCGTCGGTGTCACTGGAAATGCCGGCCAAGCCAATTACGCAGCCTCCAAGGCAGGGATGATCGCCTTCACCCAAAGCACGGCCAAGGAACTAGGTTCCCGCGGCATCCGTGCCAATGCAGTCGCGCCGGGCTTCATCGCCACCGAGATGACGGGCCACCTCCCCGAGGCTGAACTCAAGCGCTGGATGGATAACATCCCCTTGCAAAGGGCCGGAACCGTCCAGGACATCGCCGACATCTGCATTTTCCTGGCCAGTGACAGAAGCACCTACATCACAGGGCAGACCATCCATGTCAATGGCGGAATGTACATGTAGCACGACGAGTCCTCCGCCGCGAATTCCGTCAACGGCAAGCGTTATTCCAGGACGATGCAAGAATTTTCGTAGTAACATTGGCTGATGCGCGGTCTTCGCTTTACATACCGTCTGGGGCTTGTCTTGTTGTCGGCACTGGTGGCCGGGATATTGATCGCCACCATCGCCACCCGCACAAACCTTCAATTTGGTTATCCCGAAGGGATTTCGACCGCACTGGTCATCCTCTTTTCCATGGGTGCAGCGGCCATTTCCTTCTTCACCTACGATCACGGCGATGGGCGCTTGCCGCTGTATGCTGCGATTCCGCTGGGCGTCTTTCGATACGCCGTGCTGCTGGTCGCGGCGGCCATGCTCCTCGAACCCCAGTTGGAAACACGCAACAAGCAGCTTTCTCCCCCGGTCGTCGCGGTCTTGCACGATGACTCGGAAAGCATCTGGATCAATGGGGACAGCACCTTTATCAGAGGCATGTATCCCGCCAAGCTCAAGGCCTTCATGGAAAAACTGAATGCCGATGGGAAGATCAAGACACACTTTTTTGCCTTCTCAGGCGGCCTTGGAGGGGACGCTTCACCTGACTCCTTACGTTACCGCGGCACGGGGACGAATATCTCCAATGCACTCACGAGCACCGCGAAACTATTCAGCAATCAAAACCTGGGGGCGGTGGTGCTTCTCACGGATGGGATCTCGACTTCGGGAATGAACCCTGTCTACTCCCTGGACGATTTCCAGCAGCCTGTTTACACCGTCCTGCTCGGCGACACCAGTGCCCGGAAAGACATCCGCATCGGTGATGTTCTCTACAATCAAATCGCGTATCTGGACAATGAAACGCCGATCAAGGTGAAAGTGATGAACATCGGCTACGATGCCGCTGCCGCCAGAGTGCGCCTGGCCGGGGACGGGAAGGTGATCGGCACACAGATGATCACCCTGGGCAAGGACCAGGGCATCGTGGATGCCGACTTCCTGGTGAAACCCACACGGACAGGGATCGCGCAGTACACCATCACAGTGGATCCCCTCCCGGGTGAATTGACGACCCGCAACAACAGCAAAGCCATCTTCATCAATGTCCTCGAGACCAAGGTCAAGATCGCGGTCTTCGCGGGCTACCCACATCCCGACCTGGGTGCGCTCCACCATGCATTGGTGCGCGATCAGCGTTATGAATGCAGGGAGTTCATCCACAAAACCCCCACCGCCTTCTACACCGATCCGAACACAAGCCATTTCGGTGATTTCGACCTCTTCATCCTCCACAATTTCCCCTTGAGCCCTGCTGACGCGGCAATCCTCCAAAAGATCAGGAACGAGATCGATGGCCGCAAGGCCTCGGTCATGGTCTTTGTGGGACAGGGCACCCACCTGCAGACGCTCAATGGCAGCCTGGGCGACCGGATCGGCATCGTACCCGGCACCTTCCAAAGCAATGTCGAGGAGGCCATGATCGTCTTCCGCGACGATTACCGCAGCCACGCCACCTACACCTTTGACGAGGGATGGATACGCATGATGGCCAATTCGCCGCCGCTATTCCGGAACCAGAGCGAATGGAAGTCCAGCGGGGACACCAAGGTGTATGCGACCGCCAAGATCAGGGGCGTAGCCTTGGATTATCCGATCTACGGGCTTCAGAACCATCTCGACCGCAAAAACATGGTCTTCATCGGTGAGAATATCTGGCGGATGAGAGCCCATGTGATGGTCGAGAAGGGTGTATTTGACGACTTTGACAATTGGATTTACAACAATATACAGTGGCTGATCGTCCGTGAGGACAAAAGACGCTTCAAAGTCACCCCGAGCAAGCAGCTGTTCACAGGGAACGAGCCCGTCTTGTTCCGGGGCGAGGTGTATGATGAATCCTACCATCCGATGACCGGCGTGGACATCCAGCTGAAGCTCCGCTTCCCGGACGGAAAGCAGGACGACCTCTACCTGAACGAGACGGGGAATGCCCGTTATTTCCTGGAGCTGAACAACCTTGAGGAGGGCACCTACAACTACGAGGCCAAAGGCACCAAAAGCGGCGTGAGCGTGGGCACCGATCGGGGCCAATTCAGCATCGGGAGGAGCAACATAGAGCATCTGAACCTCACTGCCGACAAGGGATTGCTGGAGCAAATCGCCCTTCGCACCAGAGGAACCTTTCTGATGGCGCGTGACCTGGACAGGCTTCCAGATGAGATCCTCGCCCTCAGCAGCCTGAAACCCGTCGCGACCATCACCATCAAGCGATTGGGATTCCATGAATTCCAGTGGATCTTCTACCTCCTGGCCGGTTTGCTGGCAGTGGAATGGGTGGTGAGAAAGCGTTACAGCCTGAACTAACCCGACCGATGATGTCCACGATTCTACTTTACAAAGCCCTGCACCTGATCTTCATGGTCACCTGGTTTGCAGGGCTTTTCTATCTCGTGAGGCTCTTCGTCTATCACCGCGAGGCGGACGGCAAGCCTCCCGGGGTCAGGGAGGCCTTCCTGGCCCAGTATGCATTGATGGAGCGACGACTGTATTCCATCATCACCCTCCCCGGGATGTTCCTGACAGTGCTCTTCGGCGTACTCCTCATCGTCCGCAATCCTGCCTACCTGGATCTCTGGCTCTATGTCAAGCTCGCCATGATCCTGCTCCTGGTCTTCTACACGTTTTACTGTGGCGAACTGATGAAGGACTTGAAGGCTGGAACATGCACCTTGAAGCCCTTTCATTTCCGGCTGCTGAATGAAGCCCCGACCCTGCTGCTGTTTGGGATCGTCACCTTGGCTGTTTTCAAGAACTTGACCGATTTCGCAACCGTTTTCGCGGGGCTGGTGGTGCTGGGCATCGCTCTGTTCTTGGCTGCACGGCTCTACAAGTCATTTCGGGAAAAGTAATGTCGTGGAAAAATCCCGCCGTTTCCACACAGGGAAGGCCATCCAAGCCATCCCTGGGATTTTCAGGATGGGTCTTGCTCTGCCTCCTCTCCGCATGCACCCCCTCCCCGGGGGTGGAAACCGCCAGCGACCAGGATCCGCCAAAAGTGTATCTCGGCCACAGCCCTGACGCACACTATGTCGGCAAGCAGGAATGCAAGGCCTGCCATGCCGACAAATTCGACACTTTCATCCAGAGCGAGATGGGACGCTCCTTCAAACCTGCAAGGCTGAGCCTCAGCACAGCAAAATTCGAAGGCGTCAAGCCCGTGTACGATGCCCAATCCGACTTTTACTACCTCCCCTTCCACCGAGGCGAAGACTTGTTCCTGAAGGAATTCAGGCTCCGGGGCAGGGATACCGTCTATCAGCGCATCGAGAAGCTCGCCTACATCGTCGGGTCCGGTCAGCACACCCATTCGCACATGATCGCTGAAAATGGCTATGTCTTCCAAGCCCCGTTGACCTGGTATGCACAGGAAGGAAGATGGGACTTGCCACCAGGCTTCGAAGGCGGTCACAATAGCCGGTTTGGGCGCACGATCGAGCTCGAATGCATGACCTGCCACAACGCCATGCCCGAATTCGAAGCCGAATCCGACAATCGGTTTGTGAAAATCCCAGACGGAATCGACTGCGAACGATGCCATGGGCCGGGCTCGGCCCATATCACTGAAAAGGCGTCGGGCAGTCAGGCCCACATGATGGACGGGATCGACTACTCCATCGTCCACCCCGGAAAGCTCCCGCTCGACCGGCAATTTGACCTCTGCCAACGCTGCCACCTGCAAGGCACCGTCGTCCCTGTCGAAGGCAAGACCTTCATGGATTTCCGCCCTGGCATGAAGCTGAGCGACTACATGAACGTGTTCATTCCCCGTTACGAAGACAGTATCAGCAACTTCATCATGGCCTCGCATCCCGACCGCCTGCGCATGAGCCAGTGTTTCCTCCACACGCAGGGCGATCCGCAGTTCGCCAAGCCCATGAACTGCATCACCTGCCACAATCCCCACCTGAGCATCAAGGCCTTGGGCCCGGACCACTACCGCGAGGTTTGCCAAGGCTGCCATTCGCCCGGGACGGCTTCCAAGAAACTTGCAGAAGCCTGCACGGAAAAACCCGCCCTGCGCGAAGCAAGAGGGGACAATTGCATCGCATGCCACATGCCCGCCTCCGGCAGCAGCGACATCCCACACGTGCGCATCACCGACCACTTCATTCGCAAACCCGACGGCAAGAAAAACCTTAGTCCGGACGAATTGCAGCGCCAGAAGGAGTTCTTCAGGCTTGCATGCCGGACACAGGATCAGCCCAGCCCACGCCTGATGGCAGAGGCTTATCTCACGCAGTTCGAGCAGTTCACCGCCAAGCCCTGGCTGCTTGACAGTGCCCAGGCCAATCTGCGTCGCGCCATCCAATCCGAGGGGGAAGGCAGTGTCGTCCGTGCACGCGTGCGCCTGCTTTATCTGCAAGGTGACTTCCCGTCCCTCATGCAATTCGCCCAGACGCATTCCCCGGGCTCCATCACCGACGCATGGACGGCGTACCGCATCGCTGAGGCTTGGAAGCAAAGCCGGAGGCTACCCGAGGCCATCCAATGGCTCCAGCGAGCCCATGAACTCGCCCCTGGGCATCTCAAGTTCAAAAACAAACTTGCATCCGCCTTGATCAGCAATCAGCAGCCCCGGGAAGCACTTGCCTTGCTGAACGAGCTCGTGGGCGCCTATTCGAAGGACGCGGCGGTCTATAACAATCGAGGATTTGCAAGGGTCTTGCTGAATGTGTTTCCGGAAGCAGAACAGGATTTCCGGCAAGCTCTGGCATTGGATCCAGACTTGGAGACAGCACTGGCGAACCTGGCGTCACTCTGCCTGAACACCAGCAGACCCGATGAAGCCAAGGAGTACACTCGCATCCTGCTGCGAAAATCCCCCGAGAATCCTGAATATTTTCGCCTCAGGGATATTCTCGGGATGAAATAGTCCTGGAATCCCTTCGAGGCCGTAGCGGGAAAAGGCATGGGCACCGTTCGATTCAAGGGAAGCCCTCACTTCAGTCCCTACCCTTCAAATCCGCTCATAGAGGGAGATCGTGATGGGCTTCGCTCCATCGATGCCCGACCAAGCCTTCAGGAGCCTATACCTTGTCGGCTTGGAATCGAAATCTGCCTGTGTCAGGCCGTACTCCACCCGGGCAAACCACGAGTCCAGCAGAATCAAGTCCCCTTTCCCCGGTTTTTGATCCTCAAAGTGCGCCAGGGTGCCGCATTGCGATGGGTCAAAGGGGTCGATCCCCAGGAAATGGGCTGTGGAAGGATGCGCAGCGTAGATTTTCCTACCCTCGAGATTGTTTTCCATGATCCATTCATGGGTCTTGTTCAGCATAGCCTGGTCAGCGGTCAGTCGAAACTCATGGAGATGAAAAGCGGCAGGATGCGGGATCCATGGGAAAGCCAGGGTGTAGCAGGCGATCAGGGTCAGGATCGCCGTCTTTGCAGGCCTGCTGACAAGGGAGAGCCTCTCCAGTGCGAAGCCGAGACCGACCGCCGCGATCAAGCCCCCCGCCGGCACGATGGCGATCATCACCCGCATCAGGCCCATGCTATGCCCGGTTCCGGAGACCCAGAAATACGCATGCGCCCCGAAGTAAACGATGAACGGCCCCGCCAACAGCAGCCAGTCCGCAAAACGACGCCCCTTGGATCTGAAAAAACCCCACACCGGGGCAAGCACCAACCCCAGCCCGGTCAGGACGTAGATCGGCAATCCGGTTACAAAATAATATTGCCCGGGATAATCCAGGACGCCGCCCCGGCCATACTGGGGGGATGCTCCCGCGTATGGATTGAGTGTCCAGATCCACAGGAAATCCCCCAGGACGAAACCGCCAATGACCGAGTAAACCACTGTCCCCACTGCCAGGAGGGGCATTGCCTTCCATTTGCC
>JBJOPY010000143.1:0-6554 GCA_046050405.1 Bacteroidota bacterium | reverse complement strand
TCAAGATTGGGGATGTAGGCCAGCAAGGGCATGCCCAGCATGCCCAGGTCGAACGTGGCCTCATCCACGGAGTCGTCTTCCCCGAACCCGTCAATGGCCTTGAGCTTCTCTTCAATCTCGTGGGCCGCCTCGGGCGACAGCCGACCCTCCTCCACCGCCTCCGCGATGACCCCGCGCAGGTGTACCAGCCCCACCAGGGGGATCAATGCCACCAGGACATTGTGCCGGACGGTTCCGCTGGCATGGCCCAGGAGCCCGACCAGTTCCGATGCGGGCGTGGACAGCAGCCACCAGGTCTTGTCCGCCAGGACGACACTGGTGCGCTCTGCGATCACCCCGCCGTACTGACGCAGCGACCGCAGGACTTCCTGCATGACGGTGTCACGGACAGGCTCAGGAAGGGCCTCTTCGGGAATGCGCCCCAGCCCCACGAGGGCGGCGAGCACGAGGTAGCTGTTGCTGGTTGCCCGCAGCCCAGTGAGCAGGGCTTGCACTCTCTCCGAGTCGGGGATGAGCTCGGGATACATGAGCAGGTTGGCGATGGCCTGATGGTTCGCGCCTTCACGCAGCAGCTGGCTTATCGCCAGATGATCCTCTGCATCCAGGGCAGGGATGCCATCCCGGAGCATCATCAGATGGTCCAACTCGCGTGATGCCAAAAAGTCGCTGAATTCTTTACGCATAGTGTTTTTTCGTTGTAGACAGGCCACCAGTCGGGGTTGACAAGGGTGGCTGGAACCTGCGCTATCGCAGCATCTTCATGCTACTCGGATGAGCCAGCATGGCGGAGTGTGCTTGTGAGTCTTAAACACCATCCTAGAAATTTATGTCCATGCCAGTATTCGCATTTAATTTCTTGCTAGTTGGTGTTGCTTCTTGCTTAAAATAATTCTGCAATAACTGCCGCACCTCTTGGGGGGCAGGCTCCTTGCCAGCACTGTTGCGAATGACATGTTTACTATTTTCTTCGTAAAAACTCCATCCTTGATTCATGAATGCTGTGCGAACTTTAATTAAACCTTTGGTTTGGATGAAAAAATCCAAGGTTCTTTGGGTCATGCCCGCTTCCAGTGTATTCTCTTCCTCTGTTGTCAAGTAAAGATGGCCGGGGCCATTGTATCCATTTGCATTCACGTTCACAGTGCTCAAATCGACCCCCTGCTTCTTGAGCATGTGGCAGACCTGGATGGTCTGTTGTTTTGATGGTCGATAGTGACCGCTTTTGTCGTTCAAATGTGTGATTTGACCACCTACAGCTTTGATGGTGCCTGCCCCCGCGACTGCGCCGCCACCCAGGAGGCTGGAGTGATGGTACTTGCCGATCTTGTGCGAAGCCATGTGGAGATTTCCTGATGGACCCATCACGAAGATTTCCCAGCCCTTTCCAGTATGTTGGGTGACGCTATTGGTTGTATCCACTGCCGCCCCCGGGGCGCTGGGATGCGTTGCGCTTCGGGTCAATGCTCCTCCTGAAATCCCAACTTTGGTTTTGTCTTGCGACTCGGCTGTTGTGTCGTACTCCACCAGACGGGCATTCAATCTTACAGGGTCGATGTTGCCATGGTCATCGATCGGAATGTCTTGTAGCCGGGCTTTTTCCAGCTGCGTGTGATATTCCTGCATTGTCCAATTCCATATAGCCAGACCCCGAGGCATTGGTGCGAACACATCCCTGATTTTTTGGCCAGTACTCCACGCAATCCAAGAATCCGGAACATTTTTAACCTGATTTAATGTAGCTCCTCCGCTTTTATATGTACGGATGCTGTTGATAATAGCCAATAGACGTTTTATGTAATCACCGTATAATTCGACAACACCGCGCAGGTCAGGGCGCTGATGTATTCTCTCGTCTGCATAATTGGTGCTCACACCGCGCAAATCCAGATAGGACTCAAGTTGCGCCACTGGAGAATTGGAAGCATGGCTGGAATGCCCCTGTGCCACCCCCTTCTCTTTCCGCTGTACGGTGGATGTGCTGCCGTGGCCAGTCCGTGCCGCAGAAGCCACCAGCTGCTGCACCCGGGGGCCGTTGTTTGCGGCTTCCTGAATGGCCTTCATTTGCTTTACCTTAGGGCTGTTGTTGGCGGCTTCCTGGAGCTTTCGCTGGGTGATCGCCTCAGGCCTGTTGTCCACAAACTGGAACGCGGAGCCCCCATGACTTTTGCCTTCGGGCTGGAGGTTGGTCGTCGTCCTTCCCTTTTCTGATTTCCTGTCAACGTGTGAGTGCATACAAGATATTTTTGATGTTCAACCTACCAAACCGGCTTGCGTTCAGTCTTGGATGGGCTTGCCCACTTTTTTCGAGCCTGAGCCGACCATGCTGACACGCAATTTACAATATTAGAAAAGAAGGATGTGCCAGTCAAGCAGCCAGAAAGAATATTCCCCATAGCCTCCAAGACATAGCCCCCGCCCTGGGGAGGGAGGTCGCTGTCTTCCGCAGCCCTCCGGTCTCCTGCTCCCTAGTGGCGGGCCTCAGCCCTTGCAAAGGCAACCGCACCACTGCGGTGGACAGGCCTTCCGGCGAGAGATGGCCACGGAACCCTGGCTTAATGGCCCTGTGGCGGGCGATAGCCCGACTCCTTGAAAATCCGCTGGTAGTCGGTCGCTTGGAGAAGTGCGTCCAGTGGCATATCAGGGTGCTGCGCAAGGTAGGCCGAAACGATCTTCCAGCCCATGAACTGTCCCAGCCGAGGCGCTGAGCCGCGATGGAGCTGGCTGGTGAATGGGCTGTCCTGGAGGTAGCGCCGCTGCAGGGTGGGATCCGCTGAATACAGGTCGGTCACCAGATCCTTGTAGATGCGCCCCTCGTACAGGTGGGCCCAGTCCATCTGGGAGGCATCGTAAAACAGTTTCAGGGTGTCCGAGACGGACGGCCCGAGCAGCTTGTCCACCACCACCATGACGATGCCTGCACGGATGACGTGGTCCACGAGTACCGGATGCCCCCGGAAGTCGGGTTCCGGGACGATCGCCTCCGCGATTTGATGCACCACGAGGGAGGGCAGATACTCCGGCGTGCAACGCCTCCGGATATAGTGCGGAAGGTCGGTCGGGTAGTAGAGGAAGCTCTCCCCCATGAAGTAATGCATGCCGATGCCGAGGTGGCGCGGGAAAATGCTGATCTGGTCCAGCCCTGCCTGCGCCGTGCGGGGATATCCATCCGCGAAGGCCACGACCACGGGCGTAGGCTTCGCGGGGAAGAAGTACTTGTAGCGCTTCAGGGGATTTTCCAGCAGTGCTCCCAGGTCCAATCCGCCCAGTGCCACGTGCAAGGTGTCCAGCAGCATCTGCCCCTGCGGATCGGCTGCAAACTCCTTCATGGCCTGGCCGATCCTGCTGTCACTGGCGAGGCTGTCATTCCCCCCGAACATCCAGTCGGTGATGAAACCCCGAGCCTCCCGGAAATACCGGTCGAACACCGTCTTCGGGGGCAGGGTACTGTCCTTCCGTAGCGCCACCGAACAGTCGTACAGCGCCTCGTCCAGACGAACCACCTCCAGTGCCAGGGGGATCTGGTCGAGCGGGACGTCCTTCGGCCCGCGCCGGCACCCTCCCACCAGGAGAACCCAGAGGCTGGCGACGAGGAATAGCCCCCCATGCCACCGGGGCCTGTCCGAATACCGGTTCATCCTCACTTCAAGCCGCATTTTGCGTCAAAAATAGGAAAGTTGAAGGGAAGTCGTTAGATTTGCCCCGCATTGTGGAACGATTCTTGTCGTGCCGTGCAGAATGATTTTCTAAACATTAATCTCGAGAAGCATGAAAAAAATAGTAGCTGTCACTGTGTTGTTCCTCCTGTTGGGCGCAAGTGGCATGAACCCATTGATGGCCCAGGAAGGAAGCAAAATCGGCTTCCGCGCCAGCCCGCTGGTCAGCTGGGGGAACATCACCGACAGGGTGACCAAGGCCAAGCCAGCCGGATTGGAGACCAAGGCGGCCATTGGTTTCAACTTTGATTTCGTCTATACCTATGGTTTTTCGGAGAACGTCGGGATCAAGACGGGTATCACACTGTCCACCCGCGGCATCAAGTCCTCCGTGGCACTGCCTAATACCATCGAGGGGGCGTCCTCACTGGACAGTAAGCTGGGAATCACCGCTGTGATCGTGCCCGTGGGATTCAAATTCAGATCCCCTGAAATCGGCGACGGGATGTTCATTTATGGGGTATTCGGTGTGGATGCAGAGCTGAATGTCCAAAACAGGATCGTCGGCGATTACATCCTGCTGGATACAATCAATTCGCTTCCCTCCCTGAGCATCGTCAGCAGGGAGACCCGTGACAACGAAGGGATCAGCATCTTCACCACCTCCTTTGCTCCGGGAGCAGGACTGGACTGGCAGTTTGACTGGGGAATGCTGGAGTTTGGCCTCACCTACAACTGGGGATTGATGAGCTATACGACCAAGAAATTCATCGACCAGGACCAGGTGACCAAGATGAATTCCATCGGGCTGAACCTCGGCTACTTCTTCTGAGCCGTCGCAAGACCGAAATGGACGAAGGCTGCCAGGGAAGTCCTCCGGCAGCCTTCTCTTTTTTCACGACCACCCTCCCCGTTCCTCTTCAGGGAGACGCGGTTCGCACCGCAGGCAGCCGGTGTTGCAGGTCCCCAGTAGGGCGACGGTAGGCTGCCACTTTCTTGCGCGGCACATCGCCTCATCCTCCGCATCCGTCCATGCTCCGGCCCATCAAGGCACTCCCTGCGCCTCCTCCACGGAATTCAACCCTACGGAGGATTCTGGAAGTGACCGGAAGACCCTGCCTTCCCTGGACGGAATCCATGCAAATCCGCCGCAGCATTTGGGAGGAGGGGAAAAATCCGCTAATTTTCGTCCCAAATTCAAGACAATGAAATCGCCCAGGATATTGATCATTGACGACGAGGAGAGCATCCGCAGCACGCTGAAGGACATCCTCGAATATGAGGATTACACCGTGGAGACGGCCCCCGACGGCGAAGTGGGACTGGGGATGATCAGGAACGGTCAATGGGATGTGGTGCTCTGCGACGTCAAGATGCCCCGGCGCGATGGCATCGAAGTCTTGGAACTTGGCCTCCAGCACAACCCCGAACTGCAGTTCATCATGATTTCGGGCCATGCGAACATCGACACTGCCGTGGAATGCACCAAGAAGGGTGCCTACGACTTCATCCAGAAACCAGCGGACCTGAACAGGCTCCTGGTGTCCGTGCGGAATGCGATGGACAAGGGTGAACTGGTCACGGAGACCCGCATCCTCAAGCGCAAGGTCGTCAAGGTGCGCGAGATCACCGGGAACTCCCCCGTCATCTCCAAGATCAAGGAAACCATCGAGCGCGTGGCCCCCACCGATGCCCGGGTGCTCGTCACCGGGCCGAACGGCACGGGAAAGGAGCTGGTCGCCCGGTGGATTCACGAGAAGAGCAGCCGCCGCGCCGGCCCCCTCATCGAGGTCAACTGCGCCGCGATCCCCTCCGAGCTGATCGAGAGCGAGCTGTTCGGCCATGAGAAGGGATCCTTCACCGGCGCCCTCAAGCAGCGGAGCGGAAAGTTCGAGCAGGCCGATGGCGGCACCCTGTTCCTGGACGAAATCGGCGACATGAGCCTTTCCGCGCAGGCCAAGGTCCTGCGTGCGCTGCAAGAGAACAAGATCGTCCGCGTGGGCGGCGACAAGGAGATCCAGGTGGACGTCCGCATCGTCGCCGCGACGAACAAGGACCTCCTGGGCGAAATCGAAGATGGCAACTTCCGCGAAGACCTCTACCATCGCCTCAGCGTGATCCTCATCCACATCCCGTCGCTCAGGGAGCGCAAGGAGGACATTCCCCAGCTCGTGGAGCAGTTCCTGGGGGAAATCGCAGAAGACTACAAGGTTCCCGAGGTGCCGAAGATCAGCCCCAGGGCGATGGAGGAGCTCGTGAAGCTGGAATGGCGCGGCAACGTCCGTGAACTCCACAATGTCATCGAGCGGCTGGTGATCATGAGCGACGGAGAAATCACAGAGCAGGAGGTGATGAGCTATGCCGTCCCCCGCAGGAACAAACGGACGGAAGAGAACATCTTCGACCGCTTCGAGCGCTTCCAGGACTTCAAGGATTTTGCCGAGCGCGAGTTCCTGGAGCGAAAACTCCGCCGGAACCAGTGGAAAATCACCAAGACCGCAATGGAGATCGACATCCAGCGCAGCCACCTGTACAACAAGATGGAGAAATACGGGCTGAAACGCGACAAGAATTAATCGAAAACAAGCTTGGGGCTGCCAAGAACAAGCGTAATTTTACAGCACTCTATGTCGAGGTGAACCGGAGCGTGACTATTTTATGGAGAAGATTCGAAATTTCTGCATCATCGCACACATCGACCATGGCAAGTCCACCCTGGCGGACAGGCTGCTGGAGTTCACGGGCACGCTCACTGCACGCGAGATGCAGGCACAGGTGCTGGACGACATGGACCTGGAGCGCGAGAAGGGCATCACCATCAAGAGCCATGCAATCCAGATGAATTACACGGCCAGGAATGGCCAGAAATACATCCTGAACCTCATTGACACCCCCGGGCAC
>JBJOPY010000142.1:0-7723 GCA_046050405.1 Bacteroidota bacterium | reverse complement strand
CGTTATTGAAGTCCTGATAGGCGATGCGCACGCCGGGTCGCACCCGGCGAAGCTCCGTGCGCAATTCTCCCGCGTTGTGGTAGGCCAGTGCACGCATGTCCCTGGGGGCGCGGGCATACATCTCGTCCAGCACCTTCTCTGCATCGCTGTAATGCCCGACACGCATCAGCACCTGGGCATAGCCCCATAGGTCCTCGACCCTCGGCTCATCGCTCTCGCAGACCATGGCCATGCACCGGCGCGCCTCCTCCCAGTACCCCATCACCAGGTAGCATTGGGCGAGATTGCGATAGGCGCGCAAATTCTTGTCAGAAGCCGCCTCATAGGCCAGGATTGCGCGGTGGTAGTTCAGCCGCTTGAATTCTGCATCGCCCAGCTGGCGGCTGGGGCTTTGCCCCGCCCCGATCAAGGGCAGCATGGCCAGCAATGTCGATATCCACGATCCGATTTTCATGTTCTGATGTTCAGAAATACCTGGATGAGCGTGTTTTTTGGGAGTTGCGGAAGAGGAAGTCATACCGCAGCATGAATTCATGGCTGCCAGAGTTGTACCGGCCAGTACCGATTCCCAGAGACCAGTCAAAGCTGTACCCTGCAAGCAGCTGCTCGGTGAAATGGAACCCGAACATCATCCCCACCGCATCACGGTGGCGGTACATGAGGCCTGTCATGAGCTGGTCCCGGATCAAGAGCGAGGCGGTCAGATCCACCTGAAGGGGTACGTCGAGGGTGTACTTGACCAGGGCCGTGGGGATGAACTGGATCCTGTTTTCCAAGTCCAGGCGCATCCCGAAGATGCCATAATAATGTCGTTGCCTGAAACCAAGGAAGGTTCCGTTGCGCCCGCTGTCGAGCTGGAACCGGTTCTCCAGCAATTTCGGGATGGACAGGCCAATGTAGTATCTGTCGTGCTTGAAGTACAGGCCGGTGCCGACATTGGGTGCGATGCGCCCGCGAGTGCCAGAGGGAAAGTAGGGGTCGACTGGATCTTTCAGGAACAAATTCACCATGTTCTCTGAGAATTGGACCATGCTGCCCTTGAGACCCATGGCTAGCTGGCTGCGCTTGCTGGTATAAAACCGGAAGGCGAAATCGACCTGCCCATTGGAGACCGAGGTTCCCTTGCCGAACTGCTCACTCGTATAGGACAGGCCCACGCCGAAGTGCTCGCTGACGACTGGCGTGTTCAGGCTCAGGGTCTGGGAAGCGGGCCTTCCAGGGAAGTCGACCCATTGGGCCCTCACCAATCCTGTGAACGTGAGCGCTTCCCTGCTCCCGGCATAGGCTGGGTTCACTACCTGCGTATTGTACATGTAATGGGTGTACATCGGATCCTGCTGCCCCTGCATCCTGGCAGCGACCAGGAGGAGCAAGCCGAGGAGGATGAAATGCCGCTTCATGATTCGCCCCTCCGCATTGCCGTTTGCTGTATGCCCGATCTCAATGTTCGTGCGAGGATCCACTGCCCTGCGCACAGCACGCTGCCCAATCCCAGCCCCAAGGCCTCGACCATGGAGAAGGGGGTCTCGGACAACCGGACGAGCCACACCGCGATGAGGGCGACGAGCAAGGCGGCTTGAACGCCGATGAGAATCCGAAGGCCGCGTATGGTGGATGCAGGAGGATGCAGCACGGCCTCCATTGCGGCAGGGGGTACCTCCTCGTGGGAAATTGTCATCGGCGCCACCGGGGGGCTCTCCTGGGAATCTGGGGGAGACTCCTCCACCATGGGGACTGCGAGAGGCTCTGGTTCATGGGCAACGGATGCCACCGGCAATTCCCCGGGCGCTGCCTCGGGAGGCGCCATGAAGGCCACCGGTACGGATGCGATCTCCGGTGCTGGCAAGGGGATGTGGATGGGTGCGATGGGCGCCAGCCAAATGCTGATGCCCCTGGAACCCACATGGGCAAACTGCCGCTTCAGTTCGAAGAACTTCGCCTTTCCCAGGCTGTACTTGCTCCGGTCCAGCACCATGTCTCCCTGCCGCACCAGCCATTCCAGGCAGTCCTTGATCTGCACCAGGCTCAGCTGCGCATCCTCCAGCCTCCAGAATACATCCTCCGTGGTCAGCTGTGCAGGGCGATCCACATCGGCCAGGAAGGCCAAGCGCAGGATTCGGTCATGGAGCATTTCTTCTGCCATCGTGCACTGGATTTAGGGGAGTATTTCCATCGGGATGAGGTAGTACTGATGGGTGCCGCGCTGGACCACCGCCTCGGGATGCTCGGAGGTATAGGCCTCCATGCGCAGGATGCTGCGGTAAAAGCGGAGGATCGCTGGCAGCAGCTCCTCCTGCTCGGCCTTGCGGGCAACGCTCCGAATGGTCACCTGTTGGAAATAATCGTTGTTCACCGGGAATCCTGTCTCCATGAAGATGACCCTGGCCAGGGGTACTCCGGAGACGGCACCCTTGGCACCGTAGAAGCGGTTTCGGTCGAGGTAGGTGTGCCGCAATTCGCGGGACCAGCGGCGGCGGTCCATGAAATTGATCTGGGAGTCCCCGTTGCCGTCCACCCTGGGGTCGATCACGATCCGGCGCAGTTGCTGCACCAGGGTCGCGAAGGCATCCTCCCGCACCAGGTAGCAGGGTTTGAAGTACGGGCGACTGGGATCGAAGTTCACTTCCGCCTCCACGAAGAACCGATCGTCGTAGGCATTGGCATATTGGTCGGGCAGACCCACGAGCCCCTGCTCCTCCAGGATCATCTTCAGCCGGGGATTCACATTTTGCTTCGTGCGCCGCAGGTTCGCGA
Organism: Bacteroidota bacterium; assembly: GCA_046050405.1. Classification (GTDB taxonomy): domain Bacteria; phylum Bacteroidota; class Bacteroidia; order J057; family JADKCL01; genus JADKCL01. The sequence continues at coordinate 4,969 of JBJOPY010000142.1, read as the reverse complement.
ACTTGTCCCGCAGACCTGTGAGCACGAGCTGATGGTCGATTCTGACCTGCTCCAGCAGGGTGTCCAGCACAGATTTCAGCAAGTTCGGGCAGAGGACTCCTGTGTTGCTCGGGAAAAACAGCCCCCCTTTTTGCATGCTTTTTGCAGGAAAGTCATACAGGAACCCATTTCCGCATTCGTTCATGTACTTCAAGTCATTGCGGTACTTCACCAGCCGATTGTCCACGATGATTTGCTGCCGGAATCCCCGGGATTGGACCCCGACCTCGTCGAGGATCCGCTTGGCCTGCAGGACATAGTCAGAATAGCTCTGGGATCTCCCCGCCGTCGTTTGCAGGAACAGCACATTTGCCGACGCCTTGGACAATTTGTCCGCGACACGGTCGAACAGCCTCGGGAAGACCTTCGGGTTGATCTTGGATCCGATCACCAGCACGATATTGTGCTCCCTTTCCTTTCCTTGGAGGAGCTTTGCCGCATCGTGGATTCCCCTGAGCATCACATGCTCGTTCGAGGCATATTCCATGGAATTGTCTTCGGCCTTCTTTTGGATGAATTTCAGCCAGTTCGAGAAGGAAGGGGTCCAGCTCAGGCTGTCGGAGATCCAGCGGTCCATGTAGCCGATCGCGGCATAGTGGAATCTGAACTTTTCGAAATTCTCCGATTGCACCGTCTGGGAAAGGTCTTGGAAGGAGGAGATCATGTTGCGCAGGGACTCCTTTCCCTCCTTCCCATCCTCGAAGACCACCACGATGTTGATGTTCTTCATCTGCTGCTGCAGTGCCTCGTAGGACGGGTACGAGATGGGGTAGCCTATGCAATTGTAAACACGGCTCTCCTGGATGTCGATCAGGTCGTCCGGCACGTAGGTCGGCAACCTCCGGGTCACGGAGTCGAACCGGTGGGCGACCGGGATGTACACGGGCAGCATCCATTCGTTGCGGAAGGGGAAGGGATGCTTGCTGAGGTCGATGATGTTTTTCTCCAGGGCCTGCCGCCTCAGCTTGGGAACCTTCCAGCCCACAGGCGGCACCCGGGCGCCGACGGCGGAGTCCGTGGCGGTGGAGGTGAAGGGCAGAAGCATCATGTTTTGGGGCCGGGGAAGCAGCACCTCCGCTGACACCCATCCGAAGGATCCGCGTGCGGAGTCTGGGTCGATCCACGGCTCGGTGCCGATCAGGTATTGCCTGGGGCGGTCGAGCTGCTTATAGACATAGAACCAGTCATTGACGAGGGCCTTCTCGGCAACTTGCTTGCGGTAGCCGGGGAAATGGGTCATCAGGACGGAGTCCTTCTCCAGAAATTGACTGCGATGGTTCACCAGCGCCGTGGCATTCACCGTCGCATAATATTGAAGTGGCCGCAGGTTGCAGGAATCGACAAGGGAATTGGGCGAGTGCAGGAGCTGGGCCTCCGGTACCCAGCCGAGGTATTTCACCTTCTTCCGCTCGGCGATCCGGTACTTCTTCATGGGGATCCCAAACAGGGCCTCCACCAAGCCGGGCCCTGCGAGAATGCCGCGGTCGTAGGCCACGACCTTGCAGTAGCCGTGGCGCGACTTGACGACCAGCAGGGGTTGCAGGAAATTCAGCTTGGTCAATTTCTCCCTGCCATAGGGATCCGCGAAGGTGACATTCTTTTCGCGGTCGGAGAAGGCGAGCCATTGGGTGTTGATTTTCTGGCCTTGTTTCCTTTGTTTGGAAATGCTGCTTGTCGCCATTGGGTACAGCCGGTTCGAGGGCAGCTTGCGGATGCGGCTGAATAGGCTGAGCTGAGCGTCAAGTCTCCCTCCGCCGGCCAATGCCAGTGCCAAGATCAGAGATAGGAGCCTAGCCTTCATTCTTTTATTCTATCACGTTATGCTGCTGAATGCGCAATGCACCCACGCGCCGAAGCGTCGAGTCGCCCACCCAATCGAAATCGACCTTCTCGATCACCAGCTCCCCCCTCAGCCAGTGGATCTGCTGGCAATAGCTGTCGAAGTCCACTGGATCGTCTTCGTTAACCCAGACATAGACCGTGCGCATACGGTTGGAGAGGTATCCCTGCTTGATGATGTCCTTCAGTTGATAGAATCGGTCGGTGGCAGCGGTGGAGGTGTTGGCGATCTCCTGCAACCAGTTTTTGATCTCCCGAGCGTATCTCTCCGTGAGGTCTTCTGGCGGGCCCATGGTGTCCGCCGCAATGGAGTCGGCATTCCACGTAGGGAAGATCTCGACCGTATGCTCCAGCACGCGGTCGGGGTTGGTGGTGGAGAACCGAACGACATACTTGCCTTCCGACTCATAGCTGTGCACCACCTGTGGCTGATTGGAGGTCTGGCTGCCGACATCCCCGAATTCCCAATTCCAGTATTGTAGCTGGGTGCCAGTGGCCGAGAAGACCAATTCCTCGCCGACGTATCCGGTGGAGGGCCCGATGATCTTGACCATGGTGTCGCCGGGATATTTCGGCATCGCGGCCACGATGTCCACAAACTGCTCCTTCACCAAGGTATCGCCGCGAAGGGTGTCCACCAGCATCAGTTTGATCCCGTAGCGGCCTTTGGCGCGGAATCTCACGGTCACCTGTCGGTCGTGGGATTCCCTGGCTTTCCGCCAGAGGATGCGGTTCCTGGCAGGGAGGGTATCGAAATGAATCTCGATTCCAAGGCCGGTCGCACTGGTGTCCACGGATTTCCATTCGACGCGGGACTTCAGGATCACTTCGCCAGAGTCGGGAGGCGCAGACTGCAGAAGCAGGACTGAATCTCCGAACCACCATGTGGCCTTCAGGTGCGATGAGTCGATGCCTTCCACCCGGAATCCGATCGAGATGGGCTCGCCGACCATCTTCAGGTAGTCAGGGATTGAGTCTGTGACCACGATGGCGACTACGGGCTGCTGACGGAGCACCTTCGTGTATTGCAGGAGCATGACGATCAGGATGGGGATTGCCCCCCAGATCACCCAATACAGCCGATATTCCTGCCGATGCACCATAAGCTACTGTTGCAAGAGCTGGGATCCCTCCTTGCATTGTTTCACCAGGTCTGAGAACTCCTCAAGGTTGCGCACCCTCGTCACATGCATTTGCTGGGCATTGATGAGCAGGTTCGAGATGGCCATGGCATGCCTGGCCTGCTGTGCGACATCGGCGGCGATCTGACCCATCTCTTTCACATTCACCCGCAAATCATCGATTTTATACATCTGGTAGAACTGGAACTGGGTGGTCCTGATCTTCCTGGAGGTCGCCAGGTATTGCGCCATCAGGGTTTCCTCGATTTCCATGATCCTGGCCTTGAGCCGGAGGCCCATGCGCCGCTGTTCGACATCCGCCTCCACCTTGGAGGAGAGCTGTTGGATCACCACGAATGTGACCAAGACCCAGAAGGCTGTGATCAGGGCGTAGGCCCAGCGGCGCTTCTTTTTTTCAGATATCTGGGAGCTGCTCATTTCCCTGCCTTCTTTTTTTGTTCCACTTTCCTGTCCCAGGCGTCCATGCACTCCTGCATCTGCAGCTTCTGAAACCCGATCCCGACATTGCTCGTGATGATTGAATCCCGTAACCCTTGGATGATCTTGACATCGCTCGCCAAGCTGTCATAGAGGGGCGGCAGACGGTCCAGGTGGGGGCCGGAGGTGTCTTGCCGGACAGGGTCGATGGCTGCCAATTCCCGAAGGTGGCTGTTGATCGTCGCCTGGGTGGCCTGGTGCTTGCCGACCGTGAGATTAGAATCCTCCAGGATGCCCAGATTTCTGATCACCTGGTCCATGACGAATCCCTTTTTGGCCTGCGCCTCGAAGATGTTCTGATAATGGGCCTCCTTGGCCTCCAAGTCTCCCACCTGCAGGGAGAGGATCCTGAAATGCACCGTCGCTCCCGCGGCAGTGATGAGAATCATCGGTACGAACAATGCGCCGATGGTCCATTTCATCTGCAGCCGTTCCTTGCGATTCAGTGCCTTCATCTATTCTTCAGGGTTAGTCCAATACACTGTGGCGAGTCGTCGCATGGTTGCGATGCTCATTGTTGACACCCATCACGAGGTTGTCGCCGGTCTTCCCGATGAACTCCAGCCCGCTCAGGTGGCTCCAGAGCCCCGTGAGCACGTTCATCATTTCGAGGGCCAGGCGGGTGCTGATCTCCAGGTTGAGGTGGTCGAATTGCACCTCTGCCACACCGTTCAGGTCTGCCGAGAACTTCATCGGCTGGATGTTCGTCCATTGCGAGTAATAGGTGAGCAGGCGCTCCCGCTCCGCGCCGGGCATCAGGCTCAGCACTGCCGACAGGCGCCCGGCAAGCCGCGACACATATTCCACGATCAGGATCGGCGGGGAGGATTTAAAGGTGTTCTTGAAGGCAAATAAACCGTCGGCCAGGTAATCGACGATGACCGTGCTGAGCTTGGCGGTGTTTCGGGCGAGCTCTGGATCATAGTCAGGGCGATTCTGCGACGCCTTCAGATGGATGTTCTGCACAATGTCGATGGCGGCCTTGCGCAGGGTGTTCTGCAATTTTTCGATCTCCGAATACCTGTTGAGCAGTACCGGATGGGCCGCCGTGACGGCGCAGGCGGGCACATACTGCTCATCCACTGAGAAATTGCGGGTACGCCATAAAACCTTGCCGATCACGAGCTGGTTCCCATGGAGTTCACTTTTGCTCACGGTGCTTGAGTAGACGACCTCCAAGCGCAAGAGGGGGGTGGTGAATGGGTGGCGCAGGGGAGCCTCCTCTGGATCGGGGGCACCCACCGGGATCCGCTCAGCGGAGTTCACCGTGATCACCACCAGGAGGTCACAATCCACCTGCTGATCATAATCGACTTTCGACAGGCTTACAGACAGCTTCTGATTCAGCTCAGGTTGATAATGGATGTAAAAACCCCCGCGAGTGATGGCATGGCAGCGGTTCACACTGATCTCCACGTAGTCGTGGCCGGAACTCGTTTGAATGGCCCTGCCACCATGTATTCGGAATCAGT
>JBJOPY010000141.1:0-12975 GCA_046050405.1 Bacteroidota bacterium | reverse complement strand
TGTCCGGGCGTGAAAAGTCATCCACCAGGGCCAGCGGCCCCAGGCCCAGGTTCTGGAGAGTGGATGCGACGCAGCTGCCGATGAATCCTGCAGCTCCTGTGATGATGTACATGGTGGTTTTTTAAGATGATTGAGTTTCCATTGACGCACCGTAGAGTTCCATCTCCCCGCCGACGGACAGCAGCTTGCGGACGGCCTCCAGCCCGAGGTCTCCCATGTCGAGCGAAAACTCATTGACATACAGCTGTATGTGGGATTGGATCACGGTGGGATCCATTTCCTGTGCGTGCTGCCGCACGAAGGCGGCGGATGCTGTGGGATGCGCGAAGGCATGGGAGATGCTTGCCCTCAGCAAGCGGTCAATCTTCCCGGTCAATGCGGCATCCAGGCTTTTGCGAACGCAGATCGCACCCAGGGGGACAGGCAGGCCTGTCTTCTCCTCCCAGTAGGTTCCCAGATCCTGGATGCAGACCAACCCGTGGTCTGGATAGGTAAACCTGTTCTCGTGGATGATCAGCCCTGCCTTGGCCCTTCCGCTGACCACCGCAGGCATGACTTCATGAAAGAGCATTTCCTCCCTGTGCGTGAGGCGGGGTTCCAGGAAGCTCAGGAGCAGATTGGCGGTGGTATTCCGTCCGGGAATTGCAATCACGGCATCTTCCTCCACCAATTCCCCGAGGCTTACAGGGCTCCTCGCGACGAGCAGCGGCCCGCAACCCTGCCCCATTGCACTTCCTGCGTTCAGCAGTGCGTACTTGTCGCGGATCGACCCATAGGCATTGTAGCTCACCTTCACCACGTCCAATTCCCCCGCAATGGCCATATGGTTGAGTTGGAGGATGTCTGCGATCGTCAGCTCGAAGGCGAGCCCCTCAGTGTCGATCCTGCCATTGACCAGGGCATCGAACATGAACGTATCGTTGGGGCAGGGGCTGAATCCAAGTTTTAGCTTCACAGGATGATCTCCTCCATTTGAATTTTTCCAACCAAGTCAATCATGAAATGCTGCATTTTCTCGGCGGCCTCGGAGATCCGCCACGCTGGGCGGTTGCGAGGCTCGACAAGGTTGCTGATCGTCCGGAATGCCCGGAAAGGCACTTCTTCCATGATGCAGCCTTGAAAGAACGGGGCCCCTTCCATCGTTTCCACCTCCGGGTTCCACCGTTGTTGCCTGGAGTCAATGGTCTCCCTGGTTCCGCTGACGGTGTTCACCGTGATGCCCCTGCATCCCCTGGCAAGCTCCATCGGAGGCCTGGGCTGGGAAACCGCGTTGAAATATGCCGTGCCCCCATGCCTGAAATGCGCGAACCCCAGCTGTTCCAAGGTAAGAAAGCCGCCCGGACGATCGGCACCGAGCTCGGCATAGCAATCCTCCACGACCTCCACGACATCCAGGACCGCCGGGCCACCGGGAAAGGCACCCGCTATTCCAAACTGGATCGCAACATCTGGCTTGCCTTGTTGAAGGATGCGTCCGAGGTGCCAGGCGGTGTTCGTCATCCCGATTCCCGTCTGCAGGAGGGTGATGCCGAGGTCCCGTTTGCCGAAGAGCTCGGTCGCACCGATCTGTGCATCGGGTAGTCCCCAATGTGCACGCAGAAGACCCGCCTCGATGGACGTGGCACACACCAGCAGCAGGCTCGACCGGTTTCGCGAAGGCATAGGCAAAAATAGGACAAAGCTGGCATCCATCCACCATGCGAGACCCGAAGTCTATTCGGGCTCGCCCATGAACGCGTGCCTCCCCCCTGCCACGGATGGGCGCATCCGGGGAAGCTGCCGCACGCCTGCAGCCAATGACCTGCCGGGAGGATGCCTTCACATTTCAGCCTTCTTTATCTTCCGAAAAGATTTGACAGCGGTTCTATATTCCCCAATTTCAGACTTACTTTGCAATGGAATAGAATCGAAGGTTCGACTTATCACAAACTCTCTGTTGTATTAATCCTAAGACTGGAAAGCTTGATGGAGCAGCACATTATCATTTCATGTACCCACGATGACAAACGGTACCTCACCAAGATTCAAAAGTGGGCTTTGCAAGGCAGGCTTCCAGGCCAGGTCTATGTGATCCCACAAGATGACGAATTTTTCTACCATGAGGATGGGAGCCTCCACGAGGAGCGGATGGTTTGGGCGATCAAGGAGGCTTCCCTCGTCGTCGTCCTGGTGGGGGACAACAATCTGGATCATCCATGGCTTTCCTGGGAGGGAGAATTCTGCCACCAATGGGGCATCAAGCGGGTTTTGCTTCGGATTCCCTATACCACCGGGGAAATCCCAACTGAATTCAAGCTCCTCCGGGAAATCGCCTTCAACCCGAATGCCATTGAAAAGGAGCTGAAGGAATTCGCCAATCCCAACCAATTCTGAGCCCGGGCTCCTACGCGGTGACGCCGGCCGCCCCGTACAGCATTTCACCGGATCGCCCATCCCCTCTCCGAGGACTCTCCTTCAGGACCCGTATTTGTCACCCCACATCTGTCTCAGGAAATATCCGATTTCCTTCTCCTTTCCGATCTCCTTGGGTTCGTAGAATACGAAGCCGCCCATGCCCTCCGGCAGGAACTCCTGCGCAGCGGCCTGGCCCGGATAGTCATGGCTGTACTTGTAGCCCTGCCCATACCCCTCCCCCTTCATGTAGGACGTGACGGCATTTCGCAGATGCAGCGGCACCGGGTAATCGGGGTGGGTCTTCACAAATTCCATGGCCTTGTCGATCGCCAGGTAAGCGGAATTGCTTTTGGGGGAGGACGCCAGGTAGATGGCTGCCTGGGCCAGAACGATTCTCGCCTCGGGCAATCCGATCTTGTGAACCGCATCGAAGGCTGCATTTGCCATCAGGAGTGCGTTGGGGTTGGCATTCCCAATGTCTTCGGAGGCGGAAATCACGAGCCGGCGGGCAATGAACTTGACATCCTCTCCCCCGGCGAGCATCCTTGCAAGCCAGTAGACCGCCGCATTGGCATCACTTCCCCGGATGGATTTGATGAAGGCTGAAATGATGTCAAAATGCTGTTCGCCACCCTTGTCGTACTGTGCCACGCGCTCCTGGGCGACAGCCATCAGGGCTTCGTCTTCCAGGATGACCGGATCCGGGGTTACGTCCACGAACATTTCCAGCAAGTTCAGGCTCTTGCGGGCATCCCCGCCCGACAGTCTGTACAGGGCCTCGGTCTCCCGAAGATCGATCGACCTTTTGGAAAGGATCTCGTCGTGCGCGACCGCATGCGCCAGAAGCTGGCGTGTATCCTCCTGTGTCAATGGTTCCAGCCGGTAGATTTGGCAGCGGGAAAGCAATGCCGGGTTCACCTCGAAGCTGGGGTTTTCCGTCGTGGCGCCGATGAGGGTGACGACCCCCCGCTCGACAGCCCCCAGCAGGGAATCCTGCTGCCCCTTGTGGAAGCGGTGGATTTCGTCGATGAAGAGCACCATTCCGGGACGGCTCCTGGCAAAGTCGAGCACCTCGCGGACTTCCTTGACCCCGGAGGCGACCGCACTGAGCTGCCTGAAGGGCCTCCCGAGACTCTGGGCAAGGATCCGTGCAAGCGTCGTTTTTCCTACGCCCGGAGGGCCCCACAGGATCATGGACGGGATCCGCTTGTTGCGGATCGCATTCATCAGGGGACTCGTCTCACTGAGGATGTGCCGCTGCCCGAAGTAGTCTGCCAGCCCCGTCGGCCTCCTCCGCTCCGCTAGCGGAGGCTTGAAATTCCCATCGGCAAATAGATCCATGTCATCGCTTGATCAACCTCCGAACCATCCCCCCTCCGGATGCCGTGGAGACTTTCACCATGTACACTCCCGGGGCCAGCCCCTCGGTCGAGACCTCCAGGGCCGAATTGGGCATCAGCTCCACCATGAGCCTCCGGACTTCCATTCCGCTCACATCGACGATGGATACCGTGGCGCGCCTGTGCGGCGGATCCCCGGCGAGCAGGATGGAAAGGCGATCCCCGCATGGGTTCGGGAACAGCCGCATTCCGTCCGCATGGGATGCAGGCCCGGGCATACCGACCGGGTGGCCGATGGTCAGCACCGTGCACAGGGTGTCGTTATGGGTTTCCTCGTCCACGGCCCCATTGGGGAGAGTGGTCCAGGTGCAGATGCTGTGAATTGCATGCATCGAGTCGCTGATGAAGACGGAATCGTGGGCGAAGGATACCGTCCCGTTCGGGGGAACACTCACGGGGCTCACCGTCATGCTCTTGGCGGCCCCCCCATCGATCCTGTACACTGCCCGGAAAGAGGTGATGGTGTCGGATCCGTAGTTGGCGACCTCGAAGCGCACCGTGACGGTGTCTCCGGGCTCGGGACTGCCGTAGGTGACCTCGTGAACACCAACGTCGATGAAATTCACATTGGTCACCTGGACATCGTCCAGCGCCCATACAAACTTGTCATCGGATATCTGCCGGAAGGCGATATAGACCGTTTGCCCTGCCCAGGCACTCAGCGATGCGGCAGAGACATGCGGCGAGGCCGCATCGGCGGTTGCGATTTCGACCGCATCGTTGCTGAGAAAACTCGTCGTGTCCGGCGTCAATGCGACGCGCACCTCGTAGGATTCCAGGAAAAAGGGATCCTTCGAATAGCTTCGCCAGCTCAGGCAGGGATGGCTCCCGAGGACGACTCCGGGGGTGATCAGCCAGTCGTTGCTCTTCCCACCGCCCAGGTACCAGGAGGGGCTGACCACGACGTGGCCGGCGGTATCGTAGTAGTCCTCCCGGCCTTGCCAGCCCTTGAGCAGCTGCAACTCCGGCCTGGGGGCCAGGGCATCCCCATCGATCACCGTCCAACCGCCCGGAATTCCATTCTCGAAATCCTCACTCAGGATCACGGTGCCTGCACAGGGAACCTCGGAGGCGGTCCTTCCCGCCGCGAGGGGACTGGGGGGGAGCGGGACGCGGCTGGTTACCTGCCCGATGACCCCACCCCCGCCTAAGAAGGCAGGCAGGATCAGAAGACATCGCAATTTCAGGGTCATTTCTCTCATACACCGTGCAAATTAGCATATTTTATCCGCATGGGATCCATGAATCGCCCCGCCACAGGAGCCTCCCTCCCGGTCAGTCCACCGGCAACCTTCGCTCGGCCATGACAGCAGCAGCCACCCCGTCAGCCTCCAGCGGAAGGCCCGCCGTGAGGATTTCATTGCCTGACGGTGTGATCCGCACCATGTCGCGCAGGACGATCCCCAGGCCTCGCCACTTGGCCGTGATCCCATCCAGGTCAGGAAGGTAGATCGCGGTCTCCACGCAGATGACCATCCCCGGATTCAATTCCGGGATGCCCTCCCCTTCTTCCAGTTCCAGGCCGATCCCCGTGACATGGGTCACCTTCAGCACCTTCTTGGCACCCAGTGCGTTGACACTGAAGATGAGCTGCTTGTCCAGCCCGTCAAAGCCGGTCGCAGCCGCCTGCTGCAGGCTTCCCGGACGGGTCCGGGGGAGGCAGTTTTTCAGGCTTTGCCGATGGATCGCCGCAATGCCCGTGTAGAGTGCCCGCAAATCAGCGTCAAATTCCCCGCCGACCGGCACCGTGCGAGTGGCGCGGGCATGGTACCCCCCGGAGGCTATCGCCAGGTCGAACACCATCGGGCCTGACAGGGGAAGCAACGCCGTGTGCGCCGCATAGTTGGGTTGCGCGGAGTGCTTCCCGGAGGCCACCATCGGCGGTGCCGCCAATTGCGCGCCACGGAACTGTGCAACGTAGCTGACAATGGCCTGGAGCCGTGATTCCGGAACGCCCGGGCGGGCCTTCGACGCGCCCAATTGAAGGCTCTCGGTCAGTACCTGACAGGCATCCTGGATGAGGTGGACCTCCTCCTCCGCCTTGGCGCCCCGCATCGCCGCCATCCATCCGTCGAACTGCAAAAGGTCAACCTTCATCCGCCGTATCTCCGCTTGCAATTTCCGCAGCCCATCGACGTTCTCAATGCCCATCAACCGCCTCAGCAGCGGGTCTTCCTGGTCGGGCCGCTCGTATTCCATCCATGCGCCGACTCTCGCCGCCAGCGTTCTCATGGACACTGAATCCGCGCCCAGGATTTCCTTGTAAAACCTCTGGGCCTGGGGCTCAAAGGCAAAGCCGGGGGCCAAGGCGGCGAAGAATTTGCCGGCGAGGTAATTGTATTCCTGATCCCCCGGTTTCCTAAAGTCGGATTCCCGGACAGGCTTGGTGAATATCCGCTGCACGGCCTCGCCTGCCAGCACCTCCGTGCAGAATTTCTTCCACTGGGAGGCCGGCCTCACGGCGGTCCCCTCTCCCACCGCGCCAAACTTGCCCTTGTATTCGTAACCCATCGTGGCGAGCCCGATCTCCGTCCTGTCAGGGATGAAAACCAGTGTGGAGGTGCTGCCTTCGGCAAATGCCTGCGGTTCGGAAAACACCACCGCCACCGCATCCGGGATGCGAATTCCCGTGAGATAGTAGAAATCAGGATCGGCAGAATGGGATCTCGGGAAGCGCCTCGCAGCATCAAACGCCTGCAGGCCACCCGAGAACACCACTGCGCAGGAATGCGGGGGCAGTTTGGCGCGCAGCTTTCCCTGGGCGGAAATGCGGAAAGCCGAACCCATCGGATCGCTTGGATCGGTCTGGGATCGGCCTTGAAAGGGAAGAAAGCAAATCAACGCTACCAGCAATGGGAAGCGTGCTGCCATCAAAACACTTTTCCTTCTTTTTTCAACTCCTGCAGCACCGCGTAGATGCCCTTCTTGTCCACGGTTTTCAGGCCGGATGCGGAGATCTTCAGGGTCACCCAACGGTCTTCCTCCGGTACATAGAATCGCTTGACATGGAGATTCGGAGCAAAAGTCCTGCGCACTTTGTTGTTCGCGTGGGACACGTGGTTTCCGTAAACTGTCCTTTTTCCGGTTACATCACAAACTCTGGCCATAATTCTACTGTGTTTTCCAAAATGGGACGGCAAAGATGCGAATAAAATCGACAATCCGAAAGGGAACATCGAAATGTTTCCATCTTTCCGGGGTCAATGCCGGGCGTACCACCCTGCCGAAAGCTGGCAAGGACCCGGGTTCCGGCCATGGAAAGCCGGCTGCACCGGGGGAATTTTCCGGAAGCGGTTTTCATTTTTCATTTAGCTTTGTGACATGATCGAGAAGGTGCTAATCATTGATTTCGGTTCGCAATATACGCAGCTGATAGCCAGGCGTGTACGCGAACAGAATGTTTACTGTGAGATCCAGCCTTTTCATCATCCGATCCATCTGGATCCGTCCCTCAGGGGGATCATCCTGTCGGGAAGCCCCGCCTCGGTGTATGCGGAGGGCGCTCCCAGGATTGACCTGGCCGCCATCCTCGGAAAGATTCCCGTCCTGGGGATTTGCTATGGGGCCCAGTTGATTTCCCGTGAATACCAAGGCAGGGTGGAAGGTGACGGATCCCGGGAATATGGGCGTGCGCGCCTGACGCCCTGCGCACCTTCCCCCCTGCTGGACGGAATCTCCGCCGGCTCGCAGGTCTGGATGAGCCATGGCGACACCATCACCCGGCTCCCAGAGGGCTATCAACTGATTGCCAGCACGGAATCCGTGGAGAATGCCGCCTTCCAGAACATTCCCCAGCGCGCCTATGCGATCCAGTTCCATCCCGAGGTCACCCATTCGGAGGAGGGAGCCGCCATTTTGCGGAATTTCCTCTATTCCATCTGTGGACTGAAGGGGGACTGGACCCCGTCCCATTTCATCTCGGACACGGTTTCAGGCCTCCGGGCGCAGCTCGGCGGAAGCAGGGTCGTCTGCGGCCTCAGCGGCGGGGTGGACAGTACGGTGGCAGCGACCCTGATCGACCGTGCGATCGGCGATCACCTCCAGTGCATCTTCGTGGACAACGGGCTTCTCCGCAAGGATGAATTCCAGCATGTCCAGGACCAATACCTCCAGCTCGGACTGAATGTGGTCGCGGTGGATGCCAGGAGGCGGTTCCTGGATGCGCTCCAGGGTGTCAGCGATCCTGAAACCAAGCGGAAAATCATCGGCAGAGTGTTCGTGGAGGTGTTCCAGGAGGAGGCCAGGAAGCTGGAGAACGTGGAATACCTGGCCCAGGGCACGATCTACCCTGACGTGATCGAGAGTGTTTCCGTGAAAGGGCCCTCGGCGACGATCAAGTCGCACCACAATGTGGGCGGATTGCCCGAGAGCCTCCACCTGAAGGTGGTGGAACCGCTCCGGTTCCTCTTCAAGGATGAAGTACGCAAGGTGGGGCTTGATCTCGGACTCGGTCAGGAGTTCATCGGGCGGCATCCTTTCCCAGGCCCCGGCCTGGCGATCCGCATCATCAGCGACGTCACGGAGGACAAGGTGAGAGTCCTCCAAGAAGTGGACCACATCTTCATCAGCGAACTGAAACGGGATGGCCTCTACGATACGGTCTGGCAGGCCTTCGCGGTGCTGCTTCCCGTGAGCAGCGTGGGCGTGATGGGCGACGAGCGTACTTACGAGAACGTGGTCGCACTCCGCACCGTGACGAGCGTGGACGGGATGACGGCCGACTGGGGGAGGCTCCCCTACGATTTCCTCGCTAAGGTGAGCAACCTCATCATCAACAGCGTGAAAGGCGTGAACAGGGTGGTCTATGATATCAGCTCCAAGCCTCCCGCAACGATCGAATGGGAATGAACACGCTGACACGGAAATGGATCCTCGCCCTCCTGCTCCCCCTGCTGTTCCTGGGTAGTGCCCATGCGCAGACGGGGGTGGACAGCCGGGCGGAGGAACTGGTGTCCCTGGCCAAGAAGTACTTCCTGACAAGGAACTACAAGGACGCGGCAGCGACCTTTGACATTGCCACCCAGCGTCCCGACAACCGCCTCAGCAGCTTCTGCTGGTACATGATGGGCCTCTCCTATTACAAGGTGGGCGAAAAGGTCAGGGCCGACGATGCATGGGCCCGCTTCATCACCAAATTCCCGGCATCGGCCTATGTCCCCGACGCGAGGTACCACCGGGGGACCATCCTGCTGGAGAGCGAGCATACGAACGACCGCGAGCGGGGCCTGAATGAGATGATCGCGCTGTGGAAGGAGACCGACAATAAGGTGCTGAAAGCGGATGCGGAGAAAACCCTCCGCCATTTCATCTGCGAAGTTTATCCCATCTCCTTCCTGGACCTTTACCTGAAGGTTGCCGGAAAGGAGGCCCAGCCACTCCTCATGGAAGGTATCGCGCTGCAGCTGGATGCCCAGGGGGAAGGGAGCAAGCTGCTGAATCGCCTGGCAAGTTATGAAAGCCAGGGCGGGGAGATGACCAAGACGCTCCGGGCGCTGAAACAGAGGTATTCCAGTGGAAAAGTAGTTTTTGCGAACCGGCTGAACATTGCCGTGGCCTTGTCCCTCCACCTCCCACTGGTGGACAGTGCCCGCGCCGTCCCTCCCAAGTCCGAGAAGGCCCTGGAAATGCTGGAAGGCATGATCCTGGCGGCGGACTCGATCGGACCCACCCTCCGGAAGCGGATCAACATCAGGGTATTCGACACCCAAGGTGACACCGCCAAGATTGCTTCCCTCCTCGACAGCATCGGCAGGTATCAGCCAGACGTCATCATCGGCGACATCCGCACGGATCTGGCGACTGCCATCAGCAACTGGGCCGAAAGGAACAGGGTGGTGTACCTGATCCCGCGCAATCCCCTCAATGAACTGATTGCCAACAAGCAATTCACCTTTTTGGTACATCCGTCCCTGAAAACCCATGGCGGGCAGATCGCCCGCTACATGGTGGACGTGGAGAACAAGCGGAAGTTCATCGTCTTCAACGACAAGAGCTACTATGCGGACCGGTTCGCCGCAGGCTTCCGGCAAGCCCTGGAAAACGAGGCGGGAGTCACGGTGGTGGAAAAAGTCCTCCCGGCCAAATACGCCCTGCTGCAGCCGAAACTCAGCGCGGAAGTGCGGGCCATGAAGGCGGAGGGCTACGATGCCGTCTATGCCCCATTCTCTAGCGAGGAGAGTGCCGGCCTGCTCATCGCCAAGCTGAACTATGACAATGTCAAGACAGAGGTGGCCGGGGGGCCGGACTGGGAGGTGTTCACCGTGATCGACCCGGAACTCAAGTCCAGCTACAAGCTCAAGTATTCCTCCTTTTACTATGAGGGGAACGACAGTGCCGGCTATGAAACCCTGTATTCCATGTGCCTGAAGCGGTACGCCTACCTGCCTTCCAGTTCCACGGTGCAAGGGTTCGACATCATGGCCTGGCTCCTCAGCGTGAGCAATGGCCTGGACGGCAAGACCCCCCTCACCGACCTGATCCACCGGGCACCCCCCTACCACGGCATCCACGAGGACATCTATTTCGGCAAGGCACAGGACAATCAGAGAATCAACATTCTGGGATATCGCAATGGCAGACTTGATAAGGTCAATAGAAACCAAAAGGAGTAAGGCCCTCTTCGAGGAGGCGCTCAAGGTCATTCCTGGCGGGGTCAACAGTCCTGCCAGGGCCTTCCGGAGTGTCGGCGGCAATCCTGTCTTCATCCAGAAGGCCCAGGGCCCATGGATGTGGGACGAAGATGGGAACCGATACCTTGACTTGATCAATTCCTGGGGGCCGCTCATCCTGGGCCATGCCCACCCCGTGATCCTGGGTGCCGCCGAGGGGGCCCTGAAGCACTCCTCCTCCTTCGGGGCACCCACCCGCCTGGAATTGGAAATGGCCAAGCTCGTCTGCGCCTGCGTGCCTTCGATCGAGAAGGTCAGGATGGTGAACAGTGGAACGGAAGCCACGATGAGTGCCATCCGGCTGGCGAGAGGCTTCACGGGCAGGGAGAAAATCATCAAGTTCGCCGGCTGCTACCATGGACACGGCGACAGCTTCCTGATCGCGGCGGGCAGTGGCCTGATGACACAGGGGGTGCCCGACAGCCAAGGTGTCACGAGGGGCGTGGCACAGGATACTCTGACCGCCCCCTTCAATGACCTCCCCGCTGTAGAAGAGTTGGTGCGGGCAAATCCCAAACAGGTCGCCGCCATCATCCTCGAGCCTGTCGTCGGCAACATGGGGCTGGTCCTCCCCGAGCCGGGATTTCTCGAAGGCCTGCGCCAGATCTGCGACCGGGAGGAGATCCTGCTCATTTTCGACGAGGTCATGACAGGGTTCAGGCTTTCGCTGGGCGGGGCGCAAGAACTGCTGGGCGTGCGGCCGGATCTCACGACCCTCGGGAAAATCATCGGCGGCGGCATGCCCGTGGGCGCCTATGGGGGCCGTGCAGAGATCATGGACTTCGTCTCCCCGAAGGGCCCGGTGTACCAAGCCGGCACCCTGAGCGGAAACCCTGTCGCCATGGCTGCGGGCAAGGCGATGCTGGAATTGCTGAAGGCCGACTCGGAGCTTTACCACCGGCTGGACAGGACGACGGAAATGCTGGCCGCGAAAATGGCGCTCGCCTTCGCCCAACACAAAATACCCATGACCATCAACCGAATCGGGTCGATGGCCACCTTTTTCTTCCACCGGGGCCCCGTCCGAAACTATGAGGAGGCCAAGAAGGCCGACACCGCCACCTTTGCGAGCTTCTTCCAAGGGCTGCTCCACCGTGGCATCTACCTGCCTCCCAGCCAGTTTGAAGCGCTTTTCATCAGCAATTGCATCACCGAGTCCGAGGTGAACCTGATCGTTTCGGCCACGGAGGATTGGCTGCAGGAAAGGAAAGCCCAATCGAAGTGACCCTTCGGCGATGACTGCCCCGCCGAGGGTGGTTTGCCCCGGGCAGGGGTATGGGTCGCCGTCGTATTTTTTCCAGCGGATTCCGGGTTCACGCTCGCCAAGGCTCCGCGCTTTCGACTGGCTTGGCGTCCATCCCATGGTTCATTGTGTCATTGGATCCTCTTTCCGAGGGTTCACCCCCTTTCCAGGGAAAGCCCGATGGATCGGTATTTTCTGGAGGAGCGTCCAAGAATGGTGAGAATTGTCGAATTTGCCTCCCAATGGATGGGTACCACTATTTGCTCTGCGTCGGCGTCGGGATTCTGGCGGGGTTCATCAATACCTTGGCGGGGAGCGGCACGCTGCTGATCACTCCGTTTTTCATCTTCCTGGGCTTGCCGGCCGATGTGGCCAACGGCACGAACAGGCTCGGCATCCTGGCCCAGACCATGGTGGGCTCGTTCATGCTCCGCAGGCAGTCGCATACCTCCCTGAAGGGTGCGGAGGTTCTGATCCTTCCCTCCATGGTCGGCTCCATCGGAGGCGCCTACCTCGCAAGCCATCTCGACCCGAAATTCCTGGAGGTGGTGATCGCCGTGGTGATGCTACTGATGATCTTCCCCATCGCCCGCAACAGCGCGCAGTGGATGCGTTCCGAGAACGCCACCGAGGAGTTCCACCGGAAGCCCCTGCTCGTGCTGATCTTCTTCGTCCTCGGCTTCTATGGTGGCTTCATCCAGGCGGGCGCCGGCATCTTCATCATGAGCGCCATCGTCCTCATCGCCCAGCGCAGCCTTCGGTACGCCAATGTTCTGAAAAACCTGATCATCTTCCTGTTCACCCTCCCGGCCCTGGCGATCTATATCTACTATGACCAGGTCCACTGGCCGATCGGCCTCCTCGTGATGGCCGCCCAGAGCGTCGGCGCGGGCCTTGCGGTGCGGTTCCTCGGCAGAAGCCCGAATGCCAACCTGGTGGTCCGGTACCTGCTGATCGGGATTCTGGCGGTCAGCGGCGTCTGGATGCTGGTCAAGCTGGTGTAGGGTGGGTTGTTTCTGGATGCAGCGGGATGATCCCCTCTACAAACCGGATACCTTATTGACAGCCTTTTCGAAACGGTGCAATAGTCTCATTTAGAGATTGTTGCACCAGTGGTTTGTTGAATCCACAAGTTGGTGTTGATCTCTGGTATTGCATTTTTTGGTTGAATTCCCGAACTTTACGTGGTCATCATATTCAACTGCTTTGGGTCAATAGAACATGGAAAATTGTTTAGTAAAAGAGGAAATAGTAATCTTAATTGCAAACC
>JBJOPY010000140.1:0-5661 GCA_046050405.1 Bacteroidota bacterium | reverse complement strand
GAAATCCCGCCAGATGAGTTCATTCAGAAATGTTGCATTGAGGGCGGAAGCCCGTCGGGCGGTTTCCCGAATGCTGACCGTCCCAAACCTAAGGTGGATCCCCAAACGGGAGGTTCCGCGGTCTCACATTTTCGAATGCACGCGGTAGCAAAGCGACTGGCATCGGACACCTGATCAGCCTCGATGGCGAATGACAGAAGGAAACGGCATCGGCATCTGGGCAAGATCGAATACTAGAATGCTCTTTTTAAAAACCAAAAATGCCGTTTCCGAGCGATATTTGCACAAAGAACAATAGGCAGGAATGGCATTCATCGATTACTACAAGGTATTGGGCGTGGACAAGTCCGCATCGGAGGGGGACATCAAGAAGGCTTACAGGAAGCTGGCCAGGAAGTATCACCCCGACGTGAATCCCAATGACAAAACCGCCGAATCCAGGTTCAAGGAGATCAACGAGGCCAACGAAGTGCTCAGCAACCCTGAGAATCGGAAGAAATACGATGCCTACGGCGAGAATTGGAAACATGCCGATGAAATCGAGCGGGCCAGGCAGCAGCGCGGGCAACAGCAGCGCAGCGGCAGGCAGGGTGGATTCGAGGGCTTCCCGGGAGGAGGCGACTTTTCCGATTTCTTCAGCTCCATGTTTGGTGACAGTGCGCGGAGCAGTGGACCCAAGGTGAAGTTCCGCGGACAAGACGTTCAGGTCCAGCTGCACCTGACCCTCGAGGAGGTTTACAAGACCGAGAAACGAACACTGACGGTCAACGGGAACAGCATTCGAATGACTATCCCCGCAGGTGTCAAGGATGGGCAGGTGATCAAGGTCAAAGGCAGTGGCGGCCCGGGAGCGAATGGCGGCCCCAACGGGGATCTCTACATCACATTCTCCATCGAAAACAACACGAAGTTCAGGCTGGATGGCGACGATCTCCATGCTACAGTGAATGTGGATCTCTACACTGCCCTGCTGGGAGGTGAAGTCACCGCTGACACCTTCGATGGAAAGGTCAAACTGAAGATTCCTGCTGAATCGCAAAGCGGTGCCCGGCTGCGGCTGAAAGGCAAAGGATTCCCGGTGTACAAGAAGGAAGGCGAGTTTGGCGACCTGTATTACACGTTGCAGGTCATTTTGCCCACCCACCTCACGGAAAAGGAAAAGGAATTGTTTACCCAGCTCCAAAAAATGAGAACCCAGTGAGTACCGAATTTCTCATCCCGCTCGACCAGCTTTCCCGCCATTATGAAGTCGAGATTTCCTTCATCGGGGAGTTGCATGACTTTGGTTTGATCGAAATCACGACGGTCGATCAGGTATCCTTCCTTCACCCTGACCATCTGGCGCAGCTGGAGAAGGCCATCAGGTTGCAGCACGACCTTGGACTGAACATGGAAGGGGTCGATGTAGTGGTTCATTTGCTGCGGCGCATCGAGGAATTGCAGCAGGAGTTGCAGGCGGCTCGCGCCCAACTGAGGATGTACCAGGTGTGATTTCCCGAGATCCCCTGCTCTCCCGGAATGTGCAAAAACTCACTATCTTTGAAGGAATGGATGCCTCCATGAGAACACATTTCTCTTCCATCCGGCATGCACGGGGTGTTTTCATCGCCATGTTGGTCTCGCTATTCACTGTGTTCACGGGCAATGTCGTGCGTGCCCAGTGGCTCGAGCCCAACCGGCTGCACATCGGCATGTCAGGCGGGTTCGGCGGACTTCATGCCTGGGGAAAACCCAGCCTCGATCTGATCTACGGACGGCTGACGGCACGTGCCGCCCCCGGCCTGAAGTACATGAGCGGTGGCCTCACTTACCAATTCGCGTTTTTCAGTCCCAAGACCCGGCACGACCGCATCCTGGTCCTCAGCCTGTACTATCACAACGATTGGTTGCTCGCTGGCAGGCGCTCGACGGAGTTCCGCAGGGACCAGAACATCTGGATGCTCTTGCCAGGAATCCATGTGAACCTCGACCATCGCGGCACAGTCTTCCTCGAAGTTTCCGCCGGCCCGCTGTACCAGCACGAGCGCATCTTCGATTCGGATCGGAGCATTCGATCGGTAGGCGACCATTTCGCCCCGATGGGGGAGATACGGATCGGTGGGATCTTTCTCAGCCGTGTCGAGCACGTGCAGCAGTTCCCGCATTACCACAAGGATCCTCCAGTCGAAAAAATCGATCGTGTAAAGCTGCAGTACGACGAATGAGCCTGCCTACGTTCAGCCGGATTGCGATTCTGGAGCCCGTCCTCACCTTTTCGTGCCCGGAAACACCGACTTTCGACCATCGTATGCGAGGGGAACTGACCGCATGGCTGGCAACGGCGATGTTTCGCAGGGCGGATGCTTGCTACCCAAGGGTGAATGCCATGCCGGTGCAGGCCGCCCGCGGTGTCCTGGATTTTATTCGGATGGAGCTGCAGCTCATAGCCCCGGCAAAATTCCACGAATCGGGTGTCGCCGCCGCTGCTTTTCACCATCGGTCCGCCGAGAAATTCATCCTGCCTCCAGGCCAATCTCTGAGGGGGATTAGCTGCCATGGGCTGGAGGAGGTCAGGTCAGCCGAGGCAGCGGGGTTTGACTACGCCTTCCTCTCTCCCGTCTATTCCACAGTATCACATCCAGGGGAGATCGCCTTGGGATTGGAGGAACTCCAAAGGGTCTGCAAGCAGTCCGGGCTACCGATCTTCGCATTGGGTGGTATGGATGAATCCAAATCCCGGGAATGCCTGGACGCCGGGGCCGTTGGCTGGGCTGGCATCCGGGCCTTCATGGCATGAGCAATACGGGGATGGAAGCCCGTCACTCGGCAAATTCCGCCATGTTTCATCGAAAAACCGTATTTTTACTTCCTCGTGAGTGGCAGTTCCCCATATCAGAAGACGGCGGTGATGACTGTCGCAGGATCCGACTCCGGGGGTGGCGCTGGCATTCAAGCGGATCTGAAAACCTTCGAGGCGCATCGGCTTTTCGGGACATCGGTGATCACCGCCATTACAGCGCAGAATACCTTGGGTGTCCAGGCGGCGTTTCCGATACCCGCAGAGATGGTGCGGGCGCAGCTACGGTCCATCCTGGATGATTTCCCGATTGCTGCGGCCAAGACCGGGATGCTCTACAATGTGGAAATCGTCCGGGAAGTCGCCGATGCCCTGTCGGGGACGGGCTTCCCGCTCATCGTGGATCCAGTGATGGTCGCCACCTCGGGCGATGCGCTCATGCAGCCGGACTCGGTGCAATCGGTGGTGAGACTGCTGCTTCCCTTGGCGACCGTGGTCACTCCCAATCTTCAGGAAGCATCCATCTTGTCCGGAATGGAAGTCAAAACCAAGGACGACATGGAGGTGGCCGCATCGCGTATAGCCAGTCTCTGTCCTGAAACATGGGTTTTGATCAAGGGGGGACATCTGGGACAGGGCAAGGCGAGCGACCTGCTCGTCAGGCTTGGCCAGCCTCCTGTATGGCTGGAAGCGGACCATGTCCCCACCACCGACACCCACGGGACAGGCTGCACCCTCTCTGCGGCGATCACCGCCAACATGGCCATGGGGATGAGAGTTCCCGAGGCAGTCGCGAAGGCCAAGGTATATACCACAGGGGCGATCCGCCATGCCTGGTCGGGCATTGGCCATGGCCATGGCTCCCTTCGTCATCATCATTCCGTCCCCCTGTCTCCCGATGCGTAAATTCATTCCCTCCCTCCTCCTCACAGGACTGCTGCTGGGCGGAAGGGTGCCGGCACAGACGGAGGAAGGCTGCCGAATGACGGCGGATCAGATCCTGCCGATCATCGACCGCTACAATCCGTTTTTTACGGACCATACCTGGGACAATGACGAGAAGACGGAAACAGCACGCATGGATCCTGCGAGGACGATTGTGATCCGGCAAAAGGCCTGCCTGCGCCACCACATTCTCTTTTCGATGCACATCGACTCTTCAGAAATAGCGTACAGTGACCGCTTCTGGATCTCGGAGGTGCTGGTGATGCTGAAACGCGTCTATTTCAATGACCTGTCCTACCTGGAATACAAAAAGAACTTCGAGAAGGAATACATCCGCCAGTTCCTGGCAGCGGGCCTGAACAGCTCTTTCAATTTTATTGTGAACGACCGTACGTTCATTTGCGAGATTGAGACGGGAGAAGGGGGTGCCAATGTCAAATTGGAGTCGGTGAAGTTCTTGTTGAAGGAGAAAATCCATCGGCCGGGCATCGCACGGGAAATGGACGATGGGTGGTACATCACCAAAAAATCGCAGTGATTATGGACAGACAGTTTTGGATGGTCTTATTTGGGGTAGCAGCCTTGGTGCTCTATTCCTTGTCTTGGTTCTTCGGCCTCATGGATTGGCCAGGCTCAGACTATCTTCGGATCGCTTCTGTGGTTCCATTCCTGATCGGCGGAGGCATTTGGCTCCTTGATCGGCAGAAAAGGAGGAAGGCACAGCGAGAAAACCGGAGAAGGCCGGATGACTGGAAAGACCTCGTGGAGGTGGACGAAGAGCGCGAAGGCTGAGCAAATCGTTCAGGTCGAGTGTAAATCATGCATGGGAGGATGCCCCCATGGAGGGTGTGCAATCGCCTGTTTCTCATAAATTTCAGTTTCTGGACATTTCCCTTACCTTTGTACACTGTCATTTATCTCATCTTAAAATGGAAATCCAAGGAAAAAAGGTTGCAGTAGTGACCTACATTTTGAAAGACGAAGATGGTTCCGTGTTGCAAGAAGCGACCAAGGAAAACCCATTCGCATTCATCCAAGGCATGGGTCAGGTGCTACCCGCATTCGATGCAGCGATCGAGACCAAGTCCGCTGGGGACGATTATGAGTTTCGCATCGGTGCAGAGGAGGGTTACGGGGAATACGATGAAGGCCGCATCGAAGATCTGGATCCGAGAATCTTTGCCGAGGCCCCGAAGGAATACATCGTCGTCGGCGCGAACCTCCCCATGGAGTTCAATGGCCACACTGTCTTCGGAACGATCACTGAAATCAGGCAGGATGCTGTCGTGATGGACTTCAACCATCCTCTGGCAGGGAAGAACTTGCACTTTTCTGGGATGGTTCTTGAGGTACGTGATGCCACGCCGGAGGAACTTGCGCACGGCCACGTACATGGGCCAGGCGGTCACCATCATTGATCATCGACCGGCCAGCGAGAAACCCCGCGAGCGATCCTGTCGGGGTTTCTCTTTTCGTCGTGACAATCACCGGAGTTTTCCCGGTCGCATCTGCATCTCTTCTAAGGAATCACTCGGACGCTGACCCGAGCATTTCCATCGGCGCAAAAATATCCTCCGAAAGGCCGACTGACCCGAGTGTCTGACCTGCCCTGACGTTGGTAAAATGAAAATCCGTTAAGGCACTGCTTCTTGTCATGGCCAGCATCGCACCTCCGGGCATCTCCTTCCAGTCCATCCATTTCATTCGCAAGCCTCCGACGGGGATGATTTTCACCCAAAACTGCCAAGCATCTGGCAGACCCTTCTCATCCAAATGCCAAAGGTAGTGGTCTCCCGGTGTTCGTCCTCCGGAGGTATAACGTAACCACCCGCTGAACTGCATATTTCGTTCGAAGCGGGCTGCCGCGTGATTTGCGTTCATGAAACAGAAACTGGATTACCGTGCGCTGGTCGCGGAGTACGAGCGCGGCACGGAACTGA
>JBJOPY010000139.1:0-9528 GCA_046050405.1 Bacteroidota bacterium | reverse complement strand
GCCCCGTCCAATGGCTCCCGTAGTACCAGGTCTTGTATCCGGGTGTCCAGGCATTGTTCCCGAGATAGAGGTTTCTGGCGTTGGCATCGTTGACCGGGATGAAGCGACCCGAGCGGATGCCCGCATAAGTCAGCCACCCGCCCACCACCATGCCCGCAACGAGGCAAACCATGATCCCCGGGAGGATCTGACGGCGCCGGAACAGGAAGAGCAGAGGGATCGCAAGGACGAGCAGCAGGGCTGAAGGCCGGAACAAAACCAAGACCCCCAATGTAATGCCCGCTTTCCAAGGCGTGGCCCGCCTTCGCTCCTCGAAGTGACGGCGAATGAATCCCAGGGACGCCATGAACAAGGCTGCGGCAGGCAGATAGCTGAGCGGTTCCACCGACTGGAAAATCCATTCGGGGTAAACTGCCAGGAAGAGGAGCCCCAGATTTGCCGCGATGCGACTGTGCAGGCGAAATGCAAGGTCATGGAAGGAGTGACATAGCCAGATGAACCATGAGACCATGGCCAGTCGCAGCCAAAAGGCGGACTTTCCGAACACGCTGACAACCAAGGCCTCATAGAGCGGCAGGCCGGGGGGCCAGTAGGTGTCCATGCCCCGGCCATCGGCCATCGACTGGGCGGCTCGCTGGTAATCCAGGCTATCGCCCTCCAAGCCATCACGCGCCACGAATACCAGAAGGAGCAGCCGTATCAGAACGGCCAACCAGAGGATGCGTCCTGCCGAGGACTCACTGTCGAGAAAGCGGACGACCCTGGCCTGAACTGCAGTGCCCATGAATCAGAAATCCTGTTGCTTGGAGTCCAGCAGGAGGGTTACCGGGCCATCGTTCACCAGGGACACCTCCATCCTTGCCCCGAATACGCCGGCTTCCACCGGCCCCTGCAGCCGGCTCCGCAGTGTTCCGAGGAACTGCTCGTACAACGGGATGGAGACTGCCGGTGGTGCGGAACGGATGTAGCTGGGCCGATTGCCCTTCTTGGAATCCGCATACAGCGTGAATTGGGACACGACCAGGATCCCACCCCGAATGTCTTCCACGGACAGGTTCATTTTCCCCTCGGAATCGCTGAAAATGCGTAGCTGCGTGATTTTTTTCACCAGCCAATCGATGTCTTCCTGCCGATCATCGTGGGAAATCCCCAAGAGGACCAGCAATCCCGCCCCAATTTCGCCCACCCTCCTTTCCTGAACGGTGACGCTGGCTTGGGAAACCCTTTGAATGAGTACACGCATGGCATTCTTTTCGACCCGGTGGTCAAGTTATCAATCTATCTGGAAAACTGCATGTCAATGTTTCACACGGGATGACGTATGAGGGAATTCGGTGCATCTTGCAGGATCACATCGGCCATGGAAGGAAGAGGGCGGTTGGGACGATCAGAAAGAGAGTCCAGATGCTTGCAGCAGCCTGCTTGTCAAAACTATTTTTACCCCTGGTGTATCCACGCGTGAATTTCTTGTATAACTTGTCTCAGCTTGAGGGAAAAATCATGACAGTATCAAAAATGCTTCGTATCTCAGCGATGGGTCTTTACTTGATCCTCGTGGCATGCATCGCGGGCCATGGGCAGTCCCAGCCCGAGTCTTCCAGCAGCGCACTGGTTTTGCAATCGACATCAGGAACTAGCAAGGTGGAGTTTCCGCTCGGGGCCACCATCGGCGTGAAATACACCATCGATCCACGAACGTTCAAGGGCATGCATATCGATGAAGTGCTCGAAAACGCTGTCATTCTGAACGGGGATACCGTGGAGCTCCAGTACATCGAAAGGATCTCCGCCAGGAGAGAAGGATTTCACAGGGCTGGCAACAAGGTCCTGCTCTGGAGCTTGTTCACGATCCTGGCATTTCTGCTGGTCCTGAGCTTATCGGCCATCCTTCTCTACCAACCGCTTCTACTGGGGGTGTTGCTGGTCATCCTGGCCATTCCGCTCTCCCTCGCATTTCCCACGGGAATCATCCTGGGAATCGTGTTCTTGGCCATCGCACATAAAACCTATCGCCTCACACGGGACTGGACCGCCAGCACAAGGGTTCGGAAACCATGAGGGCCGGAGGAGTGGAATTGCAGGAAATGATTCATCACAATCCCCTGGAAACCAATCCTTGCAATCAAATTGCGCATCAATATCCAGACCGGGTCAAACTCCATTCCAGAAACCTGGAAGGAATGGCTATAGGAATCCCAGGGTTTTCTCCTGGTTCAGCCACCATCCGGTGACGCTGTACCGGTGCCGGTGGGTGACCAGGACCTCGTGGGGAATGGCATTGCTGCGGAAGCAGACGAATCTCCCGGCGACTGGGGCAATGTCAATTACGGTTCCTCCGTCACGAGGGCCTGGGTGGATGCGGAGGCAACCCCCATGCTCCACCTTCCAATCGAAATTGAGGTAGAAGATGAAGGTGTATCGCCGATGTCCGCTGCCCTGGAATTGATCCAAATGCAGGTGGTAGTAGGCTTGCGGCGGGTAAATCGCAAAATGGGCTTCATAATCCCGAATCCCCGCATAACAGCTCTGATTGAAATACGCGATCATGCCCTCCACCTTGTCCAGCAATCTCCTGATCCTCGCTTCAGTTTCGTTGTTTTCCAGCCACATGATTTCGTCTCCACGGATCGCAGGATTGTGTTGCAACTCAGTTCCACGCCCGATTCCCGCTGGTTTGAATGGGTTGCTTTGCTGCTTCTGCTGCAGGGCATCGAGCAACCCTTGCGTATCGGAGGGATCGAGGAAGTCATCGAGAATGCAGTAATCCTGTTCCATCAGGGCACAGACCGCCTTTTCAAATTCCAAGGGTTGGTTTTTGAGATTTTCGCCCATGGAAACCTTCAATACCTCAGATAAATGCTTTCCTTTCCCAGTTCCAGATGGATGCCCTTCAAAATCACCTCTTCAGGCACTACGATCTGCCCGTTCGAACCACCCAAATCCAAGGCCGCCAAGGTAGCGTACCGCACGATGTTCACGATCTGCCCGCCACTCAATTCATATTTTTTGGCGAAATCCGCATAATCAAAGCCAGGGCCGGGCGAGATGACGGGTTCAAAGGCTGTACGCCATAGCAGCTCACGCTCATAGGGGCCTGGCTTGGGGAAATGCACCATCACATCAAACCGCCGGGTGAAGGCGGCGTCGATGTTGTCCTTGAGGTTGGTGGCAAGGATCACCAGGCCCGGAAAGGTCTCTACGCGCTGCAGCAGGTAGGCCACCTCTTGGTTGGCGTAGCGGTCATGGGAACTGCTCACATCGGTGCGTTTCCCGAACAAGGCATCGGCTTCGTCGAAGAACAGGATCCAATTCTCGTCGCTGGCCTTGTCGAAGACTTTGCCAAGGTTCTTTTCCGTCTCGCCGATCCACTTGCTCACGATCATGCTGAGATCGATGCGGTAAACCTCCATCCTCGCCTGTCTTCCGAGCCAGGCTGCGAGCAGGGATTTGCCTGTCCCGGGCGGGCCGTGAAAAAGGATTCGCAGCCCGGGGCGGATGCGCTTCCCCAGATTCGGAAGTCCATGCAGCCGCTCCCGGTGCTTGAGCCAGGATTGCACCTCTCGGATGGACTCCCAGGTTTGGCGGGAAAGCACGATGTCCTCCTCCTCCATTTGGGTTGTGAGGGAGTCCGCAGGGAAATCTGGCGAATACTGGGCCTTGGGGACAGTGCCGGAGGTGAGGAGGTGGACCCAATTCGGGGGCACCGACAGCAGCCTCCCGAACTCGGTGTGCAAGCCACCGGGATCGGCGAGGGCGATGATGCGCTTGCGGTGGAAGACATGGTCCGCACTGAAGATGTGCTGGCATTCGAAGCGCATCGCCAGGTCCAGCGGTGCCAGAAACCACAGCGCGGTCTCGATGGTCGGGAGGAATGGAACCGAATTGATTCCAGGATGCCCTCCGAAGGCTGAGACCGGCTTGTTGATCAATGTGTTCAGTGTGAGGAGAGGGTCGAGCTGGTCGGGACGCACATGGGAGACCAGGGCGAGGATCAAGACCAGTCGCTCCCGTGGGCTGAGGCTCTCCTCCAGCACCAACCGGCCGTAGCTGCCCGCTGTGGCAAGGGTGATCATGGGGGGCTCGAACTGCTCGAAGGGAACCCAGTTCGGCTCATCTGCGAAATGGGAGTGGTAGCGGGAGAGCATGATCTGATCCAGCCAGGCGATTTCCGCCAGAAGGGTGGCCGCGTTGGCCTCGGTGATGGTCGCTATGGGTTCTGTGGTCATGCCTCGTACTGCTTACCATTCCACGACCATGGGCCGCTCCATCCAGCTCGTCCAGACGGGGGTGAGGCTCCATGGCAGGCTGTCCATCAGGATGTCATGCGTTTGGCGCTCCACCTGTAGGAGCCAATTGCCGTCGCGCTGTGAAAGCAGGCCTGGCCTGCGTAGCCAGGCCTGCCTGAATCCATCGGGACTGAGGTCGTTGACTGCCTCCCAATGGACCTGGACAGCCTGGATCAACTCTTCGGTGGCTGCCAGCCAACCTTCCGGGAATCCTGCTTGCAAGTCCACGGAGGCCGTCACAGGCATCCCACACATCAGTTTGGGCAGGATCAATTCCTCCAGGCCCACGTCAGGATCCAGGTCGGCAACGAACCGGAGCAGGAGGACTGCCGCCTCCCGCGCCTCCTCGCCCAGGAAGGCACCGTCTTCGTCCAGCAGATCAAAACTGGCAAAAAAGGTCGAGAGGAAGGGCGTGAGCAGGATCAGGCCACAGTTCACAGGATAGAGGGTGCTGGCCGGAAAGTCCTGTTCGGGCTTCCGGTGCTTGGACAGGAGGCGAATCCGCTCGGTGGCGTTCCGGATGGCCTTTGTATTGCCGGAGGCCCATTGTGACATCGTCTCCTTCATGAGGGTTGCGGCATCCTCCCGGGAGAGGTTCAGCAAGGCAATGATGGCGGTCAATGCACGTTGCACTTCGGCACTGGGTTGGGGTGCGGTATCGCCTATAGCAGTGGGACGGGGCATGGATTTCAATCCATCGATGGACTCTTTCAGTGTCTCCGATGGAATCGGGGACGGGTTCCGTTCCGAGTCTGCGAGGGACTCCAGCCGGGCGAGCAGCGTTCTCCACCTTTCAGAGGGGAATGTGGGCGAATCCTTCATGGTATCGACCATGAATTCCAACCACGCGATCCATTCCTTCAGGGTTTCCGGGGGAATCGGAGGCGGGTTCCACCCAGAATCTGCCAGGGATTCCAGCCATGCCACCATCGTTTTCAACCTTTCGGAGGGGAATGCGGGCGAATCTTTCGCGGAATCAATCATGGATTCCAGTCCCTCGATCAACTCTTTCATGCTATCCGGGGGAATCGGGGACAGGTTCCACCCAGAATCTGCCAAGGATTCCAGCAAAGAGAGCAGTTGGTCGAGGCTTTTGGAGGGGATGTAGGGCTTCCTCGCTGCGGCAAGTAAAGTGAATTCCGTCCGCTTTTCAACACTTTCTGCGCCAGGGTAGGCAGATTCAAGCCATTCGGACAGATGCTTTGCGCTCTCGTATAGGAATGCGGTAGAATTCTTTCCTTGCAGCCCGTTCGATGCAAGTGTAAACAAGGTCCTCCAGAATGCCCTCCCCGCCTTGTCTATAATGGCTTGGAGGTTGCCGCGAACCGCCTCCCCGTTCATTGCGGCACAGCCGATGCGCACCGCCACTGAATTCCACAAGCGCACGAGGAAGTCATCGGGAAGCGCATCCACCAAACGCTTCAATGCTTCAGGCGATCGGATGACCGCCTGCAGCAAATCCATGGCCGCAGCAGGTTCTTCCTCTAGCAATGTTTGCCATTTTGCTTGCAAGGACAGTGCCTTGGTGGCCTCTGGAGAGGCCCACCAGGGACTGACTCCATGCAGCAGGATGGCCTCCAGCAGTTCCACATGGCGACGAGGCGATTGGATGGGACCCAAGAGGGCGGCGGCGGACTTCACTTGTGCCTCAAACTCCATCAAAAATCGCCGCAAAAAGGAGCCCCGAAGGTCATGGGGATCGAGTTCGCCAAGGGCGATGTAAACCTTGGGAATGGAATAGAATACATCGGGAGCCATCAAGCCATCCAAGACTTGGCACATCAAATCGGGCAATTCGTTCTTGGCCAGGTCTGAAAAAAGCTCAAAGGCCATCCTAGCCTCCTCCTCCGATCCAAGATGGATGCGGAGGTTTTCGCGGGCGATGGAGTGCCGTTGCAAACTGACCATTTCAGGAGTTAGCCGACAAATACGCTGAACTGTGTCTTCGCAGGTGCAACATTACCAGGCTGGTCTTTGACGGCTAGCACCTCGATTTCGTTCAGGCCGGAACCCAGATTTCTTTCATTGAGCTCGAAATCCTTCAATTTGTCCATCGGCCCAACAATAAGGTCGCGACCTTCGCCTTTGGCAATCTGCGCCTCCCCGATGAAAGCGGGCCGGGGTAGAAATCCGATCAGGGTTCTGACTTTACTCACTATCTTCCAGACTTGATACGTCACTCCAAACCCAGGATTGGGAATAGCCACGGTCAGGTAGCCGCCCTTGGCCAGTGGAATGGGATCTGTCCCCCCGAGCGGATAATCTTTATTGTTCGGGTCAGTGATCACGATCCCCACTTCTTCCAGTGGTATCATCACCCTGATTTGGGTTCTCAAGGTCGCCGTCAGTCCTGTGCGCTTTTTGACGGCAATCACCTCGAACACGTTCAGGCCTAAATTCAGGGTGGGTTGGCTGAGCACAATTCCGACGGAGATTTCCGCACCCTCCTTTTGATCGGTTATGGTCTCTCCATCTTGCGATTGCATCTCTAGGAATCCCGCTCGGGTTCTATCATTTCCATCTATCTTCCACAGTTCATACCTGACCCCACACTCAGGCTCGGGAATGAAAAGATGAATGCTTGACCCTGAGATTATTTTGACGAGCGTCGTTTCCTGGACGACAAAGGCCGGATAGTAGGCTTTGTGAACCCACACCTCCACTTCATCCAAGGGGAAGGTTGCCCCCTCCTCGAATGCCAAGTCAATGACGGCATTTCGAAAGCCGCGAAGCCGAAGGTGCTTCGGAGCCGGAATGAGCTGTTGTGGCTGGGAATTGCATGCCACGCTGCCCCGGCTGTAATTCGGCAGCTCTTTCTTCCATTCATGATCGTACTGCCGCAGGAGGGAAAACCCTTCACCGTCCAGCCACCTCACCCATGCCGTGAGGTGGGCGGGTGTCTCATCCAATATCGTCTGCTCCACGTATTTCCTAAAATCCAGGTCATTAAAGGGAGCCACATCCCCATTGAAAACAAAGACCACTTGCAGAGACCACGGATCCCCGCGATAGGTCTGGGTGCGGAGCCAGTTCCAATCGGAAACCGTTCGGTTCTGGGTATAGGTTTCCCAGTCCATTTCCACCGATGTTGGATATCCGTTGGCATCCACCCGATTGACGGTGGCGATGCCTTGTGGAGGGATGTTTCGCTTCCCCGCACCAAAAACGCAAATCTCCTCCTGCACTTTCAATGGACTGAGGTGCTGCTGCCAAGGAGCAGGTTCCCTGGGTGGCGTAAAGGTCATTTCCGAGGAATTTCCAAGGATCTTTCCTTCTTTGATCGGATACCTGTAGTACCAAAAGAGCGGTTGACCTGCTGCATAGTCAGCCTCTATGGGACGCAGCAGGATGCGGTCTACCAGGTAGAACGCTTGGCCTTTCTGGTTCTGAGGAATCAGATCAATACCCAGTTTCGTTGCGATGCGGGTTTCAAGTGTTCCATTCGGTGTTCCAGGGTGGATGCTCGGACCCTTGCCCCTGCCTGCAATGTCTGTTGCCAAACCCTGGAGAAGCCTCATCTTCCTTGTCACTGCCGAGGCCATGTCCGTGCCTCCGATGGCGGGGGATGTTCTCCCGAAATTCCGCAGCGAGTCCCCATGCCTTGCCAGCAGGTGATTCAAGATTTTGTTTTTGGAAAGCAATCCCCGGAGAGGCTCATGGGGAGATTCAGGACTCTGTGTGATGCTGGGCAGATCTTCAGCGTAAGATTTTCCGGCCACCCATAAATCCGCGAGGTCGGGAATGTCGGAAATGTCACCTGCATAGTATCCAGTCTGATCTTGGCTGCGGAAGGAAAAGAGCCTCCCCAAGTTACCTGCCTGTGCATACAAATTTGCAAGCACCTGCTCAAACAGGCTGAGATAGGCTTTGAGTTGCTGGGCCATCGCCTGCCTGTCCACGGAGGCATCCGAAGGCAAGCCAGTTGCATTGATCCCATAGTTGTCAGGCAGGTCATGCTGCAGCGAGGGATACGCTGCTACATCTCGGTCGCGAACAACTGGGGGTTGGATCCATTTCCCCTTCTGGTTCATCAGTTTCGGGGAGCCTAGTTTCTCCTTGTACAGGGAAACCACCTTGACAGGATCCCAGGTAAGTTCGACATCGTTTTTGTACAATCGAGTTCCAATGATGGAATTTACAATATCCAGCTGCGCTGCAAAGCCATCTTTTACCTCGATGATCCAGTAGGGAGATGCTTCATGCGAGGATTTACTGAATTGATTGCCCTTCAGGGATACTTCCCTGATCTCCATAACGCCGGGGATGCCCTTCAAGATCGAGACGATCTCCGAAAGATAGATGGTGGAGCGGATGCGCCGCGCATCCATCTCCGCATCCTCCAGGAAACCATGGTCCAAGAGGGGCCCCTGAAAGATCATATCGCTCGACTCCCCCGAATCCACAAGTGATTTCAAGGATTTGAAGGTCAGCGGGTTGCTGAGATACACCGAAATTCGGGACAGAATCTCCGCCATGACATCCTCAACGTAGGTGCGGGGTGCGAGGTCGATTTCGGAACGTAGCACGGCCATCGCAGGACTTAACGCGCAAGCCAGATGGAGGTCTTCACCCGCTGCACGCAGGGCATAATACTTGTCATGGATCTGCCGAAGCAAGGAGTCCAGACTTGGTGCCGGTTCGCTGGGATCTACATCGAAACGCAATTCGTGAAGGCCGCTGAGCGCAACCTGCTCCAGCCCGGCATCCTCGACTTGGGGCTTTGGAACCATCTGCCAGGTGGATGGGTCGAAATACAGTTCAGGGCTTGGATTGGAAGCGGTTCGCAACTCCACGTTGCGGATGCCTTCAATGTCGGCGATGACCTTGCGCCAGTCGAGATCGGTCACAGGAGCATTGCTCAGTACCTCCTCCATGTCGAACATGCCAGGATTGGAATCCTCATGGTTTCCAGCCAGCAACTCAGGTACTGTGAAGCCCAGGCGGTACTCCAGGTCGGTGATGGCATATGCCAGGTGCTCCAGCAGGGTGATGCCTGGATCATGGACATTGTAGTCTGTCCATGTCCCGCCCGCCAAGTCCCGAAGAACCTGGATTGCCGACGCCTTTCTTTCTTGGAAACTTGATTTCATCGTTTTGACCATCGTATGCGATTACCTTATATCTAGATCTAGGCTAGGCGACCTGGGTTTTTGGGCCATTGCTACAGATGCACGGCGGCATCCGCCGTTTGGATCCTCCTGATGGAGGCCCGGGAGCGTACAGGCATGCCCGATCTTTTAAA
>JBJOPY010000138.1:0-9224 GCA_046050405.1 Bacteroidota bacterium | reverse complement strand
ATCATATAAGTGGCCAATAGAATTTCATCCAGATTTGGCCACTTATGGTCCATCCTTCCGGGGTTCGGGGTCACATCCCTTCGTGGAATAATGCCTCCTGCGTCCATCAGGTGAACATTTTGTCCCCTGCCTATTGCCTTGGAATCCTGTCAGCTGCAAGATATCCCTACGCCCAAGCATAACAGAATCCAACCTGATTTACAAACAAACTATTACAGAAATCAATTGATAATGAGAATATTAGCTTGTATATGGATACTTATAGGTGGCCAAATGTAGCGTTTTGTACAGATTTGGCCACCTATAATTCACTGCCTGCTGGCTGCGTCCAGCCCACCGTTCCGCTTACAGGCTCCCTTGAGCTTCCATCACAGCAAGCAGTTTGTTTTCCACCCGCTGCACCAGAACTGCATTTGACACGGCATTCAACTCTTCCACCCCATAGTTGATGAACATCTTCAACACCAAACCCAGTTGGGTGGTGAATGAAAATTCATCCAGCAGCAGCGATTGAAATTCACTGATGGTGGCATCATTGTAAGTTGCACAGACCCATAACGAGATGGCATTGGTCTGAACAAGATTGATTTCCATGCGGGCAAGAGCCGCATTTTCAAAGATCTTATGGATGAGCGAGGCCTCCATGAAGCTGAAGTCGAGCGGCTGAATTCTGAGCAAGGCCTGCCCCTGCTTGACCACGCGAATGCAGACTTGATCATTTTGCAGCTTTCCACCCTCGGAGGAAATGACCGTTCCGGGAAGCTGCATGTCCTTGAAACACTTGACATACATCGGAATATTTGCGTTTCGGATGGGTTTGATGGTCTTCGGATGGATGACGCTAGCCCCATAGAAGGTCATTTCGACCACCCGCTCGTAGCTGAGGGCGGCGAGCTTGACGGTTTGGGGTTCGATATGTGGATCCCCATTGAGAATGCCTTTCACATCTTTCCAGACAGTGAGGCTCTCGGCTCCAAGACCCTGTGCAAAGATGGAGGCGGTGTAGTCAGAGCCTTCGCGCCCGAGGGTGGTAACCTTGCCCTCGGTGCTGCTGGCGATGAAACCCTGAGTGACTACCAAATCATACTGATCCAACAGTGGAAGTACGATCTTGTGAAGATTATCATTCGTCAATGACCAGACCACCCTTGCCTGGGTGTAACTAGCGTCCGTCTTGATGATTCGCCGTGCATCGGTAATGGCGGCCTTGTACCCCTCTTGAACCAAGTAGTTTGATACGATGCAAGAAGACAACAACTCCCCATAGGCTACGATACGGTCATAGGTATGGTTCGGGAACTCATTCAGTAGCAGGATTCCCCGGCAGATGCGTTCGATTTCGGAGAAGTATCCCTCCACTTGCTCCCTTGCCTCGCTACTTTCGATACCGAACAACTGGTCAATGATCCCGAAATGGAAGCCTTTGATCTTTGAAAATTGCTCCCAAGTGTCCGTCTCACGGCTGTCGCGTGCCATCCAAGCCAATCTCTCCAAGTGATTCGTCGTCTTGTCCATTGCCGAAATGACGACGACCAAACGCGTTTGCGGAACGAATCGCCCGATGATCTTGCCGACATTCCTGACGGCATGCGCATCCTTTATGGATGCACCTCCAAATTTCATGACTTGCATGGCGCGAATTTAAGGGAGAATCCGAAGACGGATTCCCGGCCCGAACGTTAATGCCCAACTGACAACCTTCTCCAATCGAAAATCCTGGTTTGGAAAGGGGCACTTTGAAACATGCTGGATATCCATACAAGGGTTTCATGCAGGTTCCCAATGCGCCTTGCTTTCCTTGATGCCCACCGCTTTCCCGAGCCTGGATAGCGGCCTTGGCGAGGGTCATCCCCTGGCAAGGGGGATTTCGATCTTGAACGTGCGGTGTAAGCGGACGATTCCAAACAAAAACCCATGATCCAAGTTCTAACCCCTGTATGATCGGAAAATTGACCTTTCATTGTCTAGTTCCCCACCGAAAAAATGCAAAAAGCAGGATGAATCATCCGTGCTGGCTTTTCTTTAAACAATGAATTAAACTTAACTTCGCTCGCCTTTAGAGAATGGAAGCGGGCTACAATTACCCTTTGATCACAAAGACACATGGCTGGAAAACCAGAAAATCAAAACAATCCCCCTGGCGGGAGGGGCTTTTCGAAAGGATCGGGCAATCTCTATTGGATCTATGCATTAATCCTCCTCTTTATCGTGGTGGCCACCTACTTCTTTCCCACGGGTGGTGGCACGAGGCAAATCTCCCCGAGCTACTTCATCAATACATTGATTCCAGCCAACTACGTGGACAGCGTGGTGGTGGTCAACAAAGAGGAATTCGAAATCTATCTCACGCCAGAGGCGATGAAGCTGGATGAATTCAAGAAGCAGTTCCCAAACTACCGCCTCGATCATCGCACACCGCAGTTCTCGTTCAGCGCAGGCGCATCCGCCGAGTCCATCATGGACAAATGCGTGGAAAAGAACCTCACGGTGACCCCCGTCACGAAGACGGACTACCTCGGAAGCCTGCTTCAAATTTTGATCCCGATCGGGATTTTGGTGGCGGTATGGGTGTTTTTCATGCGCAGGCTTGGCGGCGGCGGCCCAGGTGGCCAGATATTCAACATCGGGAAGTCCAAAGCACTTCTATATGACAAGGAAAACAAAGTGGAGGTGACCTTCAATGATGTCGCAGGATTAGAAGAGGCCAAGGAGGAGGTCGAGGAAGTCGTTGACTTCCTCAAGGATCCGGCCAGATACACCAGGCTCGGCGGACACATACCCAAAGGCGTGCTTCTCGTGGGGCCTCCTGGTACGGGAAAGACGTTGCTTGCCAAGGCAGTGGCCGGCGAAGCCAAGGTTCCGTTCTTTTCCCTGAGCGGCTCAGACTTCGTGGAAATGTTCGTCGGGGTCGGTGCAGCCCGTGTGCGGGATCTTTTCAAGCAGGCCAAAGACAAGGCTCCCTGCATCGTCTTCATCGATGAAATCGACGCGATCGGACGTGCCCGCGGCCGCAACAACATCACCGGGGGCAATGATGAGCGCGAAAACACCCTGAACCAACTGCTCGTGGAAATGGATGGGTTCAACAGTGACACGGGCGTCATCCTGATGGCTGCCACAAATCGTCCCGATGTCCTGGATCCTGCCTTGCTTCGACCCGGAAGATTCGATCGCCAGATCAGCGTCGACCGGCCTGACCTCAAGGGCAGGGAACAAATCTTCAAGGTGCATTTGAAAAACATCAAGCTTGGGGATGATGTGGAAGCTGCCAAACTCGCCTCCCAGACTCCCGGCTTCGTCGGCGCGGACATCATGAACGTGTGCAACGAAGCCGCCCTCATCGCTGCCCGTAAAAACAAGGATGCGGTGGAGATGATCGACTTCCAGGATGCCATTGACCGCGTGATCGGCGGCCTGGAGAAAAAGAACAAGATCATCTCGCCGGATGAGAAGAAAATCATCGCCTACCATGAAGGAGGCCATGCAGTGGCAGGATGGTTTCTCGAGCATGCTTATCCGCTGGTCAAGGTGACCATCGTACCACGCGGCGTTGCTGCACTGGGGTATGCACAGTACCTGCCCAAGGAACAGTATCTCTACAGCGTAGAGCAGATGATGGACCAGATGTGTGTCGCACTGGGCGGCCGGGTCGCTGAAGATTTGATTTTCGGACGGATCACCACGGGCGCACAAAACGACCTGGAACGGGTGACACAGCAGGCCTACGCCATGGTGACGGTCTATGGGATGAACGAGAAGATCGGAAATGTGTCCTTTGTCGATCATGACGGGGAGTTTTCATTCCGAAGGCCTTACTCCGAGGAAATGGCTTCGCAGATCGATACGGAGGTCAGGGCACTGATATCAGGTGCATACGAGCGGACGCGGACCTTGCTGATTCAGCACCGCGATGCCTTGGAAATCGTCGCAAAAACGCTGCTGGAGAAGGAGGTCATCTTCAAGGACGACTTGAAAACCCTGATCGGGCCGAGGCCATTTCCAGATCCTTCAGAGCCGGAACCCACGCCCCGTACTGACAAGATGGAACAAAAACTGGAAGCTCCCACAAAGGAGGCCGAGGTGCCAAAGACGCAAATCCCCGATCTTCCCCCTCCCCCAGAGGTGGGAAAGTGATCGGTCATCCAAAATGGAGAACAGCCTGCAGGTAGGCTTGCAGGCTGTTCTCTTTTTGCAGCAGCCATCGGAGTCTCCAGCGCCGACTTCGACCCCATTTCCTCCGATCAACAATCAATCTAGAGGCGCTCGAAGAACCTGCAACAGGGCGGCTTTTACCTCTATCTCATGAATAAACTATCTTTGCCTAGATTTGACCAAGTCGAAAAAAATATTCTTCGCATCCGACCTGCATCTGGGTGCACCCGATGCGGAGCACAGCCTTGTCAGGGAGCGGCATTTTGTACGGTGGCTAGATGCCATCAGGTCCGAGGCTTCTGAACTGTACCTGATGGGCGATGTATTCGACTTCTGGTTCGAATACAAGAGAGCCATCCCAAAAGGCTATAGCCGAATCTTGGGGAAGCTTTGCGAGTTTGCGGATGCCGGCATTGCCATTCACTACTTTGTGGGAAACCATGATATGTGGTTGCAGAAGTACTTCCACGAGCAATTTGGCGCGACAATTCACCATCAACCAGTCTTGCGATCCCTGGCAGGGAAGAATTACTTCATCGGCCATGGCGATGGCCTGGGGCCAGGAGACCACAAGTACAAGCTGCTGAAAAAAATCTTTCGCAGCACGCTCGCACAGTGGGCATTCCACCGGCTGCATCCCAACTTTGGCATAGGGCTTGCAGAGTATTTCTCGCGAAAAAGCAGGCTTCAGGCAGGGTATACGGATGCCATCGACCATGGAGAAAGGGAGTACCTCCTGGTCTTTGCAAAGGAAACATTGAGAAAAAATCCCCAAATTGATTACTTTGTGTTCGGTCATCGGCATTTGCCCAAGTACCATGCGCTGGAAAACGAGAAAGCATATATCAACCTCGGTGATTGGGTCATTCACTTCTCCTACCTGCAGGTGGATGCAAATGGCCCCCGTCTTTTTCGCTATCTCATGGATGGCAGTTCCATTCCCATCCCTCCTCCCCGGCCAGACGAACGCTGAATCGTTGCTTCGGCGACCCGGCCAAGTCATCAGCAACATTCCGACAGGTATCACCGACCTCGAAGCGGATCAAGAAGGCAATGTCTATTTATTGCAGCCAGGCAAGCATAAACTTTACAAATATTTCAAAATGACGGGTTACGACTCCGTGCAGACAATCGGAGGGAAAGGAATCGGAGAGGAAGGATTCAACTTCCCGTCGAAAATCACGGTTCCCAACCGACAAAATATCTTCATGCTGGATCAGATGAACCGTCGTCTCGTTCAGCTAAATACCAATCTCAAGGTCTTGAAGGATATCAATTTCCTCATGTTGGAATCCAACCTCCTGAGTGCTGACGTCGAGTCGTTCTGGCCGATCAGTTTTGCCGTGGGGCCATCCGGAGAGTTGTACTTCCTGAACCAGGACGACATCCGGATCTACAAGTTCAAAACCAACGGCATGTTGGAACGCTCGTTTGGTGGCTTGGACTATGGCAGCGGAAGCCTTACCGAACCGTGGGATATCGTGCTGAACGAATCGAATCTGGTTTTTGCAGTGGACAGTTCCTCGCAGAAGGTCACCATCTTTGACTTTTATGGAATCTATCAATACAGCCTCAGCTTCACCTTGGGATTCCGATGGAAGCGCTTATGTACATTTGATGAAAACCTGGTTTACATCGGTGAGCACGATCTTTTCATTTACAATCTATTCTCCAAGAAATACCAAACGATCCACTTCGACCGCCCCGAAAAGCTAATCGATTTTGTGGGAGGCAAGGATTTCATTTTCATCTTGTGGGGAAATGAAATAGATTTGTATCCACTCGACAGCGAGTGATGCTGCCCAACCAATCGAAAATGATCCGTCCAGTATTCCATCGCATGCATTAGCGCAACTTGAAAATCCACCACTGCCGGGAGTCTCTTCTCAGCAGCCAGGGCAGTTTGCAATGGTTTTTCATTTTCATACATTTCATTGATCGTTGATTATTTATGTTCGAGCAATTGCAAGCCATCGAAGCACGCTATCTTGAGGTCGGTGACGAACTCACCAAGCCTGAGGTGCTGTCTGACATGAAGCGCTCCAAAATCCTCAGCAAGGAATACAAGGACTTGAGCCCCATCGTCAAAACCTGGCACCGTCTACAGCACCTCCGATTGAGCTTGGAGAATACCCGGGCGATCCTGAACACGGAGAAAGATCCCGAAATGCGCGAAATGGCCAAGGAGGAGATCTTCCTCCTCGAACCGAAGGTGGCCGAGGCCGAGGAAGAATTAAAACATCTGCTGATTCCGCGGGATCCTGAAGACAGCAACAATGTGATTCTGGAAATACGCGCTGGCACAGGCGGGGATGAAGCCTGCATCTTTTCTGGGGATCTCTATCGAATGTACTGCCGGTATGCGGACAAAAAGGGCTGGAGAACCGAGCTGAACGACTTCGAGGAGGGCAAGGCAGGTGGCTTCAGCAGGATCGTGATGACCATCGCAGGCGAAGACGCCTATGGCATCATGAAGTTTGAGTCGGGTGTCCACCGCGTACAACGCGTTCCCGCCACGGAGTCGCAAGGGCGGATCCATACGAGCGCCGCGACTGTTGCCGCCATGCCTGAAATGGAAGAGGTGGATATCGACATTCATCCCACAGACATTCGCATCGATGTCTTCCGAGCCAGCGGGGCTGGAGGTCAGCACGTGAACAAGACGGAGTCGGCCGTTCGCATTCGTCACATTCCCACCGGAATCGAAGTACAAAACCAGGATGAGAAATCCCAAATCAAGAACCGTGAGAAGGCGATGAAGATCCTGATCGCCAGGATCTATGACCTGGAGCTGCAGAAAAAACTGGAAGTCCAGTCCAAGCTGAGAAAGACGTATGTCTCCACAGGGGATCGCAGCGCGAAGATCCGCACCTACAACTATCCGCAAGGCAGGGTGACCGACCACCGGATCAACCTTACGCTTTACAATTTGCCGGCGATCATGAACGGTGACCTTGACGAGGTCGTGGAGTCTCTCCGCGTGGCAGACAACACAGAGAAGATGAAAGCGGGATTTGCATAAAGATCCCTGCAATCATCCGGATCCGGGTCCATGGAATCCTGACCGCCAAGCGGGCAAGGCCCCTTCGGAAACAACCCTCATCACCCGGTGGCTGCTTCAAGCTCCGATTGCCCATCTCCTCGTAAAAAAATTGTACCAATTGTTTGGATTTCCGGCCCTCGATCAATGGTAAAACGAAATCATGCCCATATTTGCCCTCCCTCCGAGCAATTGGTACACATCGCAATGGATTGCCGGGACCTGACCAACCGTGATCTGAAGTCCACATATCCAGCGCCGCGCCAAATGGAGCGGAAACTGGCTTCCGACAATTTTCCCATCTCATACTGGGCATCCTTGTCGAAACAACATGGCAATATGCGACCGTCCCAAGTCATCTCGGCACCCATCCACAGCTTCCAACACTGATTCCTCAGTTTGTTCTTGAGGATATATTTTCCTTCCCTGCCTTTCTTGTAACGGGAGAACCGCTCATCCTGCGGGATCAGTGGATGCCCGTTTTCAAAGTCATAAATCTGGGCCGTCTTGAAGACGACCCGATCCACCCCCAACTCACCGCCCAATGCTTTGACCTCATCGACCTCCTGCTCATTTGCACCGGTGACCAGAAATTGCAGGATGATGTGCGGAGTCCTCGATTGTAGTCTTTGACGCCACTCCACTAGCCTTCGGGTGCCCTCCTTAACCTTTTCCAGGCTCCCGCCTATGCGGTACTGCTGATAGGTGGACTGGGTAGCACCGTCGATGGAAACGATGACCTCATGCAAACCACTCTCCACGGTGGCCTTGGCAATCGAGTCGGTCAGATAATGCCCATTGGTGCTCGTTCCGACATAGATTCCTCGCTGGGCGGCATACGATGCCATTGCCAGGAAATTCGGATTCAGATACGGTTCCCCTTGAAAATAAATCAGCATGTACACCAAGTCCTTGCACAGGCTGTCTGTCATCTCCCTGAAGGAAGCCATGTCAAGCATCCCTGTCGGACGCGTAAAAGACCGCAAGCCCGAGGGGCATTCTGGGCAGCGAAGGTTGCAGCTGGTGGTGGGCTCCACCCCTATCTTGGCGGGGTTTCCCCAATGAATGGGCTTGCGTGTCAACCGTGCCAACTGGAATGAACAGGCCAGCAAGAACATGTTCCAGACCTTCCGGGCCGTCAAGGTTCGCCAGAGTATGGAGATCTTTCTCAAGGTAGTTTCATCGCATGTCCAAATGAAAAATCGTTGTTGCCCGAACAAGAATCAGATCTTCCGCCGTGGCTCCCCCATTTCGCGAAGCGGCAGCAGATCCCCGGCCTCGAATCAGGTGAACTCCCTCCAAAAGTTCTTGACTTGTTCGTCGGTCCCGATGATAAACAATTTTTCCTTGTCAGTGATGGGCTGATTCACATCAGTGTTCATCTGAAAGTCGCCTTTTTCATCTTGCAAACCGAGCACTAACACGCCGGTTCGTGATCGAATGTCCAATTCCCGCAGCGTCTTCCCCACCAGTTTGTGCCTGCCAGAACACTCGATCATCTCCAGGTTCAAGTGGAACTGACCACGCCCAGTCACCAGGTCCACGAAATCCATCAGTGCCGGCTTGGTGAGGACCTTCGCCATTTGCCGACCGCCGAGGACGTTTGGGAGGATCACTTTATTTGCCCCGGCAATTTCCAGTTTCTTGATCGTGCTTTCATTGCTGGCCCTCGCCACAACGGGAACCGACGAATTCAATTGGCGGATGCTCAGGGTCACGAACACGTTCGCTGCGTCATCGGAGAGTGCACAGATCGCGCCTTTGGCGGTGTGAATCCTTGCATGGCGCAGCACATCCTCGTCAGTGGCATCGCCTCTGATGACGAGCGAGTCCGGGTATTCCTGTAGGAACTGGTCGATGACCTCTTGGTTCATTTCGATGGCGACGAAGGGGACATGTTCTGCGATCAGTTCGATCGCGGCTTGTCTGCCATTCCGGCCGAGGCCACAGATCAAAATATGATCCCTGATTTTGCTGATTTCCTTGTTCACGCGGTAACCTTTGAGTACGTTTCGAATCTCACCCTCCACCA